>NZ_JBITIB010000051.1:0-30813 GCF_044458565.1 Streptomyces sp. NPDC050433 | reverse complement strand
CGCCCCCCCCCCCCCCCCCCCCGCCCGCGGCGCCCCGGGGCCCCCCGCCCCCCCCGCCCCCCCCGCCCCCCCCCCCCCCCCCCCCCCCCCCCCCCACTCCTCTGTCGCCGTGGTGCGCTGTGGTGCTGTCCCGCCGTGTCGGACTAGAGAGCGCCGAAGCCCACTCGTCGTGTCGTCGGCTCGCCGATCTCCACGTACGCGATCCGTTCGGCCGGTACGAGCACCTTCCGCCCCTTCTCGTCAGTGAGGCTGAGCAGCTTCGCCTTGCCGGCGAGTGCGTCGGCCACGGCGCTCTCGACCTCCTCGGCGGACTGCCCGCTCTCCAGAACGATCTCGCGGGGCGTGTGCTGCACGCCGATCTTGACCTCCACCGCTATGTCCCTCCGAACGGTCGGTGCGTTGCGCGGTCAACCGCGCGGTACGCAGGACACATTAGCCCGGAGAGGCACCGCTCCGGACGGTGGCTGGGCACGCCCGCAGCGAACACGGACCGAGGGGTCCGAGGGACCGGGCGCGCGTCAGGCGCCGGGGTGCTGCTCGCTGCCGTGCAGCGGGAATCCGGCGATGCCGCGCCAGGCGAGCGAGGTGAGAAGTTCCACCGCCTTGTCGCGCGGGATGACCGACTCGCTGGAGAGCCAGTAGCGCGCCACCACCTGGGAGACGCCGCCGAGCCCGACGGCCAGCATCATGGACTCCTCCTTGGAGAGGCCCGTGTCCGACGCGATCACGTCGGAGATCGCCTCCGCGCACTGGAGCGCCACCCGGTCGACGCGCTCGCGCACGGCGGGCTCGTTCGTCAGGTCGGACTCGAAGACCAGCCGGAACGCGCCGCCCTCGTCCTCGACGTAGGCGAAGTACGCGTCCATCGTGGCCGCGACCCGGAGCTTGTTGTCGGTCGTCGACGCCAGGGCCGTGCGCACCGCGTGCAGCAGGGCCTCGCAGTGCTGGTCGAGAAGGGCCAGGTACAGGTCCAGCTTGCCCGGGAAGTGCTGATAGAGGACCGGCTTGCTGACGCCGGCCCGCTCCGCGATGTCGTCCATCGCCGCGGCGTGGTAACCCTGTGCGACGAAGACTTCCTGAGCCGCGCCCAGAAGCTGATTGCGTCGAGCGCGGCGTGGCAGGCGCGTGCCTCGCGGGCGCGCTGCCTCGGTCTGCTCTATGGCTGTCACGCCGCCTCCCAGAATCGTTCCGTGCGCGCTGTGCGCCGCCTTGCCATCGTACTTTTGGGTAACCCGGCTGTGCGTGGTCAGGTCGCAGAATTTCACGGACCGGACAGTCGGGGAGTCGGATGTCCGTCCGGCCGCGCGTGCGTCGGCGGAGGAAAGTATCCAATGCCGACAGAAGCGGACCGGGCCCTGAGCGGTTGCTCAGCGGTAGTCGTCCTCGTCCAGGGTGACCGTACGTGCCTGCTCGGCGGCGTCGGCCTCGTCGGCCTCGGCCGTGTCGATGCGGGTCGGCGGATCGTCGTCGGACGGTCGTACGTCCGTGTGCTGCTCGGCGGCGTCGGCCTCCGGGGTCTCCGTGCCGAGTTCTTCGAGTTCGCCGGAGTCCGCCCCGGCGGCCCGCTCTTCCTTGTCGGTGTCGGTCCTGTCGATGTACTTCGGGAATGTGTCCGGGTCGCTCGGGTCCGCCGGCATGGGGCACCCTTCCTCTCCGGCCGTCTTCCGCCGTCTTCCGTCTTCCGCGCGCATTCGCGAAATGAGGCGAATACGTACACATGCACAGCACGTGTACTTACGAGGGTAGGAGGTCCGTACCCTCGACGCTATGCGTCCTGTGACGGTGAACACGCGAATCGGCGCGTGATCGTCTCGTAACATTGCCCGCATGTCTTCGACCGAGCTGCCGGAAACCCTCGCCGCCGCGGTGCCGCGCGTGAGCACCGTCCGGGTCGCCGACGGTGAGCGGCTGCGTTCGGTCGCCCTGGCGGGGCTGACCCTGAACGTACGCTCCCGGCCGCCGAGGCGCCCCGGACTGCCGCGCGCGCTGTACGTGCACGGCCTCGGCGGCTCCTCGCAGAACTGGTCCGACCTGATGTCCCTGCTGGCCGACGTGGTCGACGGCGAGGCGGTCGACCTGCCCGGCTTCGGCGACTCCCCGCCGCCGCAGGACCGCAACTACTCGGTCAACGCCCACGCGCGCGCCGTGATCCGGCTGCTCGACGCGGGCCGTCACGGCGCGGTGCATCTCTTCGGCAACTCCCTGGGGGGCGCCGTCACGACCCGGATCGCCGCCGCCCGCCCCGACCTGGTGCGCACGCTCACGCTCGTCTCGCCCGCCCTGCCCGAGATCCGCGTGCAGCGCAACGCCCTGCCGACGGCCCTGCTGGCCGTGCCCGGTGTCGCCGCGCTGTTCGGACGGATGACGCGCGAGTGGACGGCGGAGCAGCGCACGCGCGGGGTGATAGAGCTCTGCTACGGCGACCCCGGCCGGGTCTCCGAGGAGGGGCTGCGGCACGCGGTGGAGGAGATGGAGCGGCGGCAGTGCCTTCCGTACTTCTGGGAGGCGATGACGCGCTCCGCGCGGGGCCTCGTCGACGCGTACACCCTCGGCGGGCAGCAAGGGCTGTGGCGTCAGGCCGAGCGGGTTCTCGCGCCGACACTGCTGGTGTACGGAGGGCGGGATCAGCTCGTTTCCTACCGAATGGCACGAAAGGCGTCCACCGCTTTCCGTGATTCCCGACTCCTGACGCTTCCGGACGCCGGGCATGTTGCCATGATGGAGTACCCGAAGGTGGTCGCGGAGGCCGCGCGGAGTCTCATTCAGGAGTCCGACGCGCTGTCGGGCGACGCATCGGAGGGCGTGAGGCATGAGACGAACGAGCGTGCCGGCCGTAAAGAGGGTGGAGACGGCGGCATCTTCTTCGGCAGCGGTGGCGGTGGCGATGACGGCAACGACAGCAACAACGACAGTGGCAGGAGCTGATCCGGGGCGTGGGACGACACAGCCGTAAAGGCCCCGCACCCCAGCGATCCGACAGCAAGAAGAGCGCCCCGGCCGCGAGCGGCCCGCCGCCCCTCGGTGAACGGGAACGCGCCGCACCGCCGCACGGCACCCCCGCGCACGGCGTGCCGCAGGTGCGCGGCGGGCACCCCGAGCACCGTGAGCCGGGCGGCGGCTGGGGCGATCAGCGGCGCTACGGGGACGGGCAGGGCGGCCCGCAGGGGCCCGCGTACCCGCAGGGGCCGGGCCGGCAGACGCGTTCGGCGCCGCCCGGCCAGCACCGGGTGCCGGGGCCGCGCCGCGAGTTCGTCGATGCCTTCGACGCGCCGCCTCCTCCGTACGGATCCGGCAGCGGCACCGACACCGACGCCGCGCGGTGGCGGCCCGATCCGCACGCCCCCGTCACCGACTGGGACGACGAGGGCAGCCGTCCCCGTACGGCCTCCTCCGCCGACTCCGGCCGCGGCTCCGACCGGGGCGACCCCACAGACCCCACAACCGCCCCGGACGCCGCAGGCGACGGTGAGCGGCCCGCGAAGGGCGGTCTGGGGCGCACCTTCACCGGGATCGCCGCGGCGGCCGTGACGACGGTGCTCGCCGTCGTGGTGGCCGGCCAGGTCGCCGACGGCCGGAACCCCCGTGCCGACGCGCTGCCCTCCGGCGGGCACGCCCGTGACGGCGAGCTCGACACGTCGCGGTCCGACGGCAGGTCGACCCCGTCGAAGGGGCCCGCCGTCCGGGCCCCGGCGCCGCCTCCCACCTACGGCCAGTTGATGGCCAAGCAGTTCCCGCTGGCCGCCGATCTGAGCGGGTCGGGGGAGTTCGAGGCGGTCCGCGGGCTCGCCGAGGCGCCCGGTGAGGGCCGCAAGGTCCGCTACCGGATCGACATCGAGAAGGGCCTCGGTCTCGACGAGAAACTGTTCGCCGACGCCGTGCAGAAAACCCTGAACGACGACCGGAGTTGGGCCCACAACGGAGCCATGACCTTCGAGAGGATCTCCGGCGGCTCACCCGAGTTCGTGATCACGCTGGCAAGTCCGGGGACGACGGCGGAGTGGTGCGCCAAGTCCGGTCTGGACACCACCGTCGACAATGTGTCCTGCGACTCCGCCTCGACCGATCGCGTCATGATCAACGCCTACCGCTGGGCGCGGGGGGCCAAGACGTACGGTTCCAAGGCGATGCACTCCTACCGGCAGATGCTGATCAACCACGAGATCGGGCACCGGCTCGGATACGGCCACGTGAGCTGCCGGACGCCGGGCTCGCTCGCCCCCGTGATGCAGCAGCAGACCAAGACGCTCGATCTCGGCGGCGTGAAGTGCAAGCCCAACCCCTGGGCGTATCCCGGCAGTTGAGGCGTCGGCCGGAGCCTGACGCAGTGTGACCGGATGAGTCCTTACCGCGACGGAACGCTACCGCGGTGGGAAAGTTACGTGCATTCACCCCTTCTGGTGGTGCGACGGACAACCGTCCGCCGTTCCACCGTCATGTCCGCTTACGGTCGTCCCGCTGCGAGTCGCCGATCCAACGGCGGCTTCCCACAAGGGAGATCAGGGGTGTGCTCGTGCGGATCGGACTACTCACGGACGGTGGCTACCCGTATGCGACGGGTGAGTCCAGGCTGTGGTGCGACCGGCTCGTACGCGGGCTCGCGCAGCACGAGTTCGACATCTACGCGCTCAGCCGCAGCGCCCACCAGGAGGGCAACGGCTGGATCCAGCTGCCGTCCTCGGTGCGGGGGGTGCGCACCGCACCCCTCTGGTCGGCGGAGGGCGACGGGAGGGCGTACGGACGGCGCGAACGACGGCGCTTCGTGGGGCACTTCGGAGATCTGATCACCGCCGTCTGCGCCCCGGACGAGGGCGCCGCCGAGAGCGCCTTCGCCGAAGGGCTGTACGGGCTCGCCGAACTGGCCCGCGACCATGGCGGCCTGGCCACGGCCCTGCGTTCGGAGGGCGCCCTACGGATCCTGGAATCCGCCTGCCACGCACCCGGCGCACGCCGGAGCGTGCGCGGTGCCACGGTGCCCGACTACCTGGTCTTCGCCGACCAGTTGGAGCGCGCGCTGCGCCCGCTCTCCCTCGACTGGTACACCGACGACGACGGCCTCGCCGCCGTCGATCTCTGCCACGCGACGACGGGCGGATCCGCCGCCCTGCCCGGACTTCTGGCCAAACGCCTCTTCGGTACGCCGCTGCTGGTCACCGAGTACGGCGTCCAGCTCCGCGCCCACTATCTGGCCGCCGGACCCGGCGGTGAAGCGCCCCTGCGCGCGCCGGTGCGCGCCCTGCTCGCGGCCTTCCGGGGCCGGCTCGCCGCCGAGGTCTACCGGCAGGCCGCCGTCATCACCCCCGGCAACACCCACGCCAGACGCTGGCAGGAGCGCTGCGGCGCCGACCGCGCCAAACTCCGCACCGTCTACCCCGGCATGGAGACGGAGCGCTTCTCCGCGCTGGGCGAGGGCGGTGACGGCGGCGGTCACGGTGACGGCGGCGGTCACGCGGGCGATCCGCGCACCCTCGTCTGGGTCGGACGCATCGAGCCCGCCAAGGACCTCATCTCCCTGCTGCACGCCTTCGCCGACATCCGTAAGGAGGAGCCCGACGCGCGGCTGCGGATCATCGGCGCCGCCGCGCAGGGGCCGGAGGCGACCACGTATCTCGCCCACTGCCGCGCGCTGGCCGCCCAGTTGTTCCCCGACGAGGCGGCCGACGCGCACGCCGTGGGCGACAACTGCGTCTCCTTCGAGGAGGTCGGCGGGCCCGCCGCGCCGGAGCTGGTCGACGCGTACGCGGCGGGCGGGGTGATCGTCCTGTCCAGCATCGTCGAGGGCTTCCCGGTCAGCCTGGTCGAAGCGATGTTCTGCGGGCGCGCGACGGTCTCCACCGACGTGGGCGCGGTCGTCGAAGTCATCGGTGGTACGGGGCTCGTGGTGCCCCCGCGCAATCCGCGGGCGCTCGCCGGCGCCTGTGTCGCGCTGTTGCGCGACCCGGAGCGGCGCGCACGCCTGGGCGCCGCCGCGCGGGTCCGCGCGCTCGAACTCTTCACCGTCGAGCAGAACGTGGCGGCCTTCCGCGGCATCTACCTGGAGCTGATCTCGCACGCCCCGGTCCGGCGTTCGGCGGAGACCGTGGACGCGCACGGCGAACCGCTGCCGTTCGCCAACCCGGCGGAGGCGTACGTCCCCGGTCGGTGGACCGCCGGACAGGCCAGGACCGTACCGATGCCCCCGCCCGCGGCCGTGCCCGTACCCATGTCCATGTCCTTGACCGGGGCGTCACGAGCCCCGCGTCCTACGGAGGCGGTCGGCGTCGGTGCCGGTGCCGGACGTTCCCTGGGGGAGAGCGATGTCTGACGCGGGCACCACCCCCACGGGGACGACGACGAGACCCACGCGGCGCGCGGGCCCGGCCGACCCCGTCAAGACGCTGATGCACAGCCACCGCGAACTGTGCGAACGCGCCGTCGACCCGCTGGAGATCGCGGCCGGTCTGGAGGCGCACGGCGTCACCGACCGGGCCGCCGCCCGCTTCCGGCACCGGGACGTCTTCTCGCTCGCGGAGGAGCTGTACGCGCGCGTGCCGCGCGCCGCCGACAGCGGCACGGACGCCGCCGTACCGACACCGTTTCGTCCGGCGCGTTCCACCGACCCGCGCGCCGGCTGGGCGCTGCGCAGCCTGCTACCGGGCGCGGTGTGCGCCGTCGCCCTCGTCGCTCTGCGACACGTCGGCGGTGCCGACGGCTCCGGTGAAGGCATCCGGCTCGCGATAGTCGCGGCGGGGGCCGGCGCCCTCGCCATCGCGCTCACCGTCGCCCTCCGGCGCGGCCCGCTGCGCGTCGAGGGCCACACGGCGCCCGTCTCCCGGCTGTGGGTGTGCTGGCTGCTGGCGTACGTGCTCCACGGCGACGCGCTGCCGCACGCGGGGAGCGGCGCCGGCCAGGACGGGACGGCGCCCCTCGCCGAGGCGGCGGCGCCGCTCCTCGCCCTGGCGTTCGCCGTGGCCCCCGCCGAGTGGTGCGCCCATCTGCTGTCGGTACACGCGCGGCGCAGGATCGCCGACAGCCGCGGACTGGCCGAGTTCGCCGCCCGGACCCGGCCGGTCCTGCTCACTCTGTTCGCCCTGTACGCCGTCGCGCTGACCGCCCTGGCCGTCGTCGCCGAACTCCTCTTCGGAGGTGAACAGGGCACTGGCGCCGGTCACCCCGGCGCCACGGTGGCCCTCGGCTCTCTGCTGCTCCTCGCCCGGCTCCTCACCGTCCACGGCTTCCCGAAGGCGGCGGCGACCGGCCTGGCCACCGCCTGCGCGGCCGAGGCCTCGGCCCTCGTCCTCGTGACGGCGGGCCGTGTCCCCGGCTTCGAGACCGTCTCCGCCCCCGTCCGGGCGCTCGTCGACGCGGGGGGAGCCGGAGCCGTACCGGCGCTCGCCTGCGGCGCCGCCGCTCTCGGGCTGCTGATCCACGCCGCCGTCACCCTCTCGCGGGCCTCGGCCCACACCTGACCGGTGACCCCCCACCTCCGGCGCACCACCCCCGTCCGGGCCGCACGTCCGGACCCAGGGACCTCCCACACCCCCCACAGACCTCCCGCGGAGCCGACGCCGCGGGCTTGACCCGAAGTACACCGCACCACCCTCTGAAGGAGACGACAGAACATGACCCCTCAACCCCCAGCACAGGCGCGTCGGAACCAAGGGGCGGCGCGATGAGGGTCCTGCTGCTCGGTGCCAACGGTTTCCTCGGGCGCTTCGTCGCCGACCGGCTGCTCGCCGACCCGGCCGTCCATCTGACCGCACTCGGCCGCGGCGACGACGCCGACGTACGGTTCGACCTCGCCGGCGGCAGCCCCGGAGCCCTCACCCGCTTCCTGGACGCCGTCCACCCCGGAGTCGTCATCAACTGCGCGGGTGCCACGCGGGGCGGCGCCCGCGACCTGACCCGGCACAACACCGTCGCCGTCGCGACCGTCTGCGAGGCGCTGCGCCGCAGCGGGTGCGGCGCCCGCCTCGTCCAGCTCGGCTGCTCGTCCGAGTACGGGCCCTCCCAGCCCGGCTCGTCCACGGCCGAGGACGCCGTGCCGCGGCCCGGCGGGCCGTACGGCGTGAGCAAGCTGGCCGCCAGCGAGCTGGTGCTCGGCGCGGGGCTCGACGCCGTCGTGCTCCGGGTCTTCTCGCCCGTCGGACCCGGCACCCCCGCGGGCTCCCCGCTCGGCCGGCTCGCCGAGGCGATGCGCCGCGCCATGCAGTCCGGCGACGGCGAGCTGAAGCTCAGCGGTCTCGGCGTACAGCGCGACTTCGTCGACGTACGCGACGTGGCCCGCGCCGTGCACGCCGCCTCGCTCTCCGCCGCCCAGGGCGTCGTCAACATCGGTACGGGGCGCGCGGTCCGGCTCAGGGACGCCGCCGCCGTCCTCGCGAGGGTCGCCGGATACGGCGGCGCCCTGCACGAGTTGGACGGGCCCGCCGGACCGCAGCGCCCCGCGCACGGGCACGCCGGCCAGGCCACCCTGGGGCCGCCGCGCGGCGAGCACCCGTCGGAGCAGCTGGGCAGCGGCCCGTTCCCGTACCCCGACGGCTGCGGCGGCTGGCAGCAGGCCGACGTCCGCACCGCGCGCGACCGGCTCGGCTGGCGGCCCCGGATCAACCTGGAGGAGTCGCTCGCCGACATCTGGATGGAGGCCGCGTGTCGCATCTGACGACGACCGGAGGCAGCCGGTCGGCCACCGGCGCCGCCGGGCTCGGCTTCGGCATCCCCGGTTACGCGCATCCGCTGCTCGCCCCGGTCGAGTGGGCCGAACTGACGCGCCCCGGCACGCCGTTGCACTGGGCGGTGCTCAACGTCGCCGACGGGCCGGGCAGTATGCCGGACCCGCACTGTCTGGAGGCCGCGGGACGGCTCAGGAACGCGGGCGTGAGGGTGCTCGGGCATCTCGATCTCGCGTACGGCGCCCGGAGCTTCGGCGAGATCATCCCCGAGGCGCACGACTTCCACGACTGGTACCGCGTCGACGGCTTCTATCTGGACCGGTGTCCGGCACAGGCGTCGTACCTCCCGGACGTCGGGCTCACGGCGGCGACGCTGGACACGATCGCTCCCGGCGGGCATCTGGTCCTCGGCCACGGGACGCATCCGTACCCCGGATACGCCGAGATCGCCGACCAGTTGGTCACCTTCCGCGGACCGTGGACGGACTACCGCTGGTCACAGGTGGCCGAGTGGACTGCGGACCATCCGCCCGAGCGTTTCGCGCATCTCGTCCACGGGGTGCCCCGCAGTCATCTGGACGAGGCGATGCGGATCGCGCGTTGGCAGGGCGCGGGCACGATCTTCTTCACCGACCGGAGCGATCACGACGACCGGAGCGATCACGACGACCGGGTCGGCCGAAGCAGCCCATTCGCGGCGCTGCCCGGCTACTGGGACGAAATTGTCTCGCAGATCGGACCGGGTGTCTCGGAATGAGAAGGCGCGTGGCAGTGTTGTCGAAGGAACAAACGTACTGACCAATCGACCAATCCCCTGTTGAGGTCCCTGTGTCGCTGCCACCCCTGGTAGAGCCCGCTGCCGAGCTCACCGTCGACGAGGTCCGCAGGTACTCCCGTCACCTGATCATCCCGGATGTCGGGATGGACGGGCAGAAGCGGCTGAAGAACGCGAAGGTGCTCGTCGTGGGCGCCGGCGGACTCGGCTCGCCCGCGCTGATGTATCTGGCCGCAGCCGGTGTCGGCACGCTCGGCATCGTGGAGTTCGACGAGGTCGACGAGTCGAACCTGCAGCGGCAGATCATCCACAGTCAGGCGGACATCGGCCGTTCGAAGGCCGCTTCCGCGCGTGACTCCGTCCTCGGCATCAATCCGCTGGTGAAGGTCGTTCTTCACGAGGAGCGGCTTGAGTCCGAGAACGTCATGGAGATCTTCGCCCAGTACGACCTGATCGTGGACGGCACGGACAACTTCGCCACCCGCTATCTGGTCAACGACGCGTGCGTGCTGCTCGGCAAGCCCTACGTCTGGGGCTCGATCTACCGCTTCGACGGTCAGGCGAGCGTCTTCTGGTCCGAGCACGGTCCCTGCTACCGCTGCCTCTACCCGGAGCCGCCGCCGCCCGGCATGGTGCCGAGCTGCGCCGAGGGCGGCGTCCTCGGCGTGCTGTGCGCGTCGATCGGATCCATCCAGGTCAACGAGGCGATCAAGCTCCTCGCGGGCATCGGTGAGCCGCTGCTCGGCCGCCTGATGATCTACGACGCGCTGGAGATGCAGTACCGCCAGGTCAAGGTCCGCAAGGACCCCGACTGCGCGGTCTGCGGCGAGAACCCGACCGTCACCGAACTCATCGACTACGAGGCCTTCTGTGGCGTCGTGTCCGAGGAGGCGCAGGTGGCGGCGGCCGGTTCGACGATCACTCCGAAGCAGCTCAAGGAGTGGCTCGACGACGGCGAGAACATCGAGCTGATCGATGTGCGGGAGCCGAACGAGTTCGAGATCGTCTCCATTCCGGGCGCCAGGCTGATCCCGAAGAACGAGTTCCTGATGGGGAACGCGCTCCAGGATCTGCCGCAGGACAAGAAGATTGTCTTGAACTGCAAGACGGGTGTCCGCAGTGCGGAAGTGCTCGCGGTGCTGAAGTCGGCCGGTTTCGCCGACGCCGTGCACGTCGGCGGCGGAGTGGTCGGCTGGGTCAACCAGATCGAGCCGGAGAAGCCGATCTACTGATCGACAAGGTCCATACATACGTAGGAGGCCGGTCCACGCCACGCGTGGACCGGCCTCCTAACGTATGCGGGAACATGCGGGCGCCCCGCCACCTCACGGGGTCACTTGCAGACCGTCCCGGACTTCGGCACCTTGCCGTCCAGCAGATAGCCGTTCACGGCGTTCTGCACACACGTGCTGCCACTGTTGTACGCGCCGTGCCCCTGGCCCTCGTACGTCAGCTCGATGCCGACGCCCTTGCCGAGCGCCTGCGCCATCGCCCGCGCCCCCTCGTACGGCGTGGCCGGGTCACCGGTGTTGCCGATGACCAGGATCGGGGCCGCGCCCGGGGCGCTGACGTCGGGCTTGTCCCGCTCGCCCGGAACCGGCCACTCGGAGCAGCTCAGCAGGCCCCAGCCGAGGAAGTCGCCGAACACCGGCGACACCGCGCGGAATTCGGCGAGCTTCGCCTTCGTCTGCGCGAGCGTGAAACGCTGCTTGGAGTCGACGCAGTTGACCGCCGCGTTGGCCGCCTGGATGTTGCTGTACTGGCCCTTCTCGTTGCGGCCGTTCATCGCGTCCGACAGGACGAGCAGAAGCGCGCCGCTGCCGCCGTCTGCCTCGTCCAGCCCCTGTTCGAGCAGTGGCCAGTACTCCTTCGAATAGAGCGCCTGGGCAATGCCGTTGGTGGCCTGCGTCTGGGTCAGCTTCCGGCCCCCCAGGCCGTTGATCGGCTTCTTGTCGAGCCGGTCGAGAAGCTCGACGACGAAGTTCTCGATCTCCTGCGGGGTGCTGCCCGGCAGCGTGCACGCGTCGCCGCGGCTCACACAGTCCTTCGCGAAGTTGGTGAGGGCGAGCTGGAAGCCCTTGGCCTGGCCGAGCGAGCCCTGTTCGGAGCCCTCGGTCGGGTCCACGACGGCGTCGAAGACGGTGCGGCCCACGGACTTGGGATACAGGTGCGCGTAGACGCCGCCCAGTTCGGTGCCGTACGAGATGCCGAAGTAGTTGAGCTTGTCGTCGCCGAGGACCTGGCGCATCAGCTCCATGTCGCGCGCGGCGTTGACGGTGCCGACATGCGGAAGTGCCTTGCCGGACTGCTGCTCGCAGCCGCCGGCGTACCACTTGAGGCCGTCGACGTACGACTTCTCCTCGGCGCCGTCGTCCGGGGTCATGTCCTTCGCGTAGTAGTCGTCGAGCTGCTTGTCGTCCCTGCACTCGACGGGGTCGCTGCGGCCGACGCCGCGCGGGTCGAAGCTGACCAGGTCGTAGCGGGTGCGCAGCTTCTCGTAGTCCTTGCCGAAGGAGGGCAGCCCGGCCACACCGGAGCCGCCGGGTCCGCCGAAGTTGAAGACGAGGGAGCCGATGCGCTTGCCCGGGTCGCTGGTCTTCGCCCGGATCAGAGCCAGCTGGATGGTGTCGCCCTTGGGCTTCGCGTAGTCGAGCGGGGCGGTCATGGAGGCGCACTCCCACTTGGTGCCGCCGGGCAGCGGCGACGGAGCCGTACCGCCGCCCTCGGCCGCCGACGGGGTGGGGCACCCCTTCCAGTCCAGCTTCTGGGACGTCAGGTTCTGGGGCGCGGTCGTCGCGTCGCTCTTGTCCCGACCGTCCGGGTCGTTCTGGCTGGTCTGCCCGCCCTGGCCGCTGTCCGAGCCGGAGTCGGAGCCGGAGCAACCGGCGGCGGCCAGGAGCGTGGCGACGGCGACGGCGGTGACGGCTGTCAGCGCCGGGCGGCGCCGGCCGGCTGGTGCGGTGGACGCGGAGAAGGAGGGCATCGGCATCTCCCCATGGTGAGGGGTGGGAAGGAGCGGCGCGCGGCCCGGGGTCCAGCCGGGTGGTGGCGCCGCTCCACGGGCCCCCGTCAGAGGGCTCCCTTGCGTGTGAGGTGGTTGAAGCAGATCCATCCGGGCAGCACCGGCAGCCACAGCGTCATCATCCGGTACAGCAGCACCGCCGGGGCCGCGACCTCCTTGGGAACCCCCGTCGCGATGAGACCGAGCGTCAGCGCGCCCTCGACGGCGCCCACACCGCCCGGCGTCGGCGCCGCCGACCCCAGCGCGTTGCCCGCGAGGAACACGACGGCGAGGCTCGCGTAACTCAGCTGCTGATTCCCGTCGTCGAAGGCCCGGATCGAGGCGTCCAGGCACATCACGAACAGACCGGTCAGCAACAGCATCCCGCCGATGCCGGTGGCGAGCTTCATGGGGCGCTGGAGCACGTCGAGCATGCGCGGCACCACGCCCGCGAACAGCGACCGCAGCCGCGTCACCACGAACTTCCGCAGGAAGGGGATGGCGGTGACGACCAGCACCAGTACGGCCACGGTCAGCAGGCCCGCGATGACCGTCCTCGACGGGGTGAGAGAGGTCGTCTTCTCCGTGCCGGTGAGATAACCGAAGGCGAGCAGCAGCAGGATGTGCGCGCCGAGCCCGAACAACTGCGAGGCGCCGACGCTGGCCACGGCGAGCCCCGGTCGTACGCCCGCGCGCTGCAGGAAGCGGGTGTTGAGCGCCACCCCGCCGACCGCCGCCGGTGCGACGATCTTGACGAAGGACCCGGCGACCTGTGCGACGACCGTACGCAGGAAGCCGACCCGCTCCGGCACGAAGCCGAGCAGGCTCATCGCGGCAGCGACGTAGCTGAGCGCCGAGAACACGACGGCGGCGGCCACCCAGCCCCAGTGCGTCTTGGCGAAGACATTGCCGAAGTCGATCCCCGCGAGCTGTGTGAGCAGGAAGTACGCGGCGATCGCACCGGCGATGAAGCTGACGAGCGTGCGGGGTCTGATGCGCTCCAGACGGACCGGCTCGACCGGCGCCTGCGGTCTGATCAGCAGCACCTGCCCGCGGATCTGGGAGAGCAGATCCTCCTCGCGCACCTCCTCCAGCGCGTCCTCCAAGGCCTTCTTCTCGGCCTGCTTCTCCGCGCGCAGCGACCGGCGGGCCGCCTTGCGATCGGCTTCGGTGGTCGCCGCCGCCAACTCCTCCGTACGGGAGTGCTTGGCCTCCTCGGACGCCCGGAGCACCGCCTCGCGCTCGCGCTGGGCGCGTTCACGGGCCAGCCGGCGCAGTGTCGTGCGCGTGGAGCGGCTGAGTGCGATCGGCTGGAGCAGCGGCAGGCAGTCGGCGACGGCGTCGGGGCCGAGGACGTCCACAGCGGCGGCCACCGCGCGTTCGGCGCCGATCCGCAGGCCGACCGTGGTGAGGAGCTGCGCGGTGTCCATCCGCAGGATCACGTCGCCCGCGGCGATCTCACCGCCGCGCAGATCCGTGACGATCACCTTGCCGTCCCGGTCGACCAGCAGCGCGTCGCCGGTGAGCCTCCGGTGGGCGATACGGCGCGACTGGAGCGCCCTGACCTGCTGCCAGGCCCCGCGCACCAGCTCGTCGGTGATCTCGTCGTCCGACAGCGAGTCCAGGGAACGGCCGCCCGTGTGCTCGTACACCAGGATGACGGCGTCGGGGCCGAGTTCGGAGGTTGCGATCAGCTTGGGGGCGTTGGCGCCGGCGGCGATGGCGGCGTACGCGAGGAGTGCTTCCTGCTCCAGCGCCTGGCGCAGGGAGGGGATCGAGCGGCGGGTGGTGATCGAGCGGAGGGTGAGACGGCGCCAGACCCGGTAGAAGAAGCCCTGCGCCTGCTGTTCGCGGTCGACGACCGTGACGTCCAGCGGTGGGCCCTCGTCGAGGGTCACCAGGTAGCGGCGGCCCCGCTCGCCCTGTTCGACCGAGTCGCCGCCCTCCTCCAGCTCGGCGCGCATCGCGCTGACGGGGCGGAAACCCACATGGCGAAGACCCGCCATCAGGGTCTGGCCGGTGGGCCGTACGTTCGGTGAACCGACCGTGTAGAGCGTGCCGTACGCGACGGTCCAGCCGATCAGCACGGTGAGGATGATCGAGAACGGCGTGGTGTAGCCGGCGACCAGCATCGCGAACGCGTCGAGCAGCAGCACCACCCACAGCACGACGCGCCAGCGGGGTCTGCGGGCCATCCCCACGGCGGTCATGTAGGCGATGACGGGTGCGAGATAGCCGTGTACGGGATCGGTGAGCCCTTGGCCCGGCTGCGCGCGGGTGAGCGCGTCCTGGATGGATCCGGGGGCCGCACGGGCGACCCACAGATCGGTGGCGAGCGTCACGCCGTGCGCGAGGACGGCGGCGAGCACACCGTCGGCGATCCGCAGGCCGTCGCGTTTGATCAGCCGCTCGATCGCGAAGGCGACCGGGACGAGCAGCACGGCGATGCTGGAGATCAGACCTGCGACCTTGACGAGCAGGTCGGGGGCCTGGCCGGTGCCCTTGCTGATGTCCTGTTCGAGGCCGGATGTGGTGCCGTGGGCGAAGGCGGAGAGGCCGATGACGACGGCGATGGCGAGGATGCCGATGAGCAGGCGCAGCAGGTCGGACGGGCGGTGCACGCGGGCGGCGAGCAGCGGCTCGTCGCCGGAGAGGGGGTCGGCGTGGCTTCCGGGAGGGACGTTGCGGTGGGCGGCCCCGTCGGTGTCGGTGCCGGTGCCTCTGTCTTTCCCGGCGTCCCTGTCTTTGCCCGCGTGGGGCTCGCTGCCGGTGTCCTTGCCGGTGCCGGTCTTCTCGTTCTCGGGGGCCGTCTCCGGGCGCGACTCGGCGTCAGAGGTGCTCGCCACCGTCGGAGGCTGCACGCCCTGCTCCTTCGTCGAGTCTGTGTCTTTTTGATCTCGTATCACCAGTCACCGCCCGGATGATGGTGGCACGCCAGGGTGACAGAGGGGGGTATCAGGGTGCATTGGGGAACACCGCGTCGGCTGTGCCAAGGCGTGCGGGCAGCCCGCCGAGCAGCCTGCCGGGCGTCCTGCCGACCAGCCTGCCGGGCCGCGGCCGGTGGCCGGGCGCAGTGTCGGTGCCGTGCGGCAGGATGGGACGGATGAGGAGCGACGAGCCCGACGAGGTGTCCGGAGACCTGCCCGAGTACGCGGAGCGGGTGCTCGACGTGGTCGACCTGATCCCGCCCGGCCGGGTCATGGCATACGGCGATGTCGCCGAGTGGCTGGGCGAGGGCGGCCCCCGCCAGGTCGGCCGCACGATGGCGCTGTACGGCGGGGCGGTGCCCTGGTGGCGTGTGGTCCGCTCGGACGGTGTGCTGCTGGCCGGTCATGAGCTGCGGGCCCTGGCCCACTACCGCGAGGAGGGCACCCCGCTGCGGGAGGCCTCGCGCAGCGCCGAGGGGCACGTGCCGCGCCTCGATATGAAACGGGCGCGATGGGACGGCCGGTCGGCGGAAACAGGCCCGGGTGCGGACGATGCTGCTCATATCTGACAGTTTCTGACATTCCGCTGCGCGGCGGGAGATCCTGCGAGTCTGCTGAGGACCGTACGGATGACCGGACTCCCTGATCGCCGCGACCACCGTGATCGCTGTGATCACCGTGCCCGCGGTATCCGCGCAGGCCGACAGATCATCGGGCGGACTCCCCGCCTCCGCGCCGTCCCTCGGCGTAGCCTCGTCAGCTCGCGACCCACACACCTCAGAAGCCCCCGTCACCACCAGCACCCCCTCCAGGACCGGCGATCCACGTGAGCTCCTCCTCTTTCACCGGGCGTACCCCGCACCGTCGGGTACGGCAGCGGGCCTCCGGTGCGTACCGGCTGGTGCGTACGGCCCCGGTCACGGTGGATCCCCCTGTGCTGGACGCAGCACAGCGCCCGGTGGTTGACCATGGCCGCGGACCGCTGCTCGTACTCGCCGGTCCGGGCACGGGGAAGACGACCACGCTGGTCGAGAGCGTCGCCGCGCGGGTCGCGCGTGGTGTCGATCCGGAACGGATGCTCGTCCTCACCTTCAGCCGCAAGGCGGCGGTCGAACTGCGCGACCGTACGGCGGTCAGGCTGGGCGGCGCGCAGGGGCCGCAGGCGACCACATTCCACTCATTCTGTTACGCGCTGATCCGTGCCCACCAGCGGGCCGACCTCTTCACCGAGCCCCTGCGGCTGCTCTCAGGACCGGAACAGGACGTCGCCGTACGGGAACTGCTCGCCGGCCAGCTCGACCTGGAGCGGGAGGGGCTGGCGCACATCCGCTGGCCCGACGAACTGCGGGCGTGCCTCACCACGCGCGGCTTCGCCGACGAGGTGCGCGCGGTGCTCGCCCGCAGCCGCGAACTGGGGCTGGGCCCGGACTCCTTGGCCGACTTCGCGCGCCGTACGGGCCGCCCCGACTGGACGGCCGCCGCCTCCTTCCTCGCCGAATACCTCGACGTCCTGGACATGCGAGGCGTCCTGGACTACGCCGAACTCGTCCATCGGGCCGTGCTCCTCGCCGAGCGGCCCGAGATCGCGGAACGGCTGGCCGACCAGTACGACGCGGTGTTCGTCGACGAGTACCAGGACACCGACCCGGCACAGGTCAGACTGCTCAGGGCGGTGGCCGGGAACGGGCGCACGCTGGTCGCGTTCGGCGACCCGGACCAGTCGATCTACGCGTTCCGGGGCGCTGACGTGAACGGCATCCTGGACTTCCCGGAGACCTTCCCGCGCGCGGACGGCCGTCCGGCCCCGGTGGAGGTTCTGACGACGTCCCGGCGCTCCGGGGCGGGGCTGCTCGCGGCGACCCGGCTGCTGACCCGCCGGATGCCGCTCAACCGCCTGCCGGCCGCGAAGGTACGGGCGCACCGGGAGCTGGCGGCGGTCCGCGAGGGCGGCCGGGTCGAGACGTACACCTACCCGACCGCTTCGACCGAGCTGGAGAACGTCGCCGACATCCTGCGGCGCGCGCATCTTGAAGAGGACGTGCCGTGGAGCGAGATGGCGGTGCTGGTGCGGGCCGGGGGCCGGACCATCCCGGCCGTGCGGCGGGCGTTGACCTCGGCGGGCGTGCCGCTGGAGATCGACGGCGACGATGTGCCGCTGCGTCATGAACCGGCGGTCTCACCGCTGCTGACGGCGCTGCGCGCGGTCGCGACGGCGGCGGTCCGGTCGGCGCACGGGGAGACGGGGGCAGAGGCGGCGACGGAGACGGCGACGGACGGCCCGGACTCCGAAGCCGGGACCGATGACGATCCCGATACCGGGGCCGGTCCGGGAATCGAGGGCGACTGGCTCGACGTCGAGACCGCGCTCGCGCTGCTCGGCTCGCCCCTCGGCGGTATGGACGCCGCCGACCTCCGCCGCCTCGGCCGGGCCCTGCGCGACGAGGAGCGGGCCGCCGGGAACCGCGTACCGCCGCCTTCCGACACACTCCTGGCCCGCGCCCTCGCCGAACCGCAGCGGCTCGTCACGCACGACCCCGCCCACGCGCGCGGCGCCCAGCGGCTCGGCGCGCTGCTCGTCAAGGCGCGTGACCTGCTGGCGGGCGGCGGCACCGCCGAGGAGGCGCTGTGGGAGCTGTGGGACGGCACCCCCTGGCCGGGGCGGCTGGAGCGTTCCGCCCTGCGCGGCGGCGCCGCGGGCCGTAACGCCGACCGGGACCTCGACGCCGTGTGCGCTCTGTTCGACGCCGCGGCACGGGCCGAGGAACGCACGGGCGGGCGCGGCGCCCTCAACTTCCTTGAGGAGATCGACGCGCAGGACATCGCCGCCGACACCCTCAGCGGCAGGTCCGTACGGCCCGACGCCGTTCGTCTGATGACCGCGCACCGCTCCAAGGGCCTTCAGTGGCGGCTCGTCGTCGTCGCGGGAGTCCAGGAGGGGCTCTGGCCCGATCTGCGGCGACGCGGCTCTCTTCTGGAGGCGGACAGGATCGGCCGTGACGGTCTGGCCGAGCCCCTCACTCCGGGCGCCCTCCTTACAGAGGAGCGACGCCTTTTCTACGTGGCGGCGACCCGCGCCCGCGAACGGCTCGTCGTCACGGCGGTCAAGGCCCCCGCGGACGACGGCGACCAGCCGTCGCGCTTTCTCACCGAACTGGGCGTCGACCCCAGGGACGTCACCGGCCGGCCGCGCCGGCCGCTCGCCGTCGCCGCGCTCGTGGCCGAGCTGCGCGCCACGACCGTCGACCCGCGGGCGACACCCGTGCTGCGCGACGCGGCGGCCCGACGGCTCGCCAGGCTCGCCGCGCTGAGCGACGAGGAGGGCCAGCCGCTCGTCCCCGCCGCCCACCCGGACCGCTGGTGGGGCCTGTACGAGCCGACACACAGCGCTGTCCCGCTGCGCGACAGGGACCAGCCCGTCGCTCTCTCCGGCAGCGCGCTGGACCAGCTCGCCAACACCTGCTCGCTCCAGTGGTTCCTCGGGCGCGAGGTCAAGGCGGACGAACTGTCCACCGCCGCACAGGGCTTCGGCAATGTCGTGCACGTCCTGGCCGACGAGGTGGCCTCCGGCCGCACCCCCGCCGACCTGGCCGTCCTGATGGAGCGGCTCGACTCGGTCTGGGACGCGCTCGCCTTCGACGCGCCCTGGAAGTCCCAGCAGGAGAAGAGCCACGCGCGCGTGGCGCTGGAGCGTTTCCTGCGCTGGCATGTGATGGACCGCGCCGGGCGCACACCGGCGGCCACCGAGCACGCATTCGACGTCACTCTTGAGGCGGGCGCGTACGAGGTACGGATCCGCGGCTCCATGGACCGGGTGGAGCAGGACACCCAAGGGCGTGCCTACGTCGTCGACTTCAAGACCGGCAAAGCGGCTCCTACCAAAGAGGAGGTCGCGCACCACCCCCAGCTCGCCGTGTACCAGCTCGCGGTGGGGGAGGGCGCGGTGGACGACGTCTTCGACGGGCGGCGGCCGGAGCCGGGCGGTGCCGAACTCGTACAACTGAGGCAGGCGGCGGCCAAGAAGGAGGGCGGCGAGGACCTGCCCAAGATCCAGGCGCAGGAGCCGCTCGCGGGCGAGTGGGTCGGTGATCTGCTCGCGACGGCGGCCGGGCGCGTGCTGGACGAACGCTTCACCCCCAGCACCGGCCAGCACTGCGCGCACTGCTCCTTCCGCGCGTCGTGCAGTGCGCGGCCCGAGGGGCAGCAGATCGTGGAGTGAATGCCTCTCCCGGATGAATCCCCTCGTGCACATGCACCCTTCGCGACTCCTCGCGCGGTCGGAAGGGGAACGGCACCGAGGCACGGAGTACGAGACGTGCCCGATGTGCGAGGAGAGACAACAGATGATCGCGATCAAGCGGAAGTTCGTGATGCCGGCGCTGGTGAGCGCGATCACGGTGACGAGTGTGGCGAGTTGTGCCACCGGTGTCCCGGAGCGCGCGGCCGAGAAGGAGGCGACGGCCGGGGCGAAGCAGGTGGCCGGACCGTCGGCCGAAGCGTTCGCAGGCCGGAACGCCGGGCAGATCGTCCGTGAGGCCGTGACGGCGACCAAGGGCGCGAAGTCCCTGCGGCTGACGGCGGAGGGCACGGAAGCCGGCCGGCTCCTCAAAGTCGACTTCTCGCTGGACAGGCAGGGTACTTGCGCGGGGGGTCTGCGCCGCGACGACGGCGAGGCGGAGTTCGTGGTGGTGGACCGCGTCACGTACGTCAAGGGTGACGACGAGTTCTGGTGGTCGATCAGCTCCGGCGCGATCGAAGGCGATGGCGCCGCCGAGAGCGCCGACCCCGACATGGTCGGCCCCGACATGGCCGAGTCGTTGGTCCAGCTGCTCAGGGGGAAGTGGCTCAAGATCCCCGCGGGCGGGGACACCACCGCGCGGGCGCTGGGCGGCGCGTGCGACCTGGACGCGATGCTCGGCGGTCTCAACACCGCCGACGCCAAGGGAGTGACCCGTGGCGACGCCGCCGAGGTCGACGGCCGAAAGGCCGTGACGCTGGTGAAGCGGGAGACCGACGGGACGCGGACGACATTCGTGGCTGCCGAGGGGCCGCCCCGTCTGCTGAAGGCGGTCAGGGAGGGCGGCCAGGATCCGGGCACCGTCCTCTTCAGCGACTACGGCGTGCCGGTCAAGGCCACGGCCCCGCCCGCCCCGGAGGTCGTCGACCTGGGGGACCTCCGGGATTCGGCGAACCCGGCACCCGGCTTCTGAGGCTGTGCGTCGTCCTCCTGTCAGAGGTCCCCGATAGCCTCTGTGAAGTGTCCGCACGTATCACCGACCCCGCGCAGCTCAACGAACTCCTCGGCATCCCGTTCACCCCCGAGCAGACGGCGTGCATCACCGCACCGCCCGCCCCTCAGGTGATCGTCGCCGGGGCGGGCTCGGGCAAGACGACGGTGATGGCGGCCCGCGTGGTGTGGCTGGTGGGCACCGGCCAGGTCGCCCCCGAGCAGGTCCTGGGACTCACGTTCACCAACAAGGCGGCGGGTGAGCTGGCCGAGCGGGTCCGCAAGGCGCTCGTACGGGCCGGGGTGACCGATCCCGATCTGCTCGACCAGGACAACCCGCCGGGTGAGCCCCGCATCTCCACGTACCACGCGTTCGCCGGACAGCTCCTCACCGACCACGGCCTGCGGATAGGGCTGGAGCCCACCGCCCGGCTGCTGGCCGACGCCACGCGGTACCAACTCGCCGCGCGGGTGCTGAAGGAGGCCCCCGGCCCGTATCCCTCCCTGACCAGATCGTTCCCCGCCCTGGTCGGCGATCTGCTGGCCCTGGACGCCGAGTTGGCCGAGCATCTTGTCGCGACCGGCGAACTCGCCGCGTACGACACCGAACTGCTGCGCACCCTGGAAGGCGCCCGGCTCACCAACGCGGATCTGCGCAAGGTGCCCGAGACCGCCACCGCCCGCCGTGAACTGCTCGATCTGGTGGACCGCTACCGCGCGGCCAAGAGCGCCCGCGATCTGCTCGACTTCGGCGACCAGATCGCCCTGTCGGCGCGGCTGGCCCTCACCCGGCCCGAGGTCGGCCGCATCCTGCGTGACGAGTTCCGCGTGGTGCTGCTGGACGAGTATCAGGACACATCGGTGGCCCAACGCCTGTTGCTGTCGGGCCTCTTCGGCGCGGGCACCGGCCACGCGGTGACGGCCGTCGGCGACCCCTGCCAGGCGATCTACGGCTGGCGCGGCGCGTCCGTCGCCAACCTGGACGACTTCCCCTCCCACTTCCCGGCCGCCGACGGCACCCCGGCGACCCGCTTCTCGCTCAGCGAGAACCGCCGCAGCGGTGGCCGCCTGCTCGACCTCGCCAACGGCCTGGCAGGGCCGTTGCGCGCCATGCACGAGGGCGTGGAGGCCCTGCGGCCCGCACCCGGCGCCGAACGCGACGGCACCGTGCGGTGCGCCCTCCTCCGTACCCATGCCGAGGAGTTGGACTGGCTCGCCGACTCCATCGCGCATCTGGTGCGTACGGGCAAGGAGCCCGCCGAGATCGCGGTGCTGTGCCGCACCGCCGGGGACTTCCCCGAGATCCAGAGCGCGCTCGTCGCCCGTGACGTGCCGGTCGAGGTCGTCGGCCTCTCAGGACTGCTCCATCTTCCGGAGGTCGCCGACCTCGTGGCGATGTGCGAGGTCCTTCAGGACCCGGGCGCCAACGCCTCCTTGGTACGGCTGCTCACCGGCCCGCGCTGGCGCATCGGCCCCCGCGATCTGGCCCTTCTCGGCCGCCGCGCCCGACTGCTGGTGCACCGTGCGAAGGACGGATCCACCGACGAATCGGCCGATCCGGACGAACGGCTGGCGGCGGCGGTCGAGGGCACCGACCCCGCCGAGGTGATCTCGCTCGCCGACGCCCTCGACACGTTCCTGGAGTCGGCCGGCGGCAAGGACGACGGACTGCCGTTCTCCGCCGCCGCGCGCGTCCGTTTCGCCCGGCTCGCGGCCGAACTGCGCGATCTGCGGCGCTCGCTGGCCGACCCGCTGATGGACGTCCTGCACCGGGTCCTGGCCACCACCGGCCTGGAGGTCGAACTCTCGGCGTCGCCGCACGCCCTGGCGGCGCGCCGGCGCGAGACCCTGGGCAACTTCCTCGACACGGCGGCCTCCTTCGCCGCGCTCGACGGGGACGCCACGCTCCTCGCCTTCCTCGCTTTCCTGCGGACGGCGGCGCAGTACGAGAAGGGGCTGGACAACGCGCTGCCCGGCGGCGAGAACACGGTGAAGGTCCTCACCGCGCACAAGTCCAAGGGACTGGAGTGGGACGTCGTGGCCGTCCCCGGCCTGGTCACCGGACAGTTCCCCAACAGCAAGGCCCGCGAGGCCTGGACGTCCCAGTCGAAGGTCCTGCCGCACGCCCTGCGCGGCGACGCCCCGACCCTTCCGGAGGTGCCGGAGTGGGACGCCAGGGGCCTCAAGGCGTTCAAGGACGAGATGCGCACGCACCAGCACACGGAGGAACTGCGCCTCGGCTACGTGACGTTCACCCGCCCGCGCTCGCTGCTGCTGGGCTCGGGCCACTGGTGGGGCCCGACCCAGAAGCGCACCCGTGGTCCTTCGGACTTCCTGCACGCCCTGTACGACCACTGCGCGGCGGGCTTCGGTGAGATCGAAGCGTGGGCCGACGAGCCGCCGGGGACCGAGGAGAACCCCGCGCTGATCTCGGCCGCCAGGACGCAGGCGTGGCCGCTCCCGCTGGACCCGGAGTCCCTGGTCCGGCGTCGCGCGGCGGCGGACACGGTCAGGGCGCACCTGGACGCGCTGACGGCCTCGCCGTGGGCGGGAGAGACGCCGAACGAGGGGGCGTACGAGGATCCGTATCCGTACGAGGAGGCGGGCGACCCGGACGAATGGGAGCACGACGACCTGACGGACTGGGACGACTGGGAGACGGCACGCGACCACCCGCCGCACCCACACCAGCCGCCGGACCCGCCGCACCCGGAGACGCCCGAGCACCGGCTGCAGACGGCTGCCGACGCCACCCGCCTGCCCGGCCCCCGCCCCCCTGCCGGTCCGCCCCCGCCCGACCTCACCCCCGAGGAGACCCGCACCCTCGCCTCCTGGGACCGCGACCTCGACGCCCTCTCGGGCGAGCTGCTGCGCGCCCGCGCACGCGTCCGTGACGTCCCCGTGCCCCCGTCGCTCTCCGCCTCCCAACTGCTGCGCCTCGCCGCCGACCCCGACGGCTTCGCCCAGGAGCTGGCCCGTCCCATGCCCCGCCCGCCGCAGCGCGCCGCCCGCCGCGGCACCCGGTTCCACGCCTGGGTGGAGTCGCGGTTCGACGAGCTCCCGCTCCCGATGCTCGGCCCCGACGAGCTGCCGGGCGGCGCCGCCGACGAGCCGGAGATCGCCGACGAACGTGATCTGGCGGCCCTGAAGGAGGCCTTCGACCGCACCCCGTACGCCCGGCGCACGCCGTACCGCGTCGAGGCGCCGTTCCAGCTCACCCTCGCCGGCCGGGTGATCCGGGGCCGTATCGACGCGGTGTACCGCGACGTCGACCCGCTCACGGACGCCGTCTCCTACGAGATCGTCGACTGGAAGACCGGGCGCGGCCGTACCGCCGACCCGCTCCAGCTCGCGGTCTACCGCCTGGCCTGGGCCGAGCAGCACGGCATCCCCCCGGACGCGGTGAGGGCGACCTTCCTCTACGTACGAAGCGGCGAGGCCGTATGCCCCGAGGGCCTGCCCGGCCGCGCCGCACTGGAACGCGTCCTCCTGTACGGCACCGACGCCGAAGCGGACGACGCCTCCGAGGCCGGCTCCGACGACGCCCCTGGCCACACCTCCGCTCGTGCCACTCGCGAACACACGCCAGAACCGCGTCCCGAACGGTGAACGGCAGACCGGAGCACCCCCGGAGCCGGATAGGCTCGACGCATGAGCGAGACCCCGGACAGCGCCGTCCGTACGCACACCCGTGACTACATCCGGTCCCACCGTGCGGCCTTCCTCGACGACCTCGCCGAGTGGCTGCGCATCCCGTCCGTCTCGGCGCAGCCCGACCACGACGCGGACGTACGGCGCAGTGCCGACTGGCTCGTGGCGAAGCTTCGCGAGACGGGCTTCCCGGTGGCCGAGATCTGGGACACCCCCGGCGCCCCCGCCGTCTTCGCCGAATGGCCGTCCGACGACCCTGCGGCCCCGGTCGTCCTGGTCTACGGCCACCACGACGTCCAGCCCGCCGCCCGCGAGGACGGCTGGCAGACCGACCCGTTCGACCCCGTCGTCCGGGACGGCCGGCTCTACGCACGCGGCGCCGCGGACGACAAGGGCCAGGTGTTCTTCCACACACTCGGCGTGCGCGCCCATCTCGCCGCCACCGGCCGCAGCACCCCCGCCGTACATCTGAAACTGCTCGTCGAGGGCGAGGAGGAGTCCGGGTCGCCGCACTTCCGCGCGCTCGTCGAACGGCAGGCGGCCCGCCTCGCCGCCGACGCCGTGATCGTCTCCGACACCGGCATGTGGTCCGAGGACACCCCCACCGTCTGCATCGGGATGCGCGGCCTCGCGGAGTGCGAGATCGAGCTGTACGGCCCCGACCAGGACATTCACTCCGGCTCGTTCGGCGGCGCCGTGCCCAACCCGGCCACCGTCGCCGCCCGCCTCGTGGCGGGGCTGCACGACGAGCACGAGCGGGTCACCGTGCCCGGCTTCTACGACGGCGTCATGCCCCTCGGCGACGCCGAGCGCGCGCTGATCGCCGAGCTGCCCTTCGACGAGGCCGTGTGGCTGCGTACGGCCAAGTCGCACGGCACACTCGGCGAGGCGGGCCACTCCACACTGGAGCGCGTCTGGGCCCGTCCCACCGCCGAGGTCAACGGCATGGGAGGCGGCTATCAGGGCCCCGGCGGGAAGACGATCATCCCGTCGTCCGCCCGGCTGAAGCTCTCGTTCCGGCTCGTCGCCGGGCAGGACCCGGACCGGATCGAGCGGGCCGTCGGTGACTGGATCGACTCCAGGATCCCGGCCGGCATCCGCCACAAGACCACCTTCGGCGCGTCCACCCGCCCCTGCCTGACGCCGCTGGACCATCCCGCGCTCCGGTCCGTCGTACGGGCCATGGGCCGCGCCTTCGACCAGAAGATCCGCTTCACCCGCGAGGGCGGCTCGGGACCGGCCGCCGACCTCCAGGACGTGCTCGGCGCACCCGTGCTGTTCCTGGGCATCTCCGTACCGTCCGACGGCTGGCACGCGCCCGACGAGAAGGTCGAGATCGACCTTCTTCTGAAGGGCGTGGAGACGACCGCCTACCTCTGGAGCGATCTCGCCGCCGCTCTCCGCTGAACAGACACCCATCCATCCGGGGGAGTTGGAAGAACCAGTGAGCACCACCACCAGCGGCTCAGACACCGCCGCAGACCGGCCGATCGTCCTCACCTCCCACAGCGGCATCGACCGCGCCGCACACCACCGCCTCGACGAGGCGTGGCTGGCCGCGGCCTGGAGCCACCCGACGACACGGGTCTTCGTCGTCTCCGCCGGCCAGGTGCTGATAGACGACACCCCGGACGGCCGCACCGAACTCGTCATGACCCCGTCCTTCGAAGCGCCCCTCACCGAGACCCACCGCTACTTCCTCGGTACGGACGAGGACGGAATCAGCTACTTCGCCCTCCAGAAGGACTCGCTGCCCGGCCGCATGGACCAGTCGGCGCGTCCCGCCGGGCTGCGCGAGGCGGGGCTGCTGCTGTCGCCGCGCGACGCCGGTCTGATGGTCCACGCCGTGGCTCTGGAGAACTGGCAGCGGCTGCACCGCTTCTGCTCACGCTGCGGCGAGCGCACGATGATCGCGGCGGCCGGTCATATCCGCCGCTGCCCGGCCTGCGGCGCCGAGCACTACCCCCGTACCGACCCGGCGGTGATCATGCTCGTCACCGACGAACAGGACCGCGCGCTCCTCGGCCGTCAAGTGCACTGGCCGGAGGGGCGGTTCTCGACGCTGGCGGGCTTCGTAGAGCCGGGGGAGTCCATCGAACAGTCCGTGGCCCGAGAGGTGTTCGAGGAGGCGGGCATCACGGTCGGCGACGTCGAGTACGTCGCGAGCCAGCCCTGGCCCTTCCCCTCCAGCCTGATGCTGGGCTTCATGGCCCGTGCCACGTCCTCCGAGATCACCGTGGACGGCGACGAGATCCAGGAGGCGCGCTGGTTCTCCCGCGACGACCTGAGGGTCGCGATCGAGTCGGGCGAGGTCCTGCCGCCGTCGGGCATCTCCATCGCGGCGCGGCTGACGGAGCTGTGGTACGGAAAGCCGCTGCCGAAGCCCCTGAACTGACCGCGACGCACAGGAGCCCCCGCCGTCCGGCGGGGGCTCCTGCGGTGTCGTGCCCGTCGTTCCGTGCCCCTGGGCTCAGGCGCCGACCTTCTGCTTGACCTGCGCGAGGGACGGGTTCGTCAGCGTCGAACCGTCCGCGAAGAGCAAGGTCGGCACGGTCTGGTTGCCGCCGTTCGCCTTCTCGACGAACGTCGCCGAGTCCGGGTCCTGCTCGATGTTGATCTCGGTGTACGCGATGCCTTCACGGTCCATCTGGCCCTTGAGCCGACGGCAGTAGCCGCACCATGTGGTGCTGTACATCGTCACGGTCCCCGGCATGTCTTCTCGCGCTCCTCTGGCAGGCTCGAAATGTCTTCGCTGTGAAGTGAACGTACGTGACCTGGTCACCATTCCCCTACTTGTACGACCAACGTGACTCCCCTGTGGACAAGTGCGGCACCAGCCTCACGGGACCTGGCAGCATGGCGGGGTGACAGCAGCAACGCACTCCTCACTCTTCCCGCAGGATTCCGACGGCAGCCAGATCGTGGCCCCGCCTCGCGACGCCGACGCGGTGCTCGACGGGCTCGACCCCGAGCAGCGCGAGGTCGCGACGGCACTGCACGGTCCGGTGTGCGTGCTGGCCGGTGCCGGCACAGGCAAGACGCGCGCGATCACCCACCGGATCGCGTACGGGGTGCGGGCCGGGATCCTGCAGCCCGCCAGCGTCCTCGCCGTCACGTTCACCAACCGCGCGGCGGGGGAGATGCGTGGCCGGCTGCGCCAGCTCGGCGCCGGGGGCGTCCAGGCGCGCACGTTCCACTCGGCGGCGCTGCGCCAGCTCCAGTACTTCTGGCCCAAGGTCGTCGGAGGCGAGCTGCCCCGGCTGCTGGAGCGCAAGGTCCAGCTGGTCGCGGAGTCGGCGGCCCGCTGCCGGATCCGGCTCGACCGCAACGAGTTGAGGGATGTCACCGGCGAGATCGAGTGGGCCAAGGTCACCCAGACCGTGCCCGGCGACTATCCGGCCGCCGTCGCCAAGTCACACCGCGACGCCCCGCGCGATCCGGCGGAAATCGGCCAGATCTACGCGATGTACGAGCAGCTGAAACGAGACAGGTCGGTGATCGACTTCGAGGACGTCCTGCTCCTCACGGTCGGCATCCTTCAGGACAGGCACGACATCGCCGACCAGATCCGCGGCCAGTACCAGCACTTCGTGGTGGACGAGTATCAGGACGTCAGCCCGCTCCAGCAGCGCCTGCTCGAACTGTGGATGGGCGACCGGGAGAATCTGTGTGTCGTCGGCGACGCCAGCCAGACGATCTACTCGTTCACCGGCGCCACCCCGGACCATCTGCTGAACTTCCGCACACGCCACCCGAGCGCGACGATGGTGAAGCTCGTCCGCGACTACCGCTCCACACCCCAGGTCGTGCACCTGGCCAACGGCCTGCTGAATCAGGCCAGGGGCCGCGCCGCCGAGCACCGGCTGGAACTGATCTCGCAGCGCGACCCGGGCCCCGAACCCGTCTACACGGAGTACGCGGACGAGCCGGCCGAGGCCGAGGGCACCGCGCGCCGTATCCGCGACCTGATCGCGGCGGGCGTCCCGGCCGGCGAGATCGCCGTGCTGTACCGGATCAACGCCCAGTCGGAGGTCTACGAACAGGCACTCGCCGACGCCGGGGTGCCCTACCAACTCCGGGGCGCCGAGCGGTTCTTCGAGCGCCAGGAGGTACGGGAGGCGGGCGCCGCACTGCGCGGCGCGGCCCGCTTCGGCGACAACGACGCCCTGCTGGACGATGTCGTCGATCTGCCGTCGCAGGTGCGGGCCGTGCTCTCCACCAAGGGTTGGACCACCGAACCTCCCACGGGCTCGGGCGCCGTGCGTGACCGCTGGGAGTCGCTGGCCGCCCTCGTCCGGCTCGCGGAGGACTTCGTACGGGCCAAGCCGACCGCGACCCTCGGCGATCTGGTGGCCGAGCTGGACGAGCGCGCCGCCGCCCAGCACGCCCCGACGGTCCAGGGGGTCACCCTCGCCTCGCTCCACGCGGCCAAGGGCCTGGAGTGGGACGCCGTGTTCCTGGTCGGTCTGACCGAGGGCATGATGCCGATCACGTACGCCAAGACCGACGAGCAGGTCGAGGAGGAGCGCAGGCTCCTCTACGTGGGGGTCACCCGCGCCCGGCTGCACATCTCCCTCTCCTGGGCGCTGTCCAGGGCCCCCGGCGGCCGGGCCTCGCGCCGCCCCACCCGGTTCCTGAGCGGTCTGCGGCCCGGTTCGGCCGCTCCGGGGGCGCGGGGTGCCGCAGCGGCGGCGGGCGGCGCGGCCGAGCGCGGCGGGCGGCGCAAGCGCCGCGGCCCGGTGCTGTGCCGTGTCTGCGGCACGACGCTGACGGACGCGGGCGAGATGAAGCTGATGCGCTGCGAGGGCTGCCCCTCCGACATGGACGAGGGGCTGTACGAGCGGCTGCGTGAATGGCGCTCCGACCAGGCGAAGCAGCTGGGCCAGCCCGCGTACTGCGTGTTCACCGACAAGACGCTGATGGCGATCGCCGAGGCGGTGCCGGGCGACGACGGCGAACTGTCCAGGATCTCGGGGGTCGGTGGCCGCAAGCTGGAGCGCTTCGGAGCCGATGTCCTCGCCATCTGCGCAGGTGAGGAGCCTGTTGGGGAGGACGAGGAGAGCTGATACAAAATCGTCGAGAAAATAGTTTGCGCCCGCGCCGCGAATCACCATAGGTTCTTAACCACGGAACGGCGGGCTTCTCCGAAGCCCCGTCCCCGTGCTCTACTTGTCCGAAGTGGTATCCGGATTTCGATACGCCGAGAGGAGGCGATTCCAGTGATCAGCATCACCAGCAACTTCGTCAGCACCGTCAAAATGACCGATCGCTCGGTCGTCTCCGCCTGCTCTCTCGACGTTCTGCGTCCGGGATTGCTTGCCACAACTGGGTCCGCCTTCATCGGCACCGGTCTGTCGGGCGTCAGCGCCGGCCGGACCAACCCCGTGGCGCTTCCTGTCACGGGCGGCAATGAGCGACCGAGCAAGGCACTGGCGGCAGAAGTAGCAGCGGCAGAGGCCAAGGCCTATGCGTTCGCGGCAGCCGGTGCCGAATCGAAGAAGCAGACGAAGCAGCACCACACGATGTGGGCCATCCGTGGGCCTGAACCCTGGAGTGATCCAGCCTGATTCAAGATCAGGCCGGCGCCTTCAGGGCCGCGGAACCCCACCCGGGATCCGCGGCCCTTCTGTTTGTCCCGAACGGGACGGACGGAGCGAAGGGGCCTCGGGAGAAGAACCACCCGGTACCAGCCGACACCTGGCCAACAGGCCGGACCGACCAGACGAGGAAGACACCACCGTGCAACTCGAAGCGCACGCCCCGTCCGTACCGCCTTCCGAAACGATCACCCCGCCCCGCGCCACGGAGGACTCCACCTTGACCCCGCTCACCGCGCTCACCGCGCTCGACGACGCCATCGAGAACCTCGGCGTACCCGTACCCTGCCGTGCCTACGACCCCGAGGTCTTCTTCGCGGAGTCCCCGGCCGACGTCGAGTACGCCAAGTCCCTCTGCCGCACCTGCCCGCTGATGGAGGCCTGCCTCGCCGGCGCCAAGGAGCGGCGTGAGCCGTGGGGTGTCTGGGGCGGCGAGCTGTTCATCCAGGGTGTGGTCGTTGCCCGCAAGCGGCCCCGTGGCCGTCCGCGCAAGAACCCGGTCGCGGCATGAACGCCACCGGCACCATCGACCGCCCTCTCACGCACGATCCCAAGAAGCAGGCCCCGATGACCTCTTCCCTGCGAGAGCCGACCGGCTCCGCCACTTCAGCTGTCAGTACCACCGGCGCGAGCGACTCGCGTCAGAACAGGACCCGCGAGATGCAACTCATCCCAGAAGCCCTGGCACGCGCGCATATGACCGAGCGCCTGCGTGAAGCCGATGCGGAACGCCAGGCCGTGCGCCTGGTCGCCGCTCGGCGGATGCAGCGCCGCGCCGAGCGCGTGTCGATGCGCGCCCGCCGCGCGCTTGCCATGGCGGTCATGCACTGACCGCCACCGGCCGGGCGCGACAACGCTGCTAGCCAGTACCTCAGACGCGGGGGCCGGCCCAACAGGATGCTGTTGGTTTATTCGGCCCGCTGCGTGACGTCGGTCCCCATGACCCGGTTGTGGTCATGGGGACCGACGTTGTTTTGTGGGGTGGGTGTC
>NZ_JBITIB010000050.1:0-32944 GCF_044458565.1 Streptomyces sp. NPDC050433 | reverse complement strand
GACACCCTCATGAACGACCAACTCGACACAGCCATCGAACAGAACGGCAAAGGCGACCTGACCCAGCTCCTCGCCGGCAACGACACATGGACGGTCGTCGGCTGACCAGGCCGCCCGTCCGAACGTCCCGAGGCCCGGATCTCGTCCTCCACGAGATCCGGGCCTCGTCTTTCACCCGTGAGCCGGTGTCATGACCGTATGTCGATACGGACATGACAGTCCGGGCCGCCCGGCGCTACCTTCATCGAACAGACGTGTGCGGTTCGGGAGGGCCAGTGAAGTCGGACGGGGAGCAGCGGGCAGGGTTGCTGTACGGGATCGGCGCCTACGGCATGTGGGGTCTGGTGCCACTGTTCTGGCCCCTGCTGAAGCCCTCCGGCGCGGTCGAGATCCTGGCCCACCGGATGGTCTGGTCGCTGGCCGTCGTCGCGATCGCGCTGCTCGTGGTGCGCCGCTGGGCGTGGGTACGGGAGTTGCTGGGCCAGCCCCGCAAGCTCGGCCTGCTGGTGCTCGCCGCCGTCACGATCAGCGTCAACTGGGGGCTGTACATCTGGTCGGTCAACACCGGCCATGTCGTCGAGGCGTCCCTGGGGTACTTCATCAACCCCCTCGTCACCATCGCCATCGGCGTCCTGCTCCTCAAGGAGCGGCTGCGGCCCGCCCAGTGGGCGGCGGTCTTCGTGGGCCTCGCCGCCGTACTGGTGCTGGCGATCGGATACGGGCAACCGCCCTGGATCTCCCTCACGCTGGCCTTCTCGTTCGCGACGTACGGCCTGGTGAAGAAGAAGGTCAACATCGGCGGTCTGGAGTCCCTGGCGGCCGAGACCGTGATCCTGTTCGTGCCCGCGCTCGGCTATCTGGTCTGGCTCGGGGTCTCCGGTGACGCCACGTTCGGACCGCAGGGGCTGGGGCATGCCGCGCTGCTGGCGGCCACCGGTGTGGTGACCGCCGTGCCGCTGGTCTGCTTCGGGGCGGCAGCGATACGGGTGCCGCTGTCGACGCTGGGGCTGTTGCAGTATCTGGCGCCCGTGTTCCAGTTCCTGCTCGGGATCCTCTACTTCCACGAGGCGATGCCCGCCGAGAGGTGGGCGGGCTTCGCGCTGGTGTGGATGGCGCTGACGATCCTGACGTGGGACGCGCTGCGGACGGCCCGGCGCAACAGGGCGGAGGCGGAGGCGTTGCGCGGGGCGAGCGCGGAGGCGGAGTCGGACGCTGAAGCTGAGTCGGAGGCGGTCGCGGAAGCTGCGATCCGGGCTCAGTCGCCGGACGGGGTCAGGGCCGTCGGGCGGGCCGGGCCGAGCACGTCCTCCGGTGAGTGAGGGCCGCGCGGCTTCCGGCGGCGTAGGCCCGTCGCCGTGACCGCCAGTCCCAGCAGCACCATCACCACCGGCACCACCAGTGCCGCCCGGAAGGCGCCCAACTCCCCGCCGGCTCCCCCCGAAGCCGTCGACGCCAGACCGTAGACGGCCGTCACCGCGGAAATGCCGATCGCCGAGCCGAACTGTGTCGACGTGTGCAGCAGCCCGCTCGCCAGTCCCTGCTCCTCCGACGCGACACCGTCCGTCGCCGCGATGGACAGCGGCCCGTACGCCAGGGCGAACGCGACACCGGTCAGGATCAGCGTCGGCGTCATCATCGCGTACGACCAGTCCGAACCGACCGGCAGGAACAGCCCGTACGCGACGATCGCCGCCACGAAACCGCCCAGCACCACCCGTGTGTTGCCGAACCGGTTGACCAGACGGGGCGTGAGGGTCGGCGCGAGGATCGCGTCGAGGCCCATCAGCACCAGGGCGAACGAGGTCTCCAGCGACGACCAGCCGCGCAGTTCCTGGAGGTAGAGCGTGGCCATGAACTGGAAGCCGAAGAAGGAGCCGACGAACAGCAGCGCCCCGAGGTCCGCGCGGACCATCGCCGCCCTGCGGAAGACCGCGAGCCGCACCAGCGGGGCGGCGGACCGGCGTTCGACGACGACGAAGGCGTACACCAGCAGCAGCCCGGCGGCGAACGCCCCCGCTGTGAGCTGCCAGCCGGAACCGCCGTGCTCCAGCCGTACGACCCCGGCGGCCAGGAGCATCATGGCCCCCGCCGCCGCGGCGGCGCCCGGCAGGTCGAAACCGTGCTCCGTCTTGTCGGGCACCTGCGCCGCGGCTCCTGTGCGGGGCAGCAGCCGCAGTGCGGCGATCAGCAGCACGCCCGCGAGCAGGACGGGGGCGAAGAACACCCAGCGCCAGCCGAGTTGCGTCAGCAGTCCGCCGATGACGACGCCGAGCGAGAAGCCTCCGGCGGCCGTGCCGGCGAAGACGAGCAGCGCGCGGTTGCGCTGCGGCCCCTCCTCGTAGGAGGTGGTGATGATCGACATCGCCGCCGGGGTCATGAAGGCCGCCGATACGCCGGTGATGAAGCGGGCGACGATCAGCATCCAGCCCTCGGTCGCGAAGCCGCCGAGGCCGGAGAAGAGAAGGAAGACCGTGAGCCAGATCAGGAACATCCGGCGCCGGCCGAGCAGATCGGCCGCGCGCCCGCCGAGCAGGGTGAATCCGGCGTAGCCGAGGATGTAGGCGCTCATGACCCAGGCCGCGGTGCCGGTGGACAGGTCGAGGTCGGCCCGGATCGAGGGGATGGCGACGGCGAGCATGGCGACGTCGATCCCCTCAAGGAAGATCGTCCCGCAGAGGACCAGCAGGAGCCCCCAGGCCCGTGCGGACAGGGCTGGGACCGGTCTCGGAACCGCGTTGGCGGACGGCATGGCTGTCTCCTCGAAGCGCGCATGGCGGAAGGGGTTGGTTACCTGGCCGAGGGTCGGTTCCCTCTTGTAACCCACCTGATCCTGCGGCACGATGCGATGTCATGGAAGAAGGCACTTTGAAGTCACCGAGGCACCCCGCGAGTACCGCCACGACGGGTACCGCCGGCGCCCGCTGCGACTACGGAGACGCGGACCCCTTCCAGTGGGACACGCGGGAGGACTGCGAGGTGCGGCAGATCCTCGACCGGATCGGCGACAAGTGGTCGCTGCTGGTCATCGCCCTGCTCGACGTGACGACGCTGCGCTTCACGGAGCTGCGCCGGGAGATCGACGGCATCAGCCAGCGCATGCTGACGGTGACGCTGCGCCAGTTGGAACGCGACGGCCTGGTGAAGCGCACGGTCCACCCGGTGGTGCCGCCGCGCGTGGAGTACCGGCTGACACCGATGGGGCGGACGCTGCACACGACGATCAACGCGCTGGTGGTCTGGACCGAGGAGCACCAGAACGAGATCGCGGCGGCGCGGGAGGAGTACGACAGGCGTGCGGCGGCGGAAGCCTCCTGAAGGCCCGCGCCCGGCGTGTTCATCGCATGCGCGCCCGCGCAACCAGTACGAACTGGGTGCATGACCCTGCACTGGAAACTCGTCATCGACACGATCGACCCGCACAGCCAGGCCGACTTCTGGGCGGAGGTGCTGGGCTACGAGGTCGAGGACAACAGCGTGCTGATCGAACGCCTGCTGGGCATCGGAGCCGTACCGATCGAACAGACGGTGGACTCGCACGGCCGCCGAGCCTGGCTGGATCTCATCGCCGTCCGCCATCCGGACGACCCGTTCGACCCGGACACGGGGGTCGGCACGGGCAGGCGAATCCTGTTCCAGCGCGTCCCGGAGTCGAAGGCCGGCAAGAACCGCATCCACCTCGACATCCACGCCGGGGAGGGACGGCGGGCGGCCGAGGTGGCCAGGCTGGAGGGGCTGGGCGCGGAGGTGCTGTACGAGGCGAACGTACCCGGAGGCGTATGGGTGACCATGACGGACCCGGAGGGCAACGAGTTCTGCGTGCAGTGAGGGAGCGGGCCCGGCAGTGGGTGGCCAGGGCCATGGGCCACGGGCCACCGGCAGGTCAGACGGTGAACAGGGTGGGGCGCGCGTCAGCGGCACAAGTATCCGCAAGTCGAACACCTGTGTCCGATTTCTGCTCTTGACGCTGAGTCAAGCATGCGTTGACCATCAGCACGCATCCTGCGCACCACCTTCCGTCAGTCCCCGTACGGAATTCGGAGCCCCCACATGAAGCTCTCCAAGCTCTCCGTTCCCGCACGTACCGTCCTCGTCGGCGCGCTCGCGATCGGCGGGCTGCTCGCGTCCGTCGCTCCCGTCGCGACCGCGGCGCCGGCCGGCGGCACCGCGACGGCGCCCGCCACCGTCCTGGCCGCACCTGACATATCGCTCGCCAATGTCAAGGCGCATCTCACCCAGTTCTCCTCGATAGCCGCCGCCAACGGTGGAAACCGCGCCCATGGCCGTCCCGGCTATCTGGCGTCGGTCAACTATGTGAAGGGCAAGCTGGACGCGGCCGGGTTCACCACCTCCGTACAGCAGTTCACCTCCGGCGGGACCACCGGCTACAACCTGATAGCCGACTGGCCCGGCGGCGACCCCAACCAGGTCGTGATGGCCGGTGCCCACCTCGACTCGGTGACCGCGGGTGCCGGGATCAACGACAACGGGTCCGGCTCCGCCGCCGTACTGGAGGCCGCGCTCGCGGTGTCCAGAGCGGGGCTCCAGCCGACGAAGCATCTGCGGTTCGGCTGGTGGGGCGCGGAGGAGCTGGGGATGGTCGGCTCCCGCTCGTACACGAACGGCCTGCCGTCCACCGAGCGCGCGAAGCTCGACAGCTACCTCAACTTCGACATGATCGGTTCGTCGAACGCCGGCTACTTCGTGTACGACGAGGACCCGGCCATCGAGCAGACCTTCAACAACTACTTCGCCGGGATCGGCGTCCCGACGGAGATCGACACCGAGGCCGACGGCCGCTCGGACCACGCCTCATTCATGAGCATCGGTGTGCCGGTCGGCGGTCTGTTCACCGGCGCCGGGCGTACGAAGACCAGTGCCCAGGCCCAGAAGTGGGGCGGCACTGCGGGCCAGGCCTTCGACCGCTGCTACCACTCGTCCTGCGACACGACCGCGAGCATCAACGACACGGCGCTGGACCGCAACAGCGACGCGATCGCCTATGCCGTCTGGGAGCTGGCGAGCTGACCCTCGGTCTCCTCACGCACTGATGTCCTTCGCCGTGAAACGCGCCCAGGCCGCCGAGCCGAAAACGGCCGCGTACACGCCCTGCAGACCGAGATTCCGCAGCACGTCGTCCCAGTAGAACGGCTCGCGGAGCAGATCGGCGAAGGACAGCCAGTAGTGCGGGAAGAGATACGGGTGGATCCCGTGCAGCTGCGGGATCGTGTCCAGGATCTGCACCGTGATCACCAGCCCGACCGTCGTCGCCATGGCGGCGATCCCGCTGTTGGTGAGGGTGGAGACGAAGAGACCGAGCGCCGCCAGCCCGATCAGTGAGGCGGCGACGACCAGCGCGATCAGCAGCGCCCTCAGCAGCCCGTCGCCGAAGGAAATGCGCGTACCGGAGATCGTCGTGACCTCGCCGAGCGGGAAGAGCAGCGCCCCCACGATCAGCGCGGAGACCGCCACCGCCAGGGTCGCGGCCAGGCAGAACACCAGCGTCGCCGCGTACTTGGCCAGCAGCAGCCGGGTACGGCCCGCCGGTGCGACCAGCAGATAGCGCAGGGTGCCGGCGTTCGCTTCGCCCGCGACCGCGTCGCCCGCGATGACGCCGACCGCCATCGGGAGGAAGACCGGCAGGGTCGCGGCGAGCGCGGCGAAGACCAGGAACAGCCCGTTGTTGGTGATCTGCGTGAGGAAGGCCGGGCCGCCGCCGCCCTCAGGCCCCCCGCCGCCGACCGAGCCGCCGTCGCTCGTCTCGATCTTGATGGCGATGCCGATCAGGACCGGTACGGCGGCGAGCACGCCGAGCAGCGCCAGGGTGCGCCAGCGGCGGAAGGTGGTGGTCAGCTCGGAGCGCAGCAGCCCGAACGTCCAGAGCGGCGATACGGCTCGGGCCCGGACCCCAGTGCCGGGACCGGTTCCTGCACCCGTCCCTGAACCCGTCCCTGAACCCGTACGCTCCTCAACCCGCGACATCGAATCCCTCCCCGGTCAGCGCCACGAACGCGTCCTCCAGCGAAGCCCGTTCGACCCCGAAGGCCCGCACCCGCACTCCGGCCCGCACCAGCGCGGCGTTCAGTTCGGCCGGATCGGCCGGCTCCCCCTCGTCGGACACCGGCAGCTCCCCGGTCACCCGGTCCCCGGCCACCGTCACGTCGGTCACCCCCAGCTCCTTGAGCACCCGCGCCGCGTCCCCCGGATCGGAGGTCGTGACCGCCAGCCGCCCCCGTGTGCCCGCCGCCAGCTCGGCGACCGTGCCCTGGGTCAGCAGCCGCCCGCGCGCCATCACGGCGGCGTGCGTGCACACCTGCTCGATCTCGTCGAGCAGGTGCGAGGAGAGGAAGACCGTCGTGCCCTCCCCCGCCAGCTCCCGCACGAGCGCCCTGATCTCGCGCATGCCCTGCGGGTCGAGTCCGTTCGTCGGCTCGTCCAGCACCAGGAGGCTGCGCGGCTGGAGCAGCGCGGCGGCGAGCGCGAGCCGCTGCTTCATACCGAGGGAGTACGCCTTCGCCTTCTTGCCGCCCGCCGCCGTGAGCCCGACCCGCTCCAGCGCCCGGGTCACGCGGGCCCGCCGGGTGCGCGGGTCGGCGGTCGGGTCTGCGGAGTCGTACCGCAGGAGATTGTCGCGGCCGGTCAAGTACCCGTACAGCGCCGGGCCTTCGATCAGCGCGCCCACCTGCGGCAGTACGGCTCTGGAGGCGCGCGGCATGGGGCGGCCGAGGACCGATGCCGTGCCCGCGGTCGGTTCTATGAGGCCCATCAGCATGCGGATGGTGGTGGTCTTGCCGGAGCCGTTGGGGCCCAGGAAGCCGAAGACGCTGCCGGCCGGCACCGCGAGGTCGAGCCGGTCGACGGCGAGCTGCCCGCCCCGGTAGCGCTTGGTGAGCCCGCGTGTCTCTATGACGACGGTCATCCCGCGGCCATCCCTTCTCTCCGGCCTTCCGGTCTCCCGGTCGCTCCTGATCCTGAGTGAGCCTGATCGACGGTCGACGGTCGACGATCGACGTGCGGACAGCGGTCCGCCCCGCCGTACGGAGCGTACGACGGGGCGGGCCACTCGTGTGCGGCGGTGCGGCGCTTCGCGCTACTTCGCCTCGTTGGCGATCTTCACCAGCGCGTCCTTGGTGACCGCGCCGACGTAGACCTTGCCGTCGTCCGTCATCAGGGCGTTCACCAGGCGCGTCTTGAAGACCGTGCCCGAACCGAACTTCCCGTTGACCTTGTCGCCCAGCGCGTCCATGAACTGCTGCGCCTGCGCCGGCATGCCCTTCGACCCGGCGGCCGGTGCCTTGCCGCCGGTGTCGAGCTGGACCACCGTGGTCCAGCCCTCGCCGATGACGTTCGGCTCGGCGCCGAGGCCCTTGGCACCCTTGGCGTCCTTGGGCGCCTGGTGCTTGCCCGCGGCCTTCGACTCGTCGGCCTCCGTCACCTTCGCGCCCTTGGGGGGCGAGAAGTCGAAGGTGGACGCGGCCGGCCGGGAGAAGTCGACCTTGGTGAAGCCGACGTCGATCGCGGCCTTGCCACCGCTGCTCGGCAGGAGCGTGAACTTCAGCGGCGTACCGGTCTTGGAGTCGACCGCCACCGTGATGGAGCCGATCGTGGAGTTCTGCTGCTTGGGCTTGATCAGCAGCTGGTAGGCGTCACGGCCCGCGATGCGCGCCGTGCCGTCCACGGTCACCGAGGTGGTGTCGCCCGCGGCCTTCAGCGCATGCTGCGCGAAGTCCTGGGGCGTGGCGGGCAGATCCTTCGGCGCCGCCTGGTCCTTGCCCTTCCCGCCCTTGGCCGAGCCCTTCGCGCCGTCGGCGGGAGCCTTGGAGTGGTACGCCTCGTTGGAGGCGCTGTCGTACGCCCACACCTCGTCGCCGTTGTGGATCAGGCTGTACTCGGCGGCCTTGTCGAGGATCGACACCCGCTGCTTGTCCGGTCCGTCGGCGGCGACGCGCAGGGTGTGCTCGCCGGAGGCCAGCTCCATCATCCGGCCGGTCGGCTCCGCGGCCGAACCGCGGCCCTCGCCCGCATCGGTGCCGCCCTTCGGCGCCAACGCCCCGGCGGCCGAACCGCCCAGGCCGCCGAGCGCCGGGATGCCGAGGTCCGTGGTGATCTTGACCGTGCCGGACAGCCGCTCGGTGTCGGACGCGGCAATCTTCTCGATCAGCTTCGCCGCGCTGATCTTCGGCAGGTCGGGGTCGCCCGTCGCGGCGAGCGCCGGGACGAGTCCGATGGTGGCCGCGGCCACTCCGGCGACCGCGGCCGGGACGACATAGCGCGCCGCTCTGCGACGGCCCGCCGGGACATCCCCGCTCTCGCCGGTCTCGCCGGTGATCTGTGCGCTGTCGTTCGGTGCCATGTGTGCCCTACCTCCGTGGTCGGCGGCTTCCGTCCCTGTGCACTCGTCCACCCCTTGCCGCCATTCTCACTCGAATTGGTCTGGGGTGGTGTTCTCCATAAGACCAAATCGGCTAATCGGAAGCGTCAACCCGCAGAGGCAACCTCGCGTACTGCTCTGGGATGACAGTCGGAGCCCCCGACTCCCCCAACCAGTAGGGGACGGGGGGAATCCGGCGTCGAGGGGGGCGTCGGGAGGTGAACGGGCCCCGAACAGGCGTCAACGAGCGTCAACGGGCTTACTCAGCCCGCCCGGTGGACCACCGCGTCGCACAGCTCCAGCAGCGCGGACTTCGCGTAGCACTCCGGCAGCGGCCCGAGCGCCGTACGCGCCTCCTCGGCGTACCGGACGGTGTCCCGTCGCGCCTGCTCGAGCGCCGGGTGGGCGCGCAGCCTGCGCAGCACCTCCGCATGCCGGGCGTCGTCGCTCAGATCGCCGTCCAGCAGCCGGACCAGCTCGACGTCCTCCGGGCGGCCGTGCGCCTGCGCCTGGGCGCGCAGCAGCAGCACCGGCAGCGTGGGGATGCCCTCACGAAGGTCGGTGCCGGGGGTCTTGCCGGACTCGTGGGAGTCGCTGGCGATGTCCAGGACGTCGTCGGCGAGCTGGAAGGCGACGCCCAGGCGCTCGCCGTACTGGGTGAGGATGTCGATGACCGCCTCGTCGGCGCCCGACGTCAGCGCGCCGAAGCGGCCCGACACGGCGAACAGCGCGCCGGTCTTTCCGGCGAGCACGTCCAGGTAGTGGCTGACCGGGTCGCGCCCGTCGCGCGGTCCGGCCGTCTCCAGGATCTGACCCGTCACCAGCCGCTCGAACGCCTCGGCCTGGATCCGTACGGCCTCCGGCCCGAGGTCCGCCAGGATGTGCGAGGCGCGCGCGAAGAGGAAGTCACCGGTGAGGACCGCGACGGAGTTGCCCCAGCGGCTGTTGGCGCTGCCCACACCCCGGCGTACGTCCGCCTCGTCCATCACGTCGTCGTGGTAGAGCGTCGCCAGGTGGGTCAGCTCGACGACCACGGCCGCCGGGACGATGCCGGGGGCGTACGGGTCGCCGAACTGGGCCGCCAGCATCACTACCAGCGGCCGGAACCGCTTGCCGCCGGCGCGCACCAGATGCTGCGCCGCTTCCGTGATGAAAGGGACCTCGCTCTTGGTGGCTTCGAGGAGACCCGCCTCCACGGCCGACAATCCGCTCAGGACATCGGCTTCAAGAGCCGGGTCCCGCACGCTCAACCCGAACGGCCCGACGACGGTCACGAGGGGTACTCCTGTCTGCTGACGATCACATGGATTGTCGATGTGTCGCTGCTGTCATTCAAGTCAGCGTATCCGGTCGAGTTTCGATCACCATGGGCGCCTTCCCGGCTCCGCCCGTATGTTCGTGGTCAGTAAATACCAACGGAACTGACCGCGTTTGTCCGCGCCCTCCGCCCCGTTCGGGCTACCGCCGGTACGGTCCCCCAACACCCCACCACACTCAGGCCCTTTCGGTCATTGCGCCCTTTTCGCCACTGCCGCCACCGGGCAACACCGACGTAACGTGTCCCGCATCGATCCGGAAAGCGAGGCAGCACCATGCCCGAGCAGAGCCCGCTCGAACTGGCCGAGGGCGATCCCTTCGGTCCGCACAACCTCCCGTACGGCGTCTTCACCACGGCCGACGAGCCCGAGCGCCGCCGGCTCGGGGTCCGCGTCGGCGGCCATGTGCTCGACGCGGGAGCCGCCGCGCACGCGCTGGGCTCCCCGTACGCCGCGCTGCTGGCCCGCCCCAGCCTCAACCCGCTGATGGCCGCCGGGCGCACGGCCTGGCGCGATGTGCGCCGGGCGCTCACCGCCTGGGTCACGGTGCCCGCCCACCGCCCGGACATAGAGCCCCTGCTGCACCCCCTCGGCTCGGTCACGCTGCACCTGCCGTACGAGGTCGCGGACTACGTCGACTTCTACGCGAGCGAGCACCACGCCACCAACGTGGGCCGGATCTTCCGGCCCGACGGTGAGCCGCTGACGCCGAACTGGAAGCATCTGCCGATCGGTTACCACGGCAGGTCCGGCACGATCGTCGTCTCGGGTACGGACGTGACACGCCCGTCCGGCCAGCGCAAGGCGCTCTCCGACCCCGAGCCCGTCTTCGGGCCCTCCGTCAAGCTCGACATCGAGGCGGAGGTCGGCTTCGTCGTCGGCACGCCCTCGCCGCAGGGCAGCCCGGTGGAGCTGGCCTCCTTCCGGGACCATGTCTTCGGCCTCTCTCTGCTCAACGACTGGTCGGCACGGGACATCCAGGCCTGGGAGTACGTTCCGCTCGGCCCGTTCCTCGGCAAGTCCTTCGCCACGTCCGTGTCGGCCTGGGTGACGCCCCTGGAGGCCCTGGACGCCGCGCGGGTGCCTCCCCCGCCCCGTACGCACCCGCCGCTGCCGTATCTGGACGACGCGGACGAGGAGGTGCCCGGCGGCTTCGACCTGCGGATCACGGTCACACTCAACGGCCAGGTGCTCTCCGATCCGCCCTTCGCGGGCATGTACTGGACGGCGGCGCAGCAGCTGGCCCATATGACGGTCAACGGCGCCTCGCTCCGCACGGGAGACCTCTTCGCCTCGGGCACGGTCAGCGGCGGCCGTCGCGAGGAGCGCGGCTCACTCCTCGAACTCACCTGGAACGGCACCGAGCCCCTCGAACTGACGGACGGCAAGCGGACGTTCCTGGAGGACGGCGACGAGGTCACGCTCACCGCGTGGGCGCCAGGCCCGGACGGCGTCCGCGTCGGCCTCGGCGAAGTGACGGGCCGGATCGTCGCCGGGTGAGGACGTGGCGCGGACACGGCACGGGGCCCCACCGGTGTCGGTGGGGCCCCGCGGCGCGTACGGCCTAAAGGGCTACCGCACAAAGACGCCCGCCTGGCTCGCCAGATCCAGGAAGTACTGCGGCGCGAGGCCCAGCACCAGCGTGACCACGACGCCCAGTCCGATCGCGGTCATCGTCAGCGGCGAGGGCACGGCGACCGTGGGGCCGTCCGCCTTCGGCTCGCTGAAGAACATCAGCACGATGACCCGGATGTAGAAGAACGCGGCGATCGCCGACGAAATCACACCGACCACGACCAGTGCCCCGGCCCCGCCGTCCGCCGCCGCCTTGAAGACGGCGAACTTGCCGGAGAAGCCCGAGGTCAGCGGAATACCGGCGAAGGCGAGCAGGAAGACCGCGAAGACCGCGGCCACCAGCGGCGAACGCCGGCCGAGCCCCGCCCACTTGGACAGATGCGTGGCCTCGCCACCCGCGTCGCGCACCAGCGTGACGACGGCGAACGCGCCGACCGTGACGAACGAGTACGCCGCCAGGTAGAAGAGGACGGAGGAGATGCCCTGGTCCGTCATCGCGATGACACCGGCCAGGATGAAGCCCGCGTGCGCGATCGACGAGTACGCCAGGAGGCGCTTGATGTCCGTCTGGGTGATCGCGACGATCGCGCCGAACAGCATCGTGATGATCGCGACGCCGAACATCACCGGCCGGAAGTCCCAGCGCAGGCCCGGCAGGACGACGTAGAGCAGCCGCAGCAGCGCGCCGAACGCCGCCACCTTCGTCGCGGCGGCCATGAAGCCGGTGACCGGCGTGGGCGCGCCCTGGTAGACGTCCGGGGTCCACATGTGGAACGGCACCGCGCCGACCTTGAAGAGCAGGCCCATCAGGATCATCGCGCCGCCGATGAGCAGCAGCGCGTCGTTGCCCATGGTGTCCGCGAGGACCGGGTCGACGGTCGCGACCGAGCCGTCCACGACGGCGGCGATGCGCGCGTACGACACCGAGCCCGCGTAGCCGTACAGCAGCGCGATGCCGAACAGCAGGAACGCGGACGAGAAGGCGCCGAGCAGGAAGTACTTCACCGCGGACTCCTGCGACATCAGCCGCTTGCGGCGGGCCAGCGCGCACAGGAGATAGAGCGGGAGGGAGAAGACCTCCAGCGCGATGAAGAGCGTCAGCAGGTCGTTGGCGGCCGGGAAGACCAGCATGCCGGCCACCGCGAACAGCGCGATCGGGAAGACCTCGGTGGTGGTGAACCCGGCCTTGACGGCCGCCTTCTCGCTCTCGCTGCCGGGCACCGAGGCGCCCTGCGCGGCGAACGAGTCGACGCGGGCGCCGTGGCTCGCCGGGTCGAGCCTGCGCTCGGCGAAGGTGAACACCGCCACGACCGCTGTCAGGAGGATGACTCCCTGGAGGAACAGCGCCGGGCCGTCCACGGCGATCGCGCCCATGGCGGCGAGGTGCGCCTTGGTGCTGCCGTATCCGCCCGCCGCCAGGGCGACCACCGCGGCGAACGCGGCGGCCAGGGCGACGACCGAGAGGAACAGCTGCGCGTAGTAACGCCCCTTCCTCGGGACGAAGGCCTCAAGGAGGATGCCCACGACGGCGGCGCCCAGGATGATCAGCACGGGAGCCAGTTGCGCGTATTCGATCTTGGGGGCCTGGATCTTGTCGATCCCTTCGGCCGCCGTCGTCGTCCACAGGCTGTGGACAGCTGTCGCACTCACGGGGCTGCCTCCACCTCGGGCTTGGGGTCGGTCTTCTGTACGTCACTCATGGTGTGCTCCACCGCCGGGTTCACGATGTCGGTCAGCGGCTTCGGGTAGACGCCCAGGAAGAGAAGGAGCGCGATGAGCGGGGTGACGACCGCCAGCTCCCGGAACTTCAGGTCCGGCATGGTGCGGACCGACTCGTTGACCGGGCCCGTCATCGTGCGCTGGTAGAGGACCAGGACATACAGCGCGGCGAGCACGATGCCGATGGTCGCGATGATACCGATCACCGGATACCTGCTGAACGTGCCGACCAGGACCAGGAATTCACTCACGAACGGGGCGAGCCCCGGCAGCGAGAGCGTCGCCAGACCGCCGATCAGGAACGTACCGGCCAGGACCGGGGCGACCTTCTGCACTCCGCCGTAGTCCGAGATGAGCCGCGAGCCGCGCCGCGAGATCAGGAAGCCCGCGACCAGCAGCAGCGCGGCCGTCGAGATTCCGTGGTTGATCATGTAGAGCGTCGCGCCCGACTGGCCCTGGCTGGTCATCGCGAAGATGCCCATGATGATGAAGCCGAAGTGCGAGATCGACGCGTACGCGATCAGCCGCTTGATGTCACGCTGGCCGACCGCGAGCAGCGCCCCGTAGACGATGCTGATCAGCGCCAGCACCAGCACCACCGGGGTCGCCCACTTGGACGCCTCCGGGAAGAGCTGGAGGCAGAAGCGCAGCATCGCGAACGTGCCGACCTTGTCGACCACCGCGGTGATCAGGACGGCGACGGGCGCGGTGGCCTCGCCCATGGCGTTGGGCAGCCAGGTGTGCACCGGCCACAGCGGTGCCTTGATGGCGAAGGCGAAGAAGAAGCCCAGGAAGAGCCACCGCTCCACGCCCGTCGACATGTCCAGCGTGCCGTCGGCCCTCATCGCCGCGATCTCCGTCAGCGAGAAGGTCCCCGCCTCCACGAACAGACCGATGACGGCGGCCAGCATGATCAGGCCGCCGGCCAGGTTGTAGAGGAGGAACTTCACGGCCGCGTACGACCGCTGGGTGGCCCCGGCCTCGTCGCCGCCCGCGTGGGCGCGGTCGCCGAAGCCGCCGATGAGGAAGTACACCGGGATGAGCATGGCTTCGAACAGGATGTAGAAGAGGAAGACGTCGGTGGCCTCGAAGGAGAGGATCACCATCGCCTCGACCATCAGGATCAGGGCGAAGAAGCCCTGCGTCGGCCGCCAGCGCGAACTCTTCGTCTCCATCGGGTCGGCGTCGTGCCAGCCCGCGAGGATGACGAAGGGGATCAGCAGGGCGGTGAGCGCCATCAGCACCACGCCGATTCCGTCCACGCCCAGTTCGTATTTCACCCCGAAGTCGGGGATCCAGGCGTGGGACTCCGTCAGCTGGTAGCGGGCGCCGCCGGGTTCGAAGCGGGCCAGCGCGATCGCCGCCAGCACGAGCGTGGCGAGCGAGAAGGCCAGCGCGATCCACTTGGCAGCGGTGCGCCTGGCGGCCGGGACGGCCGCCGTGACGATCGCGCCGATCGCCGGGACGGCGGCTGTCGCCGTCAGAAGGGGGAACGACATCTGATTACACCGCCCTCATCAGCAGGGTCGCGGCGATGAGCACTGCCGTACCTCCGAACATCGAGACCGCGTAGGAGCGGGCGTAGCCGTTCTGCAGTTTGCGAAGCCGACCGGAGAGCCCGCCCATCGACGCCGCGGTGCCGTTGACGACACCGTCGACCAGGGTGTGGTCGACGTACACGAGCGAGCGCGTCAGGTGCTCGCCGCCGCGCACCAGGACCACATGGTTGAAGTCGTCCTGGAGGAGATCGCGGCGGGCGGCGCGGGTGAGCAGCGAGCCGCGCGGCGCCGTGACCGGCACCGGCCTGCGGCCGTACTGGAGATACGCGACACCGACACCGATGAGCAGCACCACGACCGTGGACGCGGTGACGGCCGCCGCGCTGATCGGCGGGTGGCCGTGCTCGAACTGGGTGACCGGCTCCAGCCACTTCACGAACGACTCGTTGAGCGAGAAGAGACCGCCCGCGAAGACCGAGCCGAAGGCGAGGACGATCATCGGGATCGTCATCGACTTGGGCGACTCGTGCGGGTGCGGCTCGTTGCCCTGGGCGTCGGGCTGCCAGCGCTTCTCGCCGAAGAAGGTCATCAGCATCACGCGCGTCATGTAGTACGCCGTGAGAGCCGCGCCCAGCAGGGTGACGGCGCCGAGAATCCAGCCCTCGGTGCCTCCCTTGGCGAACGCCGCCTCGATGATCTTGTCCTTCGACCAGAAGCCGGAGAGCCCCGGGAAGCCGATGATCGCCAGATAGCCGAGACCGAAGGTGACGAAGGTGACCGGCATGTACTTGCGCAGGCCGCCGTACTTCCGCATGTCCACTTCGTCGTTCATGCCGTGCATGACCGAGCCGGCGCCGAGGAACAGCCCCGCCTTGAAGAAGCCGTGCGTCACCAGGTGCATGATCGCGAAGACGTAGCCGATCGGGCCGAGGCCCGCGGCCAGGATCATGTAGCCGATCTGGGACATCGTCGAGCCCGCGAGGGCCTTCTTGATGTCGTCCTTCGCGCAACCGACGATCGCACCGAAGAGGAGCGTGACGGCTCCGACGATCACGACGACCAGCTGGGCGTCCGGCGAGGCGTTGAAGATCGCGCCGGACCGGGTGATCAGATACACGCCCGCCGTCACCATCGTCGCCGCGTGGATCAGGGCCGAGACCGGGGTCGGGCCCTCCATCGCGTCGCCGAGCCAGGACTGGAGCGGCACCTGCGCCGACTTGCCGCAGGCGGCGAGCAGGAGCATCAGGCCGATGGCGGTGATCGTGCCGCCGCTCGCCTCACCGGTGGACTCCAGGACGGGCCCGAAGGCGAACGTGCCGAAGGTGGTGAACATCAGCATGATCGCGATCGACAGGCCCATGTCGCCGACGCGGTTGACCAGGAAGGCCTTCTTGGCCGCCGTGGCAGCGCTGGGCTTGTGCTGCCAGAAGCCGATGAGCAGGTACGACGCGAGGCCGACGCCCTCCCAGCCGAAGTACAGCAGCAGGTAGTTGTCCGCGAGGACGAGCAGCAGCATCGCGGCGAGGAACAGGTTCAGATAGCCGAAGAAGCGGCGGCGCCGCTCGTCGTGCTCCATGTACCCGATGGAGTAGATGTGGATCAGGGTGCCGACGCCGGTGATCAGCAGGACGAAGGTCATCGACAGCTGGTCGAGCTGGAAGGCGATGTCCGCCTGGAAGCTCTCGACCGGGATCCAGCTGAACAGGTGCTGGTGCAGGGTGCGTTCGTCCGCGCCCCTGCCCAGCATGTCCGCGAACAGCACCACGCCGATCACGAAGGAGGCAGCCGCCAGCAGCGTACCGAGCAGATGTCCCACCCGGTCGAGCCGTCGCCCGCCGCACAGCAGAAGACCTGCTCCGAGCAGGGGCGCCGCGATGAGCAGCGCGATCAAATTCTCCACGATTCAGCGACCCCTCAGAGCTTCATCAGGCTGGCGTCGTCGACCGAGGCCGAGTGGCGCGAGCGGAACAGCGACACGATGATCGCGAGCCCGACGACGACTTCCGCGGCGGCGACGACCATCGTGAAGAAGGCGATGATCTGGCCGTCCAGATTCCCGTGCATCCGGGAGAAGGCGACGAATGCGAGGTTGCACGCGTTGAGCATCAGCTCGACGCACATGAAGACGACGATCGCATTGCGCCGGATCAGCACTCCCGCCGCGCCGATGGTGAACAACAGGGCGGCGAGATAGAGGTAGTTGGCCGGGTTCATTTGGTGACGCCCTCCTCGCGGTCCGCACGGTCCGGGCGCGTCTCGCGGCCGAGACGCTCCGTGGACCGCTGCTCCAGCGCCTTCAGGTCCGCGATGGCCTCACCGGACACGTCCCGGATCTGGCCTCGGTCCTTCAGCGTCTTGCTGACCGTCAGCTCGGACGCGCTGCCGTCGGGCAGCAGACCGGCGATGTCCACCGCGTTGTGCCTGGCGTAGACACCGGGCGCGGGCAGCGGCGGCAGGTGCTTGCTGCGGATGCGCTTCTCGGACATCTCCCGCTGGGTCAGGGCCCGTTCGGTGCGCTCGCGGTGCGTGAGCACCATCGCGCCGACCGAGGCCGTGATCAGCAGGGCGCCGGTGATCTCGAAGGCGAACACGTACCTGGTGAAGATCAGGGCGGCCAGGCCCTCGACATTGCCGCCGGCGTTGGCGACGCCGAGTCCGGCGGAGGTCGTCAGTGACGCGTTGCCGATGCCGGCGATCAGCAGGATGCCGAAGCCGAGGCCGCACGCGGCGGCCCACCAGCGCTGGCCCTTGATCGTCTCCGTGAGGGAGTCGGCGGCGGTGACGCCGACGAGCATGACCACGAAGAGGAACAGCATCATGATCGCGCCGGTGTAGACGACGATCTGCACGATGCCCAGGAAATACGCCCCGTTGGCCAGATAGAAGACCGCCAGGACGATCATGGTCCCGGCGAGGCAGAGCGCGCTGTGCACGGCCCGCCTCATCAGGATGGTGCCGAGCGCGCCGAGCACGGCGACGGTGCCCAGAATCCAGAACTGGACGGCCTCGCCGGTCGAGGTGAGGGAAGAAGCGGCGAGCGAGTTCATCCGCCGATCACCTTCTTCGAAGCCGGTTCGTCCTCGCCGAAGTCGGAGGCGCCTTCCTGCGGGCGCTCGCCCTTGGTGAAGGCGACCTGCTTGACCGTGCCGGGAGCCGCCTCGGTCACCAGGCCCCGGTAGTAGTCCTGTTCGTCGGTGCCGGGGAAGATCGAGTGCGGGGACTCGACCATGCCCTCCTCCAGACCGGCGAGCAGCTGCTCCTTGGTGTAGATCAGGCTCTCGCGCGAACTGTCCGCCAGCTCGAACTCGTTGGTCATCGTGAGCGCCCGCGTGGGGCACGCCTCGATGCACAGTCCGCAGAGAATGCAGCGCGCGTAGTTGATCTGGTAGACGCGGCCGTAACGCTCGCCCGGGGAGTAGCGCTCCTCCTCGGTGTTGTCCGCGCCCTCGACATAGATCGCGTCCGCCGGGCAGGCCCAGGCGCACAGCTCGCAGCCGATGCACTTCTCCAGGCCGTCCGGATGACGGTTCAGCTGATGGCGGCCGTGGAAGCGCGGCGCCGTCACCTTCTCCGTCTCCGGATACTGCTCGGTCAGCCGCTTCTTGAACATGGCCTTGAAGGTCACGCCGAAGCCGGCGACCGGATTCAGCCGGCGCTCGCCGGGGTCGTCCCCCGTCGAACCTTTGGAAGCGTTGTCAGGCACCGTCAGCCTCCTTTCCGTCACTCGCGTCACTCTCAGTATTGGCCCCACCACTGACAACCAGTTCGCGCTCACCGCGTGAGCGCCGGCGCGGCACGGGCGGCAGGGTCTGCCCCGGCAGCGGGGGCACCGGGAATCCACCGGCCATCGGGTCGAACGGCGGCGGCGGTGGTTCGGCCGCGGCGGCGGCCTTCTCCTTCTTGTCCCGGAAGATGTCGGCGACGAAGGAGAGCAGCAGGATCGCGATGACGGCCCCGGCGACGTAGAGCACGATGTCCTGGAAGTCGTAGTTCTCGTTCCGCAGGGCGCGCACGGTCGCCACGAGCATCAGCCAGACGACCGAGACCGGGATGAGGACCTTCCAGCCGAGCTTCATCAGCTGGTCGTAGCGCACGCGGGGCAGCGTGCCGCGCAGCCAGATGAAGAAGAACAGCAGCAGCTGGACCTTGATGATGAACCAGAGCATCGGCCACCAGCCGTGGTTCGCACCCTCCCAGAAAGAGGAGATCGGGTACGGGGCCCGCCAGCCGCCCAGGAAGAGCGTGGCGGACACGGCGGAGACGGTGACCATGTTGACGTACTCGGCCAGCATGAACAGCGCGAACTTGATCGACGAGTACTCGGTGTTGAAGCCGCCGACCAGGTCGCCCTCGGACTCGGGCATGTCGAACGGCGCGCGGTTGGTCTCGCCGACCATCGTGACGATGTAGATGATGAAGGAGACCGGCAGCAGGATGATGTACCAGCGGTCGGCCTGCGCCTCGACGATCGCCGAGGTCGACATCGTCCCGGAGTAGAGGAACACCGAGGCGAACGCGGCGCCCATGGCGATCTCGTACGAGATCATCTGGGCGCACGAGCGCAATCCGCCGAGCAGCGGGTACGTCGATCCGGACGACCAGCCCGCGAGGACGATGCCGTAGATGCCGACCGAGGCGACCGCGAGGATGTAGAGCATCGCGATCGGCAGGTCGGTCAGCTGCATCGTGGTGCGGTGGCCGAAGATCGAGACCTCGTTGCCCGCGGGGCCGAAGGGGATCACGGCGATCGCCATGAAGGCGGGCACCGCCGCGATGACCGGCGCCAGGACGTAGACGAACTTGTCGGCCCGCTTGACGACGACGTCTTCCTTCAGCATCAGCTTGATGCCGTCGGCGAGCGACTGGAGCATGCCCCAGGGGCCGTGCCGGTTGGGCCCGATGCGCAGCTGCATCCAGGCGACGACCTTGCGCTCCCAGACGATCGCGATCAGCACGGTCACCATCAGGAACGCGAAGCAGAAGACGGCCTTGATGGCCACCAGCCACCACGGGTCGGTGCCGAACATCGACAGGTCCTCGGCGGCGAGGACACTCTGCGCGGGTGCCGCGCCGAGTTGGGCGAGGGCGGTCATGCGCGCACCTCCGGTGCGTCGGACTCCGGGGCGCCGGCCGGGGCCTGCGCCTCGGCCGGGCCGATCCGCACGAGCGTGCCCGGCCGGGAGCCGGTGTCGGCGAGGACACCGCCGCCGGCCGAGTTCAGCGGCAGCCAGACGACCTTGTCGGGCATCTCGGTGACGCTGAGCGGCAGTTCGACCGTGCCGGCGGACCCGGTGACGGCCAGGACGTCGCCGTCCCCGACGCCCGTCTCGGCCGCCGTGGCGGCGGAGAGCCGGGCGACGGCCGCGTGGCGGGTGCCCGCCAGGGCCTCGTCGCCGTCCTGGAGCCGGCCCTGGTCGAGCAGCAGCCGGTGACCGGCGAGGACCGCCTCGCCCGCGCCCGGTCGGGGCAGCGGACGCGACGACTCGACGGGCGGCTCGGCGCGCGGGCCGTCCCAGTTGCCGAGCCGGTCCAGTTCGGTGCGTACGGCCTTCAGGTTCGGCAGCGCCAGGGGTACGTCCATGGCGTCGGCGAGCATGTGCAGCACCCGCGCGTCGTCCGTGGCCAGTTGGCGGGTCATCTGCTCGGGCTTGAGCGCCGCGTCGAACAGCCGCACCCTGCCTTCCCAGTTGATGAAGGTGCCGGCCTTCTCGGCGACGGCGGCGACCGGGAAGACAACGTCCGCGTGGTCGGTGACCTCGCTGGGACGCAGTTCCAGCGACACCAGGAAGCCGACGGCGGCCAGCGCCTCACGCGCGCGCGCCGGGTCCGGCAGGTCGGCGACCTCGACGCCCGCGACGACCAGCGCGCCGAGTTCGCCGGTCACGGCGGCGTCGACGATCTGGCCGGTGTCCCGGCCGTGCCGGTGCGGCAGTTCGCGTACGCGCCAGACCTCGGCGGTCTCCTCACGGGCCCGCGGGTCCGTGGCGGGACGGCCGCCGGGCAGCAGCGTCGGCAGCGCGCCGGCCTCGACGGCGCCGCGCTCACCGGCCCGGCGCGGGACCCAGACGAGCCGGGCGCCGGTCGCGGTGGCGGCCCTCGCGGCGGCGGTGAGTCCGCCGGGGACGGCGGCGAGCCGTTCGCCGACGACGATCACCGCGCCGCTCTCGCGCAGGGCTTCGGCGGCGCGGGTGCCCGCGCCTTCGAGGCCGGTCTGCGAGGCGAGCGCGTCGAGCCATTCGGTCTCGGTGCCGGGCGCGGCGGGCAGCAGCGTGCCGCCCGCCTTCGTCAGTCCGCGGGTGGCGTGCGTGGCGATCGAGAAGCTGCGCTGCCCGTGCTTGCGGTGGGCCTTGCGCATCCTCAGGAAGACGCCGGGCGCCTCCTCCTCGGACTCGAATCCGACGAGCAGGACGGCCGGGGCCTTCTCCAGCGTCGTGTTCGTGATCCCCGTGCCGTCCAGGTCGATGCCGTGGCCGGCGACATGGGCGGCGAGGAACTCGGCCTCCTCGGCGCTGTGTACGCGCGCGCGGAAGTCGATGTCGTTGGTGTCGAGCGCGACGCGGGTGAACTTGGCGTACGCGTAGGAGTCCTCGACCGTGAGCCGGCCGCCGGTCAGGACGGCGGCCCGGCCGCGCGCGGCGGCGAGACCGTTCGCGGCGGCCTCCAGCGCCTCGGGCCAGCTGGCCGGTGCCAACTCGCCGTCCGCGCCCCGGACGAGAGGTGTGGTGAGCCGGTCGGGCCGCTGCGCGTAGCGGAAGCCGAACCGCCCCTTGTCGCAGATCCACTCCTCGTTGACCTGGGGGTCGTCGGCGGCCATGCGCCGCATGACCTTGCCGCGCCGGTGGTCGGTGCGGGTGGCGCAGCCGCCCGCGCAGTGCTCGCACACGCTCGGCGAGGAGACCAGGTCGAAGGGGCGGGAGCGGAAGCGGTACGCCGCCGAGGTCAGCGCGCCGACCGGGCAGATCTGGATGGTGTTGCCGGAGAAGTACGACTCGAACGGGTCGCCCACGCCGATGCCGACCTGCTGGAGCGCGCCGCGCTCCAGGAACTCGATCACCGGGTCGCCCGCGACCTGGTTGGAGAAGCGGGTGCAGCGCGCGCAGAGCACGCACCGCTCGCGGTCGAGCAGCACCTGGGTGGAGATCGGTACGGGCTTCTCGAAGGTCCGCTTCTTGCCCTCGAACCGGGTGTCGGCCTGGCCGGCGCTCATCGCCTGGTTCTGCAGCGGGCACTCACCACCCTTGTCGCAGACCGGGCAGTCCAGCGGGTGGTTGATGAGCAGCAGCTCCATCACACCGCGCTGGGCCTTCTCGGCGACCGGCGAGGTGATCTGCGACTTGACGACCATGCCGTCGGTGCAGGTGATGGTGCAGGAGGCCATCGGCTTGCGCTGGCCCTCGACCTCGACGATGCACTGCCGGCAGGCGCCGGCCGGGTCGAGGAGCGGGTGGTCGCAGAAGCGGGGGATCTCGATGCCGAGGAGTTCGGCGGCGCGGATCACCAAGGTCCCCTTGGGGACCGAGATCTCGATGCCGTCGATGGTCAGCGAGACGAGATCTTCGGGCGGGACCGCCGCCTCGCCGCCGCCGGAGGGGGCAGACGTGGTGACTGTCATGCGTTCACCTCCAGGTGCGTGTTGCGGTCGGCCCACAGGGTGGACTTCGCCGGGTCGAAGGGGCAGCCCTTGCCGGTGATGTGCTGCTCGTACTCCTCGCGGAAGTACTTGAGCGAGGAGAAGATCGGCGCGGCGGCGCCGTCGCCGAGGGCGCAGAACGACTTGCCGTTGATGTTGTCGGCGATGTCGTTGAGCTTGTCGAGGTCGGACGGGACGCCCTTGCCGGCCTCGATGTCCCGCAGCAACTGCACCAGCCAGTAGGTGCCTTCACGGCACGGGGTGCACTTGCCGCAGGACTCGTGGGCGTAGAACTCGGTCCACCGGGTGACGGCCCGCACCACGCAGGTGGTCTCGTCGAAGCACTGGAGCGCCTTGGTGCCGAGCATGGAGCCGGCGGCGCCGACGCCCTCGTAGTCGAGCGGGACGTCCAGGTGCTCGTCGGTGAACATCGGGGTCGAGGAGCCGCCCGGCGTCCAGAACTTGAGCCGGTGGCCCTTGCGCATGCCGCCGCCCATGTCGAGCAGCTGGCGCAGCGTGATGCCGAGCGGGGCCTCGTACTGGCCGGGGCTGGTGACATGGCCGCTGAGCGAGTAGAGCGTGAAGCCCGCGGACTTCTCGGTGCCCATCGACTTGAACCAGTCCTTGCCGCGGTTGAGGATCGCGGGAACCGAGGCGATGGATTCGACGTTGTTCACCACAGTGGGGCACGCGTAGAGACCCGCGACCGCCGGGAACGGCGGGCGCAGGCGGGGCTGTCCGCGCCGTCCCTCCAGCGAGTCCAGCAGCGCGGTCTCCTCGCCGCAGATGTACGCGCCGGCCCCCGCGTGCACGGTGATGTCGAGGTCGATCCCGCTGCCGAGGATGTCCTTGCCGAGGTAGCCCGCCTCGTAGGCCTCACGTACGGCCTCGTGCAGCCTGCGCAGGACGGGCACGACCTCGCCGCGCAGATAGATGAAGGCGTGCTGCGAGCGGATCGCGTAGCAGGCGATGATCATTCCCTCGATGAGGGAGTGCGGGTTGGCGAAGAGAAGGGGGATGTCCTTGCAGGTGCCGGGCTCCGACTCGTCGGCGTTGACGACGAGATAGTGCGGTTTGCCGTCGCCCTGCGGAATGAACTGCCACTTCATGCCGGTGGGGAAGCCCGCGCCGCCCCTGCCGCGCAGACCGGAGTCCTTCACGTACGCGATGAGGTCGTCGGGCGTCATGGCGAGTGCCTTGCGCAGGCCCTCGTACCCCTCGTGCCGCTTGTAGGTCTCCAGCGTCCACGCGTCGGGCTGGTCCCAGAACGCGGACAGGACCGGAGAGAGGAGCTTCTCCGGGCCGGTGTCGCTCATCTCGGGTGCTGTGGTCATCACTTCCCCTCCTCGGCTGCCGGGCCCGTGGGGTTCGCGGGGTTCACGGCCTCGCCCTTGGCGAGTTTGAGTCCGATCAGCGAGGCGGGGCCCGCGCCACCGGTGGCGTCGACGGCGCCGGGGCGCTCGTCGGGGAAGCCCGCGAGGATGCGCGCGGTCTCCTTGTACGTGCACAGGGGCGCGCCGCGTGTCGGGGTGACCTGCTCGCCGGCCATGAGGTCGTCCACGAGCTGCTTGGCCGACTCGACGGTCTGGTTGTCGAAGAACTCCCAGTTGACCATCACCACCGGCGCGAAGTCGCAGGCCGCGTTGCACTCGATGTGCTCCAGCGTGACCTTGCCGTCCTCGGTGGTCTCGTTGTTGCCGACGCCCAGGTGCTGCTTCAGCTCGTCGAAGATGGCGTCGCCGCCCATCACCGCGCACAGCGTGTTGGTGCAGACGCCGACCTGGTAGTCGCCGGACGGCTTGCGCCGGTACATCGAGTAGAAGGTGGAGACCGCGGTCACCTCGGCGGTGGTCAGCCCCAGCATCTCGGCGCAGAACCGGACGCCGGTACGGGTGACGTACCCCTCCTCGGACTGCGTGAGGTGCAGCAGCGGCAGCAGGGCCGAGCGGCTGTCGGGGTAGCGGGCGATCACCTCCTTCGCGTCCGTCTCCAGCCGGGCGCGTACATCGGCCGGGTAGTCGGGGGCGGGGAGTTGGGGCATTCCGAGGCTGACCTCGGAATTCGGTGTGGTGGTCACCGGTCGACGCCTCCCATCACGGGGTCGATGGACGCGACGGCGACGATGACATCGGCGACCTGGCCGCCCTCGCACATGGCCGCCATGGACTGGAGATTGGTGAACGACGGGTCGCGGAAGTGGACCCGGTAGGGGCGCGTGCCCCCGTCGGAGACGACGTGCACGCCGAGTTCGCCCTTGGGCGACTCGACGGCGGCGTACGCCTGCCCCGGCGGGACCCGGAAGCCCTCCGTCACCAGCTTGAAGTGATGGATCAGAGCCTCCATGGACGTGCCCATGATGTTCTTGATGTGGTCGAGCGAGTTGCCGAGTCCGTCCGGGCCGAGCGCGAGCTGCGCGGGCCAGGCGATCTTCTTGTCGCCGACCATGACCGGGCCCGGCTCCAGGCGGTCCAGGCACTGCTCGACGATCCGCAGCGACTGCCGCATCTCTTCCAGCCGGATGAGGAAGCGGCCGTAGGCGTCGCAGGTCTCGGCGGTCGGGATGTCGAAGTCGTACGTCTCGTAGCCGCAGTACGGGTCGGTCTTGCGCAGGTCGTGCGGCAGCCCGGCCGAGCGCAGGATCGGTCCCGTGGCGCCGAGCGCCATGCAGCCGGCCAGGTCGAGATAGCCGACGTCCTGCATACGGGCCTTGAAGATCGGGTTGCCGGTGGCGAGCTTGTCGTACTCCGGCAGGTTCTTGCGCAGGGTCTTCAGCAGCTCGCGCAGATGGTCGACGGCGCCCGGAGGGAAGTCCTGGGCGAGGCCGCCGGGCCGGATGTACGCGTGGTTCATCCGCAGGCCGGTGATCAACTCGTAGGCATCGAGAATCAGTTCACGATCGCGGAAGCCGTAGATCATGATCGTGGTCGCGCCGAGTTCCATACCGCCGGTGGCGATGCAGACCAGGTGCGAGGAGAGCCGGTTCAGCTCCATCAGCAGGACGCGGATGATGTTCGCCCGGTCCGGGATGTCGTCCTCGATGCCGAGCAGCGACTCGACGGCCCGGCAGTACGCCGTCTCGTTGAAGAACGACGTCAGGTAGTCCATGCGCGTGACGAAGGTGGTGCCCTGCGTCCAGTTGCGGAATTCGAGGTTCTTCTCGATGCCGGTGTGCAGATAGCCGATGCCGCAGCGGGCCTCGGTGACGGTCTCGCCCTCGATCTCCAGGATCAGCCTGAGCACGCCGTGCGTCGACGGGTGCTGGGGACCCATGTTGACGATGATGCGCTCGTCGTCCGACTTGGCCGCGGTCTCGACGACCTCGTCCCAGTCACCACCGGTGACGGTGTAGACGGTGCCCTCGGTGGTGGCACGGGGAGTGGCGTGGGGGGTGGTCATGAGTACGACCTCCGCTGGTCCGGAGACGGGATCTGGGCGCCCTTGTACTCGACGGCGATGCCGCCGAGGGGATAGTCCTTGCGCTGCGGGAAGCCCTGCCAGTCGTCCGGCATCATGATCCGGGTGAGGGCGGGGTGGCCGTCGAAGATCAGGCCGAAGAAGTCGTACGTCTCGCGCTCGTGCCAGTCGTTGGTCGGATAGACCTCGACCAGGGACGGCACATGCGGGTCGCTGTCCGGTGCGGACACCTCAAGGCGGATCAGCCGGCCGTGCGTCAGTGAGCGCAGGTGGTAGACGGCGTGCAGCTCGCGGCCCTTGTCCCCCAGGAAGTGGACGCCGGACACACCCGTGCACAGCTCGAAGCGGAGCGCCGGGTCGTCGCGCAGGGTCCTGGCCACCTGGACCAGATGCTCGCGGGCGATGTGGAAGGTGAGTTCGCCCCGGTCGACGACCGTCTTCTCGATGGCGTTCGCCGGGAGCAGTCCCTGCTCCTCCAGCGCGCCTTCGAGTTCGTCGGCGATCTCGTCGAAGAGGCCGTCGGGACCGCCGTACGGGCGGCTGGCGGCGCCCGGCATGTTCACGGTCCTGACGAGACCGCCGTATCCGCTGGTGTCACCGCCCCCGCTGTCGGTGCCGAACATGCCCTTGCGTACGCCGATGACCTCGGCGGCCTGCCCCCGCGCGGACGGAACGCTCGCGCCGTTCTGCTCGTCACTCACCGCGCGCCCCTTTCGTTCGCTTCTCCGCCCGCTCGGCACAGAGGCGCGGATTTCGTCTTCTCGTACTGCCCGGTGGCCTCGCGTGCGTCGCTCACCTCAGCAGCCCCTTCATCTCGATCAACGGCAGCGCCTTCAGCGCCGCTTCCTCCGCCTCTCGGGCCGCTTCCTCCGCGTTGACCCCGAGCTTGGAACTCTGGATCTTCTGGTGGAGCTTGAGGATGGAGTCCATCAGCATTTCCGGCCGCGGCGGGCAGCCCGGCAGGTAGATGTCGACAGGGACGACGTGGTCGACGCCCTGGACGATCGCGTAGTTGTTGAACATCCCGCCCGAGGACGCGCAAACCCCCATGGAAATGACCCACTTGGGGTTCGGCATCTGGTCATAGACCTGCCTGAGGACGGGCGCCATCTTCTGGCTCACCCGTCCCGCCACGATCATCAGGTCCGCCTGGCGCGGCGAACCGCGGAAGACCTCCATGCCGAACCGGGCCAGGTCGTACCGGCCGGCGCCCGTCGTCATCATCTCGATGGCGCAGCAGGCCAGGCCGAAGGTCGCCGGGAAGACGGACGACTTCCTTACCCAGCCCGCGGCCTGCTCGACGGTGGTCAGCAGAAATCCGCTCGGCAGCTTCTCTTCGAGTCCCATTGGTTGCCCCTCCGCGCCTTTAGTCCCATTCCAGACCGCCGCGCCGCCACACATACGCGTAGGCGACGAAGACGGTGAGCACGAAGAGCAACATCTCCACGAGCCCGAAAAGCCCCAGTGCGTCGAAGGTGACGGCCCAGGGGTAAAGGAAGACGACCTCGATGTCGAAAATGATGAAGAGCATCGCCGTCAGGTAGTACTTGATGGGAAAGCGGCCACCTCCGGCCGGCGTGGGAGTGGGCTCGATGCCGCACTCGTACGCTTCGAGTTTTGCCCGGTTGTACCTTTTCGGGCCGATAAGCGTGGCCGCCACCACGGAGAAGATCGCAAACGCGGCACCGAGAGCGCCGAGCACGAGGATTGGCGCGTAGGCATTCACGCTCCTCGCTCCTTCCAGTCGTCCCTGACCGTTGGTCCTCAACCGAGCTTCTGTCTCACCGCCTCACGAAGATCACTCGTATGTGAGGCAGTTCACAAGCCGGACTGTCCCGCATCCTATGCCTCCCGGTCTGTGATCTGCGACACGGGGTGGGACAACGGGTTTGTGATCTCCACCACCCGACGATCGATCATCCGTCTGAGGGCCGGTTGATCCTCGAACAGGCGGCGCCCGTCTCGTCACTTGAGGTAACAATGCGGAGAGTCACCGCTGGTCGGAGACGTGCGGCCGGTACCAAGTCAATGCGGAGAGCGGCAAATTGGAGATGGACGCCGACGCGTGATAAACGCGCCCCACCCGCGCGGGGGAGGTCCGGGGACAGGGGTGGACGGAGGGTGAACGGACGCGGATCACGTGCACGCGTTCACGAGCGTTCGGGAACCCTGACGTTCACCATTCTGTGACCTGCACCACTGCGCTCAACCGTCGCATAAGCGGGGCTTGGCCATCGGAGGGAACGGATGGTAAGCGGCGGGCAATCCGGGCGATTCACCGAAACCCCGTGATCACAGCCATGATCACGGGTGCCCGTTATGCCCGTTACGGCGTCAATAAAGGCCGACAGTAAGTGGATTGGCCTATTCCGAACGTAACTGTGGCGCAACACACGTTTCTTGAAGGGAACCCAAAAGCCCTGATAGCGATTGTCCTCATGTCCCACACCGCTCACATACCCAGCCACCGGAAGCCCCGCCGAGGCGCGTCGAAAACCGCGATCCGGTCCGGAGTTGCCGGTGGCGTCCTCAGCACCATGGCGCTGGCCGGTGCCGCCGCTCCGGCCCACGCCGAGCCGGTCACCGAGACCATCGAGATGCCCACGCTCACCTCCGCCCTCGCGGGCGGCGTCGCGCAGTCCGCCGCCGCCACCCAGCGGGTCGCGGTCGACCTCGAACTGGGCGCGCAGGAAGACGCCGCCGCCGCCCACGCCGCGAAGGTCGCCAAGAGGGCCAAGGCTGAGGCCGAGCGCAAGGCGGAGGCGAAGAAGAAGGCCGAGGCCGCCCGCGCCAAGGCCGCCGCCGAAGAGCGCGCCTCGCGCTCCGAGGAGCGGACGACGCTCTCCGCCTCTTCCGACTCGACCGGCACCACGCAGGCCACCGGCTCGGCCGCCGCCGTCCTGGCCTTCGCGCGCGCCCAGGTCGGCGACGCGTACGTGCTCGGCTCCAACGGCCCCGACTCCTGGGACTGCTCCAGCCTCGTCCAGGCCGCCTACCGCCAGATCGGCGTCGACCTGCCGCGCACCTCGCAGCCGCAGTCGACGTCCGGCACCCCGGTCTCCCTGGACAACCTCCAGCCCGGCGACATCCTCTACTGGGGCGGCGCGGGAAGCGCGTACCACGTGGCGATCTACTCCGGCGGCGGCAAGTTCATCGGCGCGCAGAACTCCGGTACCGGCGTCGTCGAGAAGACGCTGGACTGGGACCCGCCGAGCGGTGCGATCCGTCTCCTCTGATCCACCGGCACGGACCGCTCCTCACAAGGGCCGCCGCTCCCCCGCCCCAGGGGAACGGCGGCCCTTCGCCGTGCACCGGCGCAGCTCCAAGGGGGCTTGCGGACACGGTTGTTCGAGAGTGCCGCGGTGCCGTCGGGGGCATCGGACAGAGAGGGAAGTCCCTCCCCCACCCGTATTGCGCAGGAGGCACCACCGATGACCGTCAAGGGCGTCGACGTCGCGTCGTACCAGAGCTCGTCGTTCTCCACGAAGGGCCTCGACTTCGCCTTCGAAAAGGCACCTCGTACCTCAACCGTTCCTAGCCAGTGAGCAGGAGTGAGTTTTGGATCCACTGCCGGTCACTGCGCGCATCCCGAACGGTTTTGGGTGCGCTGGTCGCCCGCGTTCCTTGTTTGTACCCTGTCCGGGCCGGTGACTCTTGATCACGGTCCGTGACGGGGCGGCGGGTTTCCTCACGCCCAAGAGCACGCCGGCCAGCCTGGGCGGTCCGATGCCCGTGCACATCGCTCTGGTGTGCACGGGGCGGTGCCGTCCGTCGCCGGATCGGGTGTCCTTGGGCGCGTCTGCCGATCGCGATGCTCGCGGCATCGTGCCGGCTGGTCTTACGTCGGGGTGCGGCCATGGGCTTCTTCCAGTGCTGCGCCCCCCACATGCTGGTGTAGGCCGGGTCGACGGCGATGATCGCGATACCGGTGGCGTCGGCCATGGAGGTGAGCCGGGCGCGGAGTTTCCCGGTGGGCATACCGGAGATCAACTGGCGGAAGCAGCGCTTACGGCCGTACTTCTCGCGGGTCCTGGAATCGGCGAAGTCCAGGTCCTCGACCGCGATCGCCTTGACTGCGCAGGTCTTGGCCCAGTTCAGCAGCCGCGACAAGGCATGGCGGACCTGGGCGTCACGGTGGTCGGCCGACCCGCTGAGGTCGTAGGAGAAGCGGCGGGGCTGCCCGACCGGGTTTCCGTCCGGGTCCAAGCGCCAGGCGGCGAGGTGGTCGGCGTTGGTGTCCACGCCGATGACACCGTGTGCGAGCGCGGTCTCCATCGGGATCGTCCGGGTCACCGGACAGGACCATGAGGCGTCCACGTACCAGCGTCCGCGCTCAACGTCGAAGTGGACGCGGTAGGCGACGGCCCGGTTGGCTTCCACGCGGTCGGCCCACTCGAGGCCCCGGTGCGGGAACGACACCTTCGTGGCCAGCGTGTACCGGCCGTGCTTGGCGTTCGCCAGGTCCGCGAGCGGGGAGGGCAGCTTGATGCTGACCTCGCCGTCCGGGGTGATGCGGATGGTTTCGTTGCCGTACCGCTTGCCGGACTCGCCATCAGCCGCGAGGATCCAGCGGGCAGTTTCCCAGCGTTCCCGCCACTGCGACTCGGTGAGCTGCGCTGTGGCCAGGTTGTGGCGGGTGTTCAGCAACTTCCGCCCGCCCCGCACCACATGGACGACGCCGTTCTTGCGGTCGGTCCGCACAGCGTCGAGACGACCCTCAAGTACCTGCAGGCGCCGGGTCTTGTGGAACCACTCGCTCTTCGACCGGTAGCCACCCGGAGCGCGCTTGGTGCCCTTCTCGCCGATCGGGAGGGACAGGCGGTGCGCGATGGTGCGGACGCCGGCCTCCAGGGACTTCAGATGCGCGGCCTGGCCGCGCCGGGCGAGCGCCCACTGGTCGTGGGTGGCCTTGGTCAGCGAACCAGCCCACCGCGACGACGACACGGCTGTCAGATCCCGTTTACGGGACGCCCACGTCTCGGTGGAGTGCTCCAGGCCATCGTGACAGCGAGCCTTGAGGTCACGGGATGCCAGCGAACCGAGATGCTCGCCGACCAGGCGCAACACCTTCTCGTCCTCGGGCGTCAGGTTCTTGAGACGGTCCCGAATCGACACACCGGCAGGGCCGAACGCGACGAACGACGGGGCGACCTGACGCAGTTGCTTCTTCGGCTCAGTCATCCTGAGCCGCCGCTTCCAAGGCTTTCTTCGCCCGGTTCTTCGCGGAACGGCGACCGTACAGGCGGGCACAGAACGAGGTCAGGACCTCCACCATGTCGCGTACCAGGTCGTCTTCGACCTCACCGTCATCCAGCACCACCAGACGGCGCCCGGTCGCGGCCAGAGCGGCCTCGATCAGCTCCACATTCATCCGCCCGAGCCTGTCCTTGCGCTCGACCACCACCGTGGTCACATTCGGATCGGCCAGCAGACGACGGGCCTTGGTACGCGAGCCGTTCATGCCCGAGGCGATTTCCGACTCGATCCGCACCACCCGGTGACCGGCCTTCGCCGCCCACGCGGACAACCGAGCGGCCTGCCGCTCAAGATCCGACTTCTGATCATCCGACGACACGCGGGCATACAGACCCACGCCGCCCGTCACGAACGGTGAGGAGTTCGCCTCAATGTTCACCAGGATCGTCCGCGGCCCGACTCGCTCAGCAGGGACCGGCAAGGTGCCTTCACGGAACCAGCGATAGGCGGTATGCGGGTGCACACCGTTCGCCATCGCCCACTCCTTGAGGTTCATACAGCGACCGTAACACATACTCAAGGGCTGCAATACACACTAAAGTTGACTCAATCCCAAGCAATAAGGAACCCTCCGCATGCTGGAGCAAGCTTCACACGCGCGAGGCCGGGCTGGTCGTCGGCTTCTACCACTTCCTGCGGCCCGGCAGCATGAAGGCGCAGGCGAAGTACTTCGTGGAGAAGGCCGCCGAGCACGCGGGCGACCCGCTGTTCGCCGACTGGGAGGACGCTGGCGTCTCGTACGCGTCCAAGGACGCCTTCCTGGCCGAGGCCCGCCGGCTGCGCCGCGCGGACCACCGCGTCGGGCTGTACGGCAACCGGGACTTCTGGCTCAACCGCGACACCACCAGCGGGGCGGGCGACGCCCTGTGGATCGCGGACTACGTGAGCGCGGGCAAGCCCCGGATCAAGGCCGCGTGGAAGTTCCACCAGTACACGGACACCCCGCTCGACACGAACGTCGCCCGGTTCGCCGACGCCGCGGCCCTGCGACGGTGGGCAGGGGGCGGCGGCGCGAGCCTGGAAGCCCTCGCAGACGAGGGCTTCCAGGTGAGCGGTGCCGACGGCGAGGGGTGACTTCCCCTGCACGCAAGGAGCTTCAGGACTTGGGCGCGGCCCTGGGCTTGCCGTTGGCGGCGTCCTCACAGCCAGCGATGAAGTCACGGTGCCTGTCCTCGATGCCTGGTGCCTTCTCCCACTGGGAGGTGTCGGGGTCTTTCGCGATAGCCAGTTGATCGACGGCGATCAGAACATTCACCTGACAGACTGCGATAGCCTCCTCTACTGGGTCAGCAATACTTTCCTCTTTTGCCACACCCTTGAGGATGGGCAATTTGTAGGTGGCGAAGGTGTATCCCTCGGCGTAGGGATCGCCTGTGGCAGCGGATGCACGGTCCCATATTGACGGGGTTGCAGGCTGGCCATCGAGGGCATCTTGGCAGCCCTGCTGGTAGCCGTCGAGGGCGCTATCGGGGTCTTCGCCGATCTCTTCGTTGAGGGCGTTATAAGACTCAAACTCCTCGTCAGTGATCGGGGCGATCTCTACCGGAGTGAGACCGTGGGAGCGATAGAGGCGCTCCCGTTCATAGCCCACCCCGTCGTTACAGGCGCCCATGGCCTCATCAAAGTCTGGCTCTTTGCCATGGTAAGTGCTCTTGAGGAGATCACTGCCGTAGTCATATCCGACGCTGTAGGTGGCTACTTGGGCAGCGGTGCTGGTGTCGGTGCTGCTGTGCGCACTGCCGCTGTTGCAAGCAGCGACGCCAACGAGACCGGTGAACACGGTCACAGCGAGCATGGGCTTCTTGAAACTGGTCAAGGTGGTCCTTCGTCTAGTACTCCAGCGGTAGATCGCTATCGTGGCTGGTCAGGTGCCTCTTTCCGAGTGTAGCGAGCTGACGGCCCGTCATATTGCGGCAGTTCGTGACCAGCGGTTCGGCGTGTCCGTTGTCATGGTTGTGGAAGAGACGGAACTGCTTGCAGAGTGGGCGGCTGAACTGGAAGAGCTGCTGTTGCGGGTGGGGCGGCGGTTCAGTCGGGCGGACCTTCGGTGGCGGATGCGGGCCTATGTGCGCGGCCTGCTGGGTTCGGTAAGCCGTAAGAACGGCTGGCAACTCGCCGAATTCGCAGGTCACAGCACACCGGACGGGCTTCAGAACCTGCTGAACCG
>NZ_JBITIB010000049.1:0-35142 GCF_044458565.1 Streptomyces sp. NPDC050433 | reverse complement strand
GACGCCGTCTCCGACGTGAACCGGTCACCCGTCAGCTGCATACCGTCACCGGAATCACCCGCGAAACGGATGACCACCCGATCCAGACGACGGACCTCGTGAGTCGGACGAGTTGTTCCCTCCGTACCCCCAGGGGCGCTCGTGTCACTCGTATGAGTCGTGTCAACGGCCACCGGCCGCTCCTTCCCGTCGACGCAGCAGGCTGCCTGCGACCGCACGGTATTGAGCGACCCTAGTGATCTGCCAAAGCCGCCTCATCGCGACCGACGGACGCTGTCACTGCAGCCAGTCCGCGTCCCTGGCGATACGGATCGCGTCGATCCGGTTACGCGCGTTGAGTTTGCTGACGATGGTGGTCAGATAGTTGCGGACCGTCCCCGCCGACAACCGCAGCACGGAGGCGATCTCCCGTGTCTCCGCGCCTTCCGCCGTGAGCCGCAGAACCTGGGCCTCCCGGTCGGTGAGGGGGTTTTCGAACTCTCCCCAGGCGGCCAGCGCCAGTTCCGGGTCGAAGGCTCGGTGCCCCGCGGCCACCCGCCGTACGGCGGTGGCGAGTTCGGCCGAGGGGGCGTCCTTGAGGAGATAGCCCGATACCCGGGCCTCAAGCGCCCGGCGCAGGGTGCCGGGCCGGCCGAGGCTGGTGAGGATGAGGGCGCCGCACTGCGGGAGTCGTTCGCGCAGCTGAGTCGCGGCCGACAGACCGTCACACCCGGGTAGATCGATGTCGATGATGGCAACGTCGGGCCGGTGCTTGAGCGCCATCTCGACGATCTCGTCTCCGCGCCCGACCTCACACACCACTTCGAGATCGGCTTGGAGATTCAGCAGAGCGACCAGGGCGCCGCGGACCATGTTCATGTCCTCGGCGATCAGTATGCGTATCACTGCGCTCCCGCCTGCGGTCTGTAGGAACCGGATAGTGACGAGGTGTCATGGTCCGTACCAGTGTTGCCGGGGCGTGCGGTCATGCGGCTGATCCAGTGGGCGGGAAGACGCTCTCCCTCGGTTCCGGGGACGCTTCTGGTGGTCTTCGCGAGGGCGCTTCGGCGAGGAGACGAAAAGTGCCGTCTTCGCCACGGCCCGATTCGAGGTGTCCGCCTATCGCGTTCATACGCGCCTGAAGGTTGCCGAGTCCGTTGCCGCTGTGAGGTGCCGGGTTGTGGTAGGCGGGGTCGGCGCCGTCGTTCTCGACCACGAGGCGGACCAGGCCGTCCTGTTGGACGGCTTGGATGCCGCAGTGTGCGGCCTTGCTGTGCCGCAGGACGTTGGTGACGGCTTCGCGTAGCGTGGTGGCGAGTTCGGTCTCGACATGGGGGGAGAGTGTGCTGAGTTCGACCTCCACCCGCAGGTCGATGCCGGCGGCGTCGAGCATCGACTGCGCGGCTCTGATCTCCTGCCGGAGCGACATGGCGCGGTAACCGCTCGCGGCTTTGCGGACGTCGGCGAGGGACTGTCCGGCGATGGTCAGGACCTCGTTGATCTCCTTCACGGCGCGGTTGGGGTGGGTGGGGATGAGGTGTTGGACGAGTTCGCTTTTGAGGGTGATGGCGGAGAGGCTGAAGCCGAGGAGATCGTGGAGGTCGCGGGCGAAGCGGAGTCGTTCTCCGGTGACGGCTTGGCGGGCGAGTTGACCGCGGGTGGTGTGGAGATGTGTGGTCAGTTCCGTCAGCCGGGTGAGTCCGTAGAGGACGAGTCCCGACAGGAGCGTGGTGTGGGCGAAGAACACGCTCTCGATGAGTGGTCGGCTGTCGACGAGCGGTGGTACGAGCATGCTCAGGCCCACGGTGGCGTAGAGCGGCCAGGCCACGCGGGGCGGCAGAAGGAGCAGGAGTGAGCCGGCCAGGTAGCCGGCCATGGCTTCCCAGTAGGTCTGGAAGACGAGGACGGGGAGGTAGGTCAGGACTGCCTGGAGGGTGAGGGTCAGGCATCTCCGGGGCAGGGGGGCCTGATTCATGCGCGGTGCGGAGTGCATGAGTTGCAGGGCGAGGATCAGCAGGAGGAGGAGCAGGCTGACTGCCTCGGCGGCCGGCGATGTTCCGGCGCTCAGGATGCCCAGGGCGGTGAGGAGCGCGTAGCCCAGCAGCGTGGGGATGAGGATGGTGCGTGCCGACCGGGAAACGGGAAAGACGGTCCCGGGACTTGGCGGGACAACCGCCTCGGGTCTGTGACCCCTCGACTCGTCCCCGGTGTCGGAACGTTCGTGACTGCCCATCATCTGCACTGTCCCCCGCAACATGTGCGCCATCCTGCGGGGATGATAAGTCAACGCAGTTAAGAGTGGGGTGGGATCAGGGTTCCGTTGGTACAAATTTGCGGAACCGATCGATCCGGGTACTCCAGTGGCGCATCGCTGTTCCTGCTGGTCAGATGCCTGTTGCTGGCGGTAACGGGAGTTCCGGCGGCGCCTGATGGGTTGATTGATCGTCAAAAGGGTGGATTGTGCGGGTGGGGCCCCGGTATGGGCAGATCCTGACGTGAACGCAGGACCCTGAACCGGGCTGTGGCCGGGGGCACTTGAAGAGTTTCCCGCCGACCGCCGCCGGAAGGCCGCTTCCCTGCCCGCTCTGCACAAGCGGCTCTTTAGAGCCCCCTCGCAGGATTCGAGTGAACAGCACGCCGTCGGCGTCGGGCCGGCAGTCTCGGAGAGGTCAGCGATGCGCGTTCTTTTCACCATCTTTCCGACATCAGCACATCTCTATCCAGCCATCCCGCTGGCATGGGCGCTGCAGAGTGCCGGGCACGAGGTCGTGGTGGCGAGCCCCGAGGGGGTGGTCGACCCGAACGTGATCGCCAACATCACCTCGGCCGGCCTCACCGCGGTGTCCCTGGGCGGCAAGGAGGAACTCACCGCCTCCCTGGCGCCCTTGATGGCCGGCGCGGGCCCCAACCGGCCCACCCTGGCGCTCGACCCCGCCGACGAGAACGCCTGGCGTAAGGCCAGGGCCGTCCTCGCGGGAATGTTCAACGCGTACTACCCGCCGGAGACGGTGAGCGGTGGCGCTCGGCCGATCCTCGACAAGCTGGTGGCATTCGCTCAGGACTGGCGCCCCGACCTGGTGTTGTGGGACCCGCTGGCCCCGACCGGAGCGGTGGCCGCGCGTGCCTGCGGCGCCGCCCACGCGCGTCTTCTGTTCGGCATGGACAACATCGGTCTGATCCGTTCCAAGACGCGGCAGGAGCTGGCCGATCCGTCCTCGGGCCTGACCGAGGACCCGTGGATGTCGTGGCTCGGCCCGGTGCTGGAGCGCTACGACCTCGACTTCACCGAGGAGACGCTGGTCGGCCAGTGGACCCTGGACCTGACCCAGTCCCGGATGCGCGACCCGCTGGACCTGACGTACGTCCCGGTCCGCCGGGTCCCGTACAACGGGGCCGCCACACTTCCGCAGTGGCTGCACGCCCGGCCCGAGCGGCCTCGCGCGGTGCTCACCCTGGGTGTGAGCCGCCGACTGCTCGCCGGTCGCCACAGCGGCTTCCCGATGCGGGAGTTCTTCGACTCCGTGTCCGGTCTGGATCTGGAACTGGTCGCGACGCTGAACAGCGAGCAGCTCAGCGCCGTGGGCACGCTCCCGGACAACGTCCGCGCCATCGAGTACGTACCGCTCAACCAGGTGCTGCCCACCAGCTCGGCGATCATCCACCACGGTGGCGGCGGGACGTTCGCCGCCGCCGTCGCGTTCAAGGTGCCGCAACTCGTCGTGCCGCTCCCGATGTGGGACGAGATGGTCACGGCGCGGTACGTCGTCCGCCGGGGTGCCGGACTGATCGCCGACGCGGCGTCGATCGACGTCGACAGCCTGGGCAAGGACCTCGTCCGGCTGGTCGAGGAGCCGTCCTTCGAGCTCGGGGCCCGCGGTCTGTACGAGGACATGCTGGCCGCGCCGGCGCCGAAGGACGTGGTCCCGGTCCTGGAGAGGCTGACCGCGGAGCATCGCGGCTGAGCGGCCGGCCTCCGCCCACTCGGCACGAGTCGGGTTCAGGACGAAAGGACGAAAGGGCGAACGAGCCGTGCGCATCGAGGAAAGCACCATCCCCGGCACGTTCCTGATCGAGCCGGACCACATATCCGACGACCGGGGCGTGTTCTACGAGTCGATGCGGTCCGACGAACTGGAGCGGGCCGGGGGGATCACCTTCCAGCCCCGACAGATCAACTACTCGGTCTCCAGGCGTCACACCCTGCGCGGCATCCACAGCGTGAGCAGTCCTCCGGGGCAGGCCAAGTACGTCACCTGCGTCCGGGGCGTGCTGCGCGACATCCTCGTCGACCTGCGGGTCGGTTCGCCCACGTTCGGCAGGCACCAGGTGAACGAACTGGACGCCGCCTCCGGCCGGTCCGTGTACGTCCCGGAGGGTGTCGGCCACGGATTCCTGGCGCTGACCGACGACAGCTGCATCTGTTACGTCGTCAGCAGCACCTACGTCCCCGGAACACAGATCGACATCAACCCGCTCGACCCCGACCTGGACCTGCCCTGGGACTGCGCCGGGACACCCCTGATCTCGGACAAGGACGCGAAGGCGCCCTCGCTGGCCGAGGCACTGGCAGCAGGCATGCTGTCCGATTTCGACGCCGCCTGACGCGGCGAAACCCCCGTCCTGCCGCCCGCCCGCGCACCGGAACGCCGGTGCCCGGCCGAGCGGCTGTGCACCACGCACCAGACCGAAGAGGCATCACCACATGAATCGAGAGGACCTGCCATGAAGGCTCTGGTGTTGGCCGGCGGATCGGGCACCCGCCTACGGCCATTCAGCTACTCGATGCCCAAACAGCTCATCCCCATCGCGAACACCCCGGTACTGGAATACGTCCTGAGGAACATCGCGGACCTGGGCGTGACCGAGATCGGGATCATCGTCGGCGACCGCGTCGCCGAGATCCACCAGGCGCTCGGGGACGGATCGCGGTTCGGGGTACGGCTGACCTACATCCAGCAGGAAGCTCCGCTCGGCCTCGCCCACACCGTCGTCATCGCACGGGACTTCCTCGGTGACGACGACTTCGTGATGTACCTCGGCGACAACATGCTGCCCGAGGGCATCGCCGGCATCGCCGAGGACTTCGCCACGCACCGCCCGGCCGCCCATGTAGTGGTGTACAAGGTCCCGAACCCGCGGAGCTTCGGCGTGGCCGAACTGGGCCCGGCCGGCGAGGTGCTGCGCCTGGTGGAGAAGCCCCAGCAGCCGCGCAGCGACCTGGCCCTGATCGGCGTGTACTTCTTCACCGCCGCCATCCACGAGGCGGTGAAGGCCATTGAGCCCAGCGCCCGCGGCGAACTGGAGATCACCGACGCGATCCAGTGGCTGGTGACGTCGGGAGCGGATGTGCGGGCCGGCCAGTACGAGGGCTACTGGAAGGACACCGGGAACGTCGAGGACCTTCTGGAGTGCAACCAGCGCATGCTGGACAGCCTGCGGCCCTCCGTGGCCGGTGAGGTCGACGACGCCAGCGTGCTGGCGGGACCGGTCGTCGTGGAGGAGGGGGCGCGCATCGTGCGCTCCCGTATCGAGGGCCCCGCGATCATCGGCGCCGGCACGGTCGTGGAGGACAGCCACATCGGCCCGCACACGTCCATCGGACGCGGCTGTGCGGTCACCGGAAGCCGGCTTGAGTACTCCATCGCCCTGGACGGAGCGTCGGTCACCGGCGTCCAGGGCCTGCGCAGTTCCGTCATCGGCCGCTCAGCCTCCGTCGGCACCACCGAGGAGAGCACGGGCCGTTACTGCCTGGTCGTCGGAGACCACACCCGAGTGGAGGTCGCGGCATGAGGATCCTCATCACCGGAGCGGCCGGTTTCATCGGCTCCAACTTCGTCCGTAACCTCCTCGCGGACAACTACGCGGGGTGGCAGGGCGCCGGCGTCACCGTCCTGGACAAGCTGACCTACGCGGGCAACCGCGACAACCTGCCGGCCACGCACCCGCGCCTGGAGTTCGTCCAGGGCGACATCTGCGACGCGGGCCTGCTGCGCGAACTGCTGCCCGGACACGACGCCGTGGTGCACTTCGCCGCGGAGTCCCATGTGGACCGGTCACTGGAGGGCGCGGGCGAGTTCTTCCGCACCAATGTCCTGGGCACCCAGACGCTGCTCGACGCCGTGCTGCACACCGGTGTCGAGCGGGTCGTGCACGTCTCCACCGACGAGGTGTACGGCTCGATCGGGGAGGGCTCCTGGACCGAGGACTGGCCGCTGCTCCCCAACACCCCCTACGCGGCTTCCAAGGCCTGTTCCGACCTGGTCGCCCGCACCTACTGGCGCACCCACGGAGTGGACCTCTCCATCACGCGCTGCTCCAACAACTACGGGCCGTACCAGCACCCCGAGAAGCTCATCCCACTGTTCGTCACCAACCTGCTGGAAGCCAGGCAGGTGCCGCTGTACGGCGACGGAGGCAACATCCGCGAGTGGCTGCATGTGGACGACCACTGCCGTGGCATCCACCTCGTGCTCCAGGACGGCCGGGCCGGTGAGATCTACAACATCGGCGGCGGCAACGAGCGGACCAACCGCGCCATCACCGAGCGGCTGCTCGAAGAGACCGGCTCGGGACCGGAGATGATCCGCCACGTCGCCGACCGCAAGGCGCACGACCTGCGGTACTCCATCGACGATTCCAAGATCCGGGACGAGCTGGGGTACGCGCCGCTGACCGGATTCGAGGAGGGCCTGGCCGCCACGGTGGACTGGTACCGCGACAACGTCGACTGGTGGAAGTCCGTCAAGTACGGGGCCGAACGTGCCGAAGGCTGACAACGGTGGGGCCGCCGGGCTCCGCGTCGTGGTGCTCGGGGGCACCGGCTACCTGGGCCGCCGCATCGGCGAGGCGTTCACCGCCGACGGCGCCCTGGTGCACCTGGTGTCCCGGAGTCCGGCGGAGGACGGCGCGGCGGGCCCGCGTTCCGTCCGCATGGACCTGCTGACCGCCGGCCCGCGCGAACTCACCGAATTCTTCCGTTCGGTGCGGCCCGACGTGGTCGTCAACGCCGCCGGCCGGGTCTGGCGGGCCGACGAGGCCGAGATGACCGCGGGCAACGCGGACCTGGTGGCCCGCGTGACGGAGTCACTCGTCGACCTGCCGCACGGGCCGCGGCTGATCCAGCTCGGCACCGTCCACGAGTACGGCGCCGGAGCACCCGGCGCCGGCACCTCCGAGGAGCAGGAGCCCGCTCCCGTCACACCGTACGGGCGCACCAAACTCCTCGGCACCCGGATCGTGCTACGGGCCGCGGCGGAACACGGCCTGGACGGTGTGGTGCTCCGCCTCTCCAACGTGATCGGCGCCGGGGCGCCGGTCGGCAGCCTTTTCGGCATGGTCGCCGCGCACCTCGCCGACGCCGCCCGAGCCCACTCGCTGGGCGAGAAACCGGACGAGCTGAGGCTTCCTCCGCTGCGCGCCCACCGCGACATCCTGGACGCGCAGGACGCCGCCGACGCCGTACGGGCCGCCGCCACCGCGCCGGGGCTGGACCTCAGCGGCGAGGTGATCAACATCGGCCGCGGCGAGGCTGTCCCGATGGACGCGCTGATCCACCGCATGGTCGAACTCAGCGGCGTGGATCTCCCGGTCGTCGAGTCCGTCGCCGACCAGCCCGGACGCACCGACGCGCAGTGGCTGCAACTGGACGTCTCACGGGCGCTGCGGCTCCTGGGATGGCAGCCGCGGCGCTCCCTCGACACCTCGCTGCGCGACCTGCTCACGGCCGCGGTGCCGACGCCAGTCAACGATAGGAAACGACGATGAGCGATACCGCCGACAACAAAGAACTGGTGCTGGACGAGGTCCGCAGGTACCACCGGGAGACCGCGCCCGACCAGGAGTTCGTGCCCGGTGTGACCGAGATCTGGCCGTCCGGCGCGGTCCTGGACGAAGAGGACCGGGTCGCCCTCGTCGAGGCCGCGCTGACCATGCGCATCGCCGCCGGGCCCAGCTCCAAGAAGTTCGAGTCCGCCTTCGCCAAGCGCCTGAAGCGGCGCAAGGCCCATCTGACCAACTCCGGTTCGTCGGCGAACCTTCTCGCCGTCTCGGCCCTCATGTCGCACCAGCTCGGTGACCGGCGGCTGAAGCCCGGCGACGAGGTCATCACCGTCGCGGCGGGATTCCCCACCACCGTCAACCCGATCCTGCAGAACGGGCTCCTGCCGGTCTTCGTGGACGTGAACCTGGCCACGTACAACACCACGGCCGACCGGGTGGCGGCGGCCATCGGCCCCAAGACCCGCGCGATCATCATCGCGCACGCGCTCGGCAACCCCTTCGAGGTCGCCGAGGTCGCCCAGCTCGCCAAGGACCACGACCTCTTCCTCATCGAGGACAACTGCGACGCGGTCGGCTCCACCTACGACGGTCAGATCACCGGCACCTTCGGCGACCTGACCACGGTCAGCTTCTACCCCGCGCACCACCTCACCATGGGTGAGGGCGGCTGCGTCCTCACCTCCGACCTGGGCCTGGCCCGCATCGTGGAGTCACTGCGCGACTGGGGGCGGGACTGCTGGTGCGAACCCGGCAAGAACAACACCTGCTTCAAGCGGTTCGAGTACCAGATGGGCAATCTGCCCGCCGGATACGACCACAAGTACATCTTCTCCCACGTCGGTTACAACCTGAAGGGAACCGACATCCAGGCCGCGCTGGGCCTCACGCAGCTCACCAAGCTCGACGGCTTCATCGAGGCGCGCCGGCGCAACTGGCGCCGGCTGCGCGAGGGACTGGACGGTGTACCGGGCCTGCTGCTCCCCGAGCCGACCCCGCGGTCCGAGCCGAGCTGGTTCGGTTTCATCATCACCGTCGACCCCGAGGCCCGCTTCACACGCGCCGAACTGGTCGAGCGTCTGGAGGAGCGGAAGATCGGCACCCGGCGGCTGTTCGCCGGCAACCTCACCCGCCAGCCGGCCTACATCGGCCAGCCCCACCGCATCGTCGGCGACCTCACCAACAGCGACATCATCACCGAGCACACCTTCTGGGTCGGCGTCTACCCAGGCCTCACCGACGAAATGCTCGACTACGTGACCGCCACGATCAAGGAGTTCGTGGCCCAGCGCGGCTGAGCCCGACGGACCGCCTCCCACCCCAGAGATCAGGAAGATGACGATGGACATAGTGGGAACCGGATTCCTGGCACGGTGTCTGCGTCCGCTGGCAGGCCGGCATCCGGGCACCGTGGCCCTCGCCGCGGGAGAGTCCAGAACGAGCGGCGCCTCCGACGCGGACTTCGCCAGGGAGGCCGCACTGCTGCGCGACGTCGCCAAGCGGTGCGCGGCCGACGGGCAGCGGCTCCTGTTCTTCTCCACCGCCGCGATCGGAATGTACGGGCTCGCCGAGGGACCGGGCAGCGAGGACACCCCGGTGACCCCGTACACCCCCTACGGCGCACACAAACTCGCGCTTGAGGACCAGCTGCGCGACTCCGGGGCCGACCACCTCATCCTGCGGCTGGCGCACCTGGTGGGACCGCACGGGCGGTACCACCAGCTCATCCCCACGCTGGTGCGGCAGGTGCGCGAAGGGGTGGTCACCATCCACCGGGGCGCCACCCGTGACCTGATCCGGGTCAGCGACGTGATAACGATCATCGACCGGCTGCTCGCCGCGGATCCGCGGGCCGACACGGTCAACGTGGCCTCCGGATTCGCTGCCCCGGTGGAGGACATCGTCGACCATCTCGCCGACGCGTGGGGGCTCGAACCGCGCAAGCAGTACGTGGACACGGGTGTCCCGTACACCATCTCCACCCAGAAGCTGCGCTCCCTGGTTCCTCAGGTCGCGGACATGGGCTTCGGCCCCCACTACTACCGCCTGGTCCTCAACGACTTCCTCGCGGCCGAACATGCCTGACCCTGCCGCGTACGCATCACGAGAAAGGCGGGGAGTCCCTCCGATGCCGTCTCCCATCATCCAGACGCCCGAGAACAAGAGCCTGTCCGCCCGCATCGCTCTGTCGGCTGCCGCCGCCCAGGGTGCGCACCTGCGTACCGAAGACTTCGGCGACTGGCTGGCCGGACGGGGCAGGGCCAATGCCTTCCGGGTGGAGCGGATACCGTTCGCGGAGCTGGACGGCTGGTCGTTCCAGGAGTCCACCGGGAACCTGGTGCACCGCAGCGGCCGGTTCTTCACCGTCGAGGGCCTGCACGTCACGGAGGAGGCGGAACCGCACGGTGACGGTCCCTACGCCGACTGGTACCAGCCCATCATCAAACAGCCCGAGGTGGGCATCCTCGGCATCCTCGTCAAGGAGTTCGACGGGGTGCTGCACTTCCTGATGCAGGCGAAGATGGAGCCGGGCAACCCGAACCTGCTCCAGCTCTCGCCCACGGTCCAGGCGACCCGCAGCAACTACACCAAGGCCCACAAGGGCGGGGACGTCAAGTACGTCGAATACTTCGTCGGACCCAACCGCGGCCGGATCGTCGCCGATGTGCTCCAGTCCGAGCACGGCTCGTGGTTCTACCGCAAGTCCAACCGCAACATGGTGGTGGAGGCGGTGGGAGACGTGCCGCTGCTGGACGATTTCTGCTGGCTCACCCTGGGACAGATCCACGAGCTGCTGCGCCGGGACAACGTGGTCAACATGGACTCCCGTACGGTGCTGTCCTGCCTGCCCTTCGAGGACGCCTCGGACGGCGCGCTGCTCTCGGACATCGAACTGCTCTCATGGTTCACGGGCGAGCGCACCCGGCACTCCGTGCGGACCGAGCGCGTCCCGCTGGACTCCATTCCCGGCTGGAAGCGCGGCGAGAGCGCCATCGAGCACGAGGAGGGCCGCTACTTCAACGTCGTGGCCGTGTCCGTACGGGCGGGAAACCGCGAGGTGACGGGCTGGACCCAGCCCCTGTTCGAGCCGGTCGGTCTGGGCGTCACCGCCTTCCTCACCCGTGAGTTCGGCGGGGTCCAGCATGTGCTCGTACAGGCCCGTGTCGAGGCCGGCTTCCTCGACACCGTCGAGCTGGGACCGACCGTGCAGTGCACCCCGGACAACTACGCCCACCTGCCCGAGGAGCAACGCCCCCTGTTCCTGGACACGGTGCTGCGCGCCGGTGCGGACCGCATCCGCTACGAGGTCGTGCACTCCGAGGAAGGCGGGCGCTTCCTCAACGCCGAGAGCCGCTTCCTCATCGTCGACGCGGACGAGGCCGACGCACCGCTCGACCCGCCGCCCGGCTATGCCTGGGTCACCCCCGCGCAGCTCACCTCCCTGGTCCGGCACGGTCACTACCTCAACGTCCAGGCACGCACCATGCTCGCCTGTCTCAACGCGACGGCGGTGAGCACCCGGTGACCGGACCCCTGCGGGTCGGGGTGATCGGATGCGCGGGCATCGCGGTACGCCGCATGCTTCCCGCCTTCGCCGCCTGCCCCGACATCGAGATAGCGGCCGTGGCCAGCCGGGACCCGGCCAAGGCCCGGCAGGTCGCGGAACGCTTCGGCTGCCGCCCCGTGCACGGATACGGCGAACTCCTCGAACTCGACGACATCCAGGCCGTCTACATACCGCTGCCGGCGGCGCTGCACGCCCGGTGGACCGAGGCGGCACTGAACACGGGCCGGCACGTCCTCGCCGAGAAGCCCCTGACCACCGACCGCCACCGCACCGGAGAACTGCTCGAACTCGCCGACACCCGCGACCTGGTGCTCATGGAGAACGTCATGTTCGTCCATCACCATCTGCACAGCGCCGTGCGGCGCCTGGCCGCTGACGGCGCGATAGGTGAACTGCGGGCGTTCCAGGCGGCGTTCACCATTCCACCGCTGCCGGACGGTGACATCAGATACGACCCCGAACTCGGCGGCGGGGCACTGGCGGACGTCGGGGTCTACCCCCTCCGGGCCGCACTGCACTTCCTCGGCCTCGAACTCGACGTCGTCGGCGCCCGCCTCCTGCGGGGCGCGGGGCGGCGGGTCGAGACCTCCGGCGCCGCGCTGCTGAGCACCCCCGGCGGCGTCACTGCCCAGATCACCTTCGGCATGGAGCACGCCTACCGCTCGTCGTACGAACTGTGGGGCAGCGAGGGCAGCATCACCGTCGACCGGGCGTTCACCCCGCCCGCCGACCATGTCCCCGTGATCGGCCTGCACCGCGGCGGGAAGACCGAGGAGATCCGGCTCGAACCGCACGACCAGGTGGCGGCCACCGTCGAGGCCTTCGCCGCCGCGGTGCGCGCCGGAACCCTCCCGGACACCCGCGCCACCCTGCGGCAGGCGGAACTCCTGGACGAGACACACCGGTCCGCCTCGCGCGCGGAACCCGTCAGAACTGGATGAGAGGGAGATATTCGTGCAACGCCACATCGCTTTCTTCAACTTTCCTGCCGTAGGCCATGTCAATCCCACGGTCGGTGTCGTCGAGGAACTGGTGAAACGAGGTCATCGCGTCACCTGCACCGCAACGGACCATTTCGCCCCCATAGTGAAGGCCGCCGGCGCCGAACCGGTCAGGTACGACTCGGTCTTCGGCGACTTCTACCAGGCCCCCCTCACTGCCGAGGAGAACGCCGGCGAGGGGCTGCGGTGCCTGGACGAAAGCACGTCCCTCGTGGAACAGGTCGCACCGTTCTACGAGGAGAACCGGCCGGATGTGATCGTCCATGACTTCATGGCGTGGGGAGCGCGGTTCTTCGCCGCCAAGAACGACATTCCGCTGATCCGTACCTATCCGGTGTTCGGTGCCAACGAACACTTCTCGCTCCGGGAGAAGTTCCCGGTGGCGGAGCTGAGCGACCCGCAGATCATGGAAGCGGTGCAGAAGCTCGCGGGCGTGCTGCCCCAGTTCGGCCTGGCGCCCGACCCGATGGGCTTCCTCTCGCACATCGAGAAGCTCGGTGTCATCTTCCTCCCGCGCGAATTCCAGTACGCGGGCGAGACCTTCGACGAACGGTTCGTCTTCACCGGGCCCTGCATCGCCGAACGCCCCTACCAGGGCACCTGGCAGCCGGCCTCGGCGGACCGGCCCGTGCTGCTGATCTCGCTCGGCACCTCGGCCAGGGGCTGGTCGGAGTTCTTCACGATGGCCATCGAGGCCTTCGGTGACTCCGAGTGGGACGTCCTCATCACCGTCGGTGAGCACACCGACCCCGCGGGCCTCGGGCCGCTGCCCGCGAACGTCGACGTACGGCGGTACGCGCCGCAGCTCGACGTGCTGCGCCACGCCCGGCTGTTCATCACCCACGGCGGTATGAACAGCACCATGGAGTCGCTGAACAACGGTGTGCCCATGGTGGTCGTGCCGCAGACGAGCGAGCAGCGGGCCAACGCCCAGCGCGTGGAGGAGTTGGGCCTCGGCCGCCGGCTGGCCAAGGAGGACGTCACGGTGCAGAGCCTGCGCGAGGCCGCGGACCAGGTCACGGGCGACGCGTCGGTGGCCGACAGGGTGCGGGCCATGCGGGAGCGCATGCGCTCCGTCGACGGTCCGGCCATCGCGGCCGACGCCGTCGAGGCGTACCTGGCCTAGGGCCTCTCTTCAAACTGGAGTCGTCCGCCCACAGGGCGGGGCTCACGGCGTCTGGTGCGTGCGATCGCAAGGCGGAGGATCGCGCTCGTAGTGGACGTACTTGGACGCCTTCGAGAACGCTGCCAACGCAGCGAGGGCGCGTGCCAGGCGTCGTGAGCCAGACGCCAGTTTGAAGACAGGGCCCAGCAGAGCTGAGTACCGTCCCCGCGACGCGGATCCGTGTCGCGGGCGGGCCGGCACCGGCGTTCGTACGACCCTGGACCGTTTCTCCGGCATCGGTCGCCCCGGTCATGTCCGGGGCCGTTCGAACGACATCGCACATCGCAGCCGACCGGGCCTCCGGCCTCGGTCCGCGCCGTTCCGACGGCGCCTTCCACCGAACGGGACGGTGACCCGCCAACCATGGACCATCTGGAAGAACTCAAGGAATTCGCCCGCCTGCACGCACAGGGGCAGGGCATGACGGCCGAGCACGCCACTCGTGTCCTCGCCCGTATCACCAACGACACCACGGGGGACCCAGACTCCTGGGCCCAGGTGTGGACCGCCGAGGGCCGGGCCGCCGCCGCCCGCGACGACCTCCTCGACGCGTGCCGGCACTACGCGCTCGCCCGTTTCCCCTACCACGGTGACGCCGATCGCCAGCGCGCCCAGCGGCTCTGCGTCGACACCTTCGACCAGTGGCGCCGTGACCAGGACGGTGTCGAGCGCCTGGAGTTCAAGGACACCGACGGCACGGGCGGCACCGTCGCCTGCTGGGCCGCCGGGCTCGACAGGTCCCGCCCGCTGCTGGTCGTCATGGGCGGCATCGTCAGCGTCAAGGAGCAGTGGGCGCCGCTGCTGCCCCTGCTGCGCAAGCTCGGCTTCGCCGCCGTCGTCGCCGAGCTGCCGGGCGTCGGCGAGAACACCGTCACGTACGGCCCGGACTCCTGGCGCACCCTCAGCTTTCTGCTCGACCAGCTCGCCGACCGTGCCCGGGTCTCCGACACCTCGATGCTCGCCCTCAGCTTCAGCGGCCACCTCGCCCTGCGCGCCGCCGCCGATGACCCGCGTATCCGCCGCGTCCTCACCGTCGGCGCACCCGTCGCCGACTTCTTCACCGACGAGGCCTGGTGGCCCCGGGTGCCCGGCATCACGACCGACACCCTGCGCCGCCTCACCGGCAGCGAGGACCTCGCCGAACTCCGTCACCGGCTGGCGGGGTTCGCACTCACACCGGAGCAGCTTCGGCAGGTGCGGATACCCGTCCGGTATGTCGCCAGCAGCCGCGACGAGATCATCCCGGACACGGATCAGACGCTGCTGCGCCGCACGCTCGACGATGTCAAATTCAAGACGTTCGACGACGTGCACGGTTCGCCCGCCCACCTCGCCGCGATGCGCCGCTGGCTCTTCTCCCAGCTGCTGTGGCTGCGCTTCGCGCGCCGCGGCACCCGGTCGGCGTCCCGGTCCGGCGGCCGTTGAGGACGGGCGCGGCCCTCCGGTGGGTGCAGTCACGCTTGTCACGCAAGTCGGGGCGGGAGAAGCCGAGTTGGTGAGGGCCCGGAGGCCGGCCGGTCACAGTTCCTCGGCGCGCAGTGCCAGGTCCTGGAGGATGTCCGCCGACGAGACGTCCGGGCCGCCGGCGTCGTGCACGCGGGCCAGGGTGACGAAGGCGAGCGTGAAGGCCCCCACGAGCTGCTCCACAGCGCCGCCGACCTCGCGGCCGAGCAGATTGCTGAGTTCCTCGGGGGTTGCGTCGGCGGGTACCTCGACGCGCGGCATCGTCTCGTTGAGCAGTTCGGTCACGACGCCCATCTCGGCGTCCATGTCCTGTTCCTGGCCGGTGTCCTCCTCAAGTCGGCGCTGCCAGTCACCGGCCTGCGTCAGGATGGCGATCACGCGCTTGAGGACCTCGCTCTGCTCCATGCCGTGAGCATAGGCGGGCGGGCTGGGCCGGGCGGGTAGCAGCGCGAGCCGAAGTAGCCGAAGCCGCCGGCGTCGTCCGCCCCCTTGTCTTCGAGTGCACTCCAGCATCTACCGTTCCGTCCATGAAGAAAAGGACGTTGGGACGCGGCGGGCCGGAGATCGGTCCGCTCGGCTTCGGCTGCTGGGCCATCGGAGGCGAGTGGTGGAACCGGGACGGCGATCCGCTCGGCTGGGGCGCGGTGGACGACGACGAGTCCGTCGCCGCGATCAGGCGGGCGCTCGAACTGGGTGTGAGCTTCTTCGACACGGCGGACGCGTACGGCGCCGGGCACAGTGAGCGCGTCCTCGGCCGGGCGATCGCCGGGCGACGGGACGAGGTGGTCATCGCCACCAAGTGGGGCAGCTCCTTCGACGAGGCGACACGCACGTCCACCGGCCCGGTCACCACCCCCGCCTACGCGCGGCAGGCGCTGACGGCGTCCCTGCGGCGGCTCGGTACGGACCACATCGACCTGTACCAGTTCCACGTCGGCGACGCGTCGCTCACGGAAGGCGCCGAACTCCGTGATCTGTGCGAGGAGTTGGTGGCTGAGGGGCTGATCCGCAGTTACGCCTGGAGCACCGACGACCCGGAGCGCGCGGCGGTCTTCGCCGAAGGGCGGCACTGCGCGGCCGTGCAGCACCAGTGCAACGTGCTCGAGGACACCCCCGAGATGCTCGACCTGTGCGCGCGGCACGGGCTCCTCAGCGTCAACCGCGGTCCGCTCGCGATGGGGCTGCTCACCGACAAGACCGGGTCGGGCAGCCGGGGCGCGAAGGGCGACATCAGGGCGGTCCCGCCGTCATGGCTGCGGTGGTTCGGCGCGGGCGGCGGGGCGCTGCCCGAGTGGGTGGCACGGGTCGACGCCGTCCGCTCCGTGCTCACGAGCGACGGCCGCACCCTCGCGCAGGGTGCGCTCGCGTGGCTGTGGGCGCGCAGCGAACTGACGGTGCCGATTCCGGGTTTCCGGTCGGTCGCGCAGGTCGAGGAGAACGCCGGCGCGCGGGAGTTCGGCCCGCTGAGCCCGGCGCAACTCCAGGAGATCGCCGACCTGCTGGCACCGGGTGCGGCCACTGCGGAGGCCGGGCGGTAGGAGGCGCCCCCGGCGTACGGGGCTACCGCACGGCCCGGACCGGCTCCGCCGGGATCGACGCGCCCGCGCCCGACACCCGTACGCGTGCGTCGCCCGGCCGCAGTTCCACCGTCAGGACGCCCGGACGGCCCATGTCCACGCCCTGGTGGAGGGTGAGCACCGATGTCTCGGGGACCAGGGCGAGTTCACGCGCGTATGCCCCGAACGCCGCCGCCGCGGCCCCCGTCGCCGGGTCCTCGACCACGCCGCCCACCGGGAACGGGTCGCGTACGTGGAAGACGTCCGCCGACTCGCGCCAGACCAGTTGGAGCGTGGTCAGGTCCAGCCGGTGCATCAGCGCTTCAAGGCGGGCGAAGTCGTAGTTCAGGTCCGCCAGCCGGGCGCGCGTCCCCGCGCCGACGACGAGGTGGCGGGCGCCGCCGTAGGCGATACGCGGCGGCAGCGCCGGGTCGAGATCGCCGGCCGGCCAGCCGAGCGCGGCCAGCGCCTCCGTGAGGTCGGCGGCGGCGACGTCCTCGACGTGCGGTTCGACGCTCGTGAGCGTCGCCCGCGGCGGACCGCCGTCCGCCGGGGCGGCGACCGTCACGGGGACGGTCCCGGCGCGGGTCTCGAAGACCAGATCGCCCGCGCCGATCCGCTCGGCCAGCGCGATCGCCGTGGCGACGGTCGCGTGACCGCAGAACGGGACCTCGGCCTTCGGGCTGAAGTACCTGACGGTGAAGGCCCGCCCCGGCTCACCCACACCGTCGGGCGCCGCCGTGAGGAACGCGGACTCGCTGTAGCCGAGGTCGGCGGCGATCGCGAGCATCGCGTCATCCGTGAGCCCGGACGCGTCGAGCACGACGCCGGCCGGGTTGCCGCCGGCGGGATCGGTCGAGAAGGCCGTGTAGCGCAGGACTTCACCGGTCAGTGTGGGTTCGGATGCACTCATGCGCGTGCCAACCACAGCGCGTGGGGAGACATTCCCGTTCAGCCCCGCCCGATGAACGGCATCGTCGTCGCCAGCACCGTCGCGAACTGGATGTTCGCCTCCAGTGGCAGCTCCGCCATGTGCAGCACCGTCGTCGCCACGTCCGCCGCGTCCATCACCGGCTCCACCGCCAGTTCGCGGTTCGCCTGCGGCACGCCCCGCACCATGCGCTGCGTCATGTCCGTCGCCGCGTTGCCGATGTCGATCTGGCCGCAGGCGATACGGTACGGACGGCCGTCCAGGGACAGCGACTTGGTCAGTCCGGTGAGGGCGTGCTTCGTCGCCGTGTACGCCACCGAGTCCGGGCGTGGCGCGTGCGCGGAGATCGAGCCGTTGTTGATGATCCGGCCGCCCTGCGGGTCCTGGTCCTTCATCAGCCGGTACGCCGCCTGCGCGCACAGGAACGAGCCCGTCAGGTTGGTGTCGACGACCTTGCGCCAGGCCGAGTAGGGCAGTTCCTCCAGAGGCACGCCGCCGGGGCCGAACGTGCCCGCGTTGTTGAAGAGGAAGTCGATCCGGCCGTACCGCTCCCGCACGGTCTCGAAGAGCGCGTCCACGTCCTCGGGACGTGCCACGTCCGTCGGGACGCACACCGTCTCCTCCCCCGAGTCCGCCGCCAGCGCCGCCGTCTCCTCCAGCCGCTCCGCCTTGCGTCCCGCGAGCACCACCGACCAGCCCGCCCCGGCCAGGGCGAGCGACACTCCCCGGCCGATGCCCGAACCCGCCCCCGTCACCACAGCGATCTTCCGCACAGCATCCATGGCCCCGCAGCGTACGGGAGCACCGGGACACGGGAGTACAGGAGTACGGGACGCGGCGAGCCGTCACCGGGCCCGCCGGTACCGCTCCAACCAGGCGCACCGCACGGGGAACTCATCAGGCGGACATCGCGATGTTATGTACCCGACAACGGTCGTATGTCGTGTACGGCTGCACTTCCCCTGACAACAGCCGTCAGGGGAGGGACACATCACATGACATCCGCACGTACCGGGACGCCCGCAGACCGGACCGCCGCCACGCACTCGCCCGAGTTGAGGGCCGCCGCGGCCCGCCTCGGCCGCCGCAGGTTCCTCACCGTCACGGGCGCCGCCGCCGCGCTCGCCTTCGCCGTCAACCTGCCCACGGCGGGCACCGCGAGCGCCGCCGAGCTGGACGCCGCGAAGATCAAGAGCGACCCCTTCACCCTCGGCGTCGGCTCGGGCGACCCGCAGCCCACCTCCGTACTGCTCTGGACCCGTCTCGCCCCGAGCCCGTACGAGAGCGACAGCGGACTGCCCCGGACCAGGGTCTCCGTACGCTGGGAGGTCGCCCACGACGAGCGGTTCACCCGGGTCACCAGACGCGGAACGGCCACCGCCCACCCCGAGTTCGACCACAGCGTCCACGTCGAGGTCCCCGGCCTGGACGCGGACCGCTTCTACTTCTACCGCTTCCGGGTCGGCTCCTGGATCAGCCCGGTCGGCCGCACCCGTACCGCCCCGGCGCTCTCCGCGAACATCGCGGAACTCAAGCTCGCCGCCGTCTCCTGCCAGGCGTACCACGACGGCTACTTCACCGCGTACAAGCACCTGGCCGCCGAAGACCTCGACGTCGTCGTCCATCTCGGCGACTACCTGTACGAGTACGCCGTGACGGCGGTCGGCGGCGCGCGCAACTACACCGACCGGCGGCTGCCCGCCCACTACAACCGCGAGACGATCACGCTGGAGGACTACCGGCTGCGCTACGGCCTCTACAAGTCCGACCCGGACCTGATGGCCGCGCACGCCGCGCACCCCTTCGTCGTCACCTGGGACGACCACGAGACCGAGAACAACTACGCGGACGAGACGCCCGAGAACGACGTCCCGCCGGAGGAGTTCCTGCTGCGCCGCGCCGCCGCCTACCGCGCGTACTGGGAGAACCAGCCGCTGCGCACCCCGCAGCAGCCCGAAGGCCCGGACATGCAGCTCTACCGCCGGCTGCACTTCGGACAGCTGGCGCAGTTCGACATCCTCGACACCCGCCAGTACCGCTCCAACCAGGCGTACGGGGACGGCTGGCGGGTGCCGGGACCGGAGTCCGAGGACCCGGCGCGCACCATGACCGGCGAGACGCAGGAGCGGTGGCTGCTGAACGGCTGGAAGCAGTCCCGCGCCATCTGGAACCTGCTGCCGCAGCAGGTCACCTTCGCGCAGCGCCGCGACGTGCCCCGGCCCGACTTCAAGCTGTCGATGGACGCCTGGGACGGCTACCCGGCCTCCCGCAAGCGGATCCTGGACGGCGCCGAGGCGGCCGGACTCGCCAACCTGATGGTGCTGACCGGCGACGTGCACGTCGGCTACGGCTTCGACCTCAAGGCCGACTTCAACGACCCCGGCTCCCGCACCGTCGGCACCGAGATCGTCGCCACCTCCATCACGAGCGGCAAGGACGGCGCGGACAAGCCGGCCAACTGGGACAACCTCACCACCGCCAACCCGCACATGAAGTTCTACAACGGGCGGCGCGGCTATGTGACCGTCACGCTCGGCAGCCAGCAGGCGCGCGCCGACTTCAAGACGGTGTCCGCCGTCACGACACCCGGCGCGCCCCTCTCGACGGCCGGGTCCTTCGTGACCGAGGTGGGTGACCCGGGCCTCAAGCCCGTTTAGCTGTCCACCGGGTAGTCGTCCACCGGGTAGCGGACGCCGACGCGCTCACGTACCGCGTCGAGCGTCCGCATCACCGCCAGACTGCCCTCCAGCGGCACCAGCGGCGACTCGGTCTCCCCGGCCCGCAGGCACCGCATCACCTCGGCGGCCTCGTGCTGGAGGCCCGTCAACGGGCTCTCCACGGTGTGCTGTTCGGGATCCCGCCCGGCCCGGTGCAGCACAAAGGAGTTCGGCGCGAAGAAGTGGCCGGGCAGCTCGATCCGGCCCGCCGTACCGGTCACCGTCGCCGTCGACGCCATCCTGGCGGTCACCGAGCAGCTGAGCAGCGCCGTCGCCCCGGACTCCCAGCCCAGCAGTATCCCGGTGTTGAGATCCACCCCCTCGGGCGACAGCAGCGCGTCGGCCTGTACGCGGTCGGGCTCGCCCAGGATCAGCTGCGCGAACGACACCGGGTAGACGCCGAGATCGAGCAGCGCGCCGCCACCGAGCGCCGGATCGCGCAGCCGGTGCTCGGGACCGAACGGCCCCGGAATCCCGAAGTCGGCCTGCACCGTGCGGACTTCGCCGATCGCCCCGTCCGCGATCAGCTCCGTCATCCGCCGGATGACCGGGCTGCAGTACATCCACATGGCCTCCATCAGGAAGAGACCCCGCTCCCGCGCGAGCGCCACCAACTCCCGTGCCTCGCGCGTGTTGAGCGTGAACGCCTTCTCGCACAGCACCGCCTTTCCCGCTTCGAGGGCGAGCCCCGACGCGGCCCGGTGCGCGGAGTGCGGCGTCGCGACATACACCACATCCACCTCCGGATCGGCGACGAGTCCGGCCCAGTCGCCGTACGCCCGTGGGATGTCGAACCGGTCGGCGAACGCCTTCGCCGACGCCTCGCTCCGCGAGGCCACGGCGACGACCTCGGCGCCATCCATGCGCCGTAGATCCGCGGTGAACGTCGCCGCGATCCCTCCGGTGGCCAGTACACCCCACCGTGTCGTGTGGTTCCCGTCGTGTTCCGCCGTCATACATGCCCCCTACACAAAAAAGGTCACGACCAGTCGGTCCGAGCTGAGAGCATAAGGAGGGTTACAACTACATGGAGATGCGAATGCCGGACGGCGGCCAAACCACAGACACACGCAAAGGGCATATACCCGCCCCTTCCACCATGACGAAGACCGACACCGGCGTCGGTATCCCCGCCGCGCGCCGCGCCGGCATCGTCGTCACACTCGTCCTCGGCGGGCTCACCGCACTGCCACCACTGTCGATGGACATGTACCTCCCGGCGCTGCCCGCCGTCACCCGCACCCTCGGCTCCTCGGCCGCGACCGCGCAGCTCACCCTCACCGCCTGTCTGACCGGTATGGCCCTCGGCCAGCTGGTCGTCGGGCCGATGAGCGACAAGTGGGGACGCCGCAAACCCCTGCTGCTCGGCATGGTCGTGTACGTCTTCGCCACCGCGATCTGCGCCCTGGCGCCTACCGTCGAACTGCTCATCGGCTTCCGCCTTCTCCAGGGACTGGCCGGGGCCGCGGGCATCGTGATCGCCCGCGCCGTGGTGCGTGATCTCTACGACGGCGTCGAGATGGCCCGCTTCTTCTCCACCCTGATGCTGATATCCGGCGTCGCGCCGGTCGTCGCCCCCGTCATCGGCGGGCAGGTGCTCCAAGTCACCGACTGGCGCGGCATCTTCGTCGTCCTGACAGCCGTCGGCATCGCGCTGACCCTCGTCGTCGTGAAGTGGCTGCACGAGACGCTGCCGAGGGAGAAGCGGCACAGCGGCGGCGTCGGCGAAGCGCTCGGCACGATGCGCGGGCTGCTCGCCGACCGCGTCTTCACCGGCTACATGCTGGCGGGCGGGCTCGCGTTCGCGGCCCTGTTCGCGTACGTCGCGGCCTCCCCGTTCGTGGTGCAGGAGATCTACGGCGCCTCGCCGCAGATGTACAGCCTGCTCTTCGGCATCAACTCCATCGGCCTGATCGCCGTCAGCCAGATCAACGGCCGGCTGCTGGTCGGCCGGGTCAGCATGGACAAGGTGCTGGCCTTGGGCCTGGTCGTCATCACGCTCGCCGGGCTGGCGCTGCTGCTGCTGACCAGCGGGGTGTTCGGCGAGCCCGGCCTCTTCCCGGTCGCGGCCGGGCTGTTCGTCCTGATGTCGGCGATGGGCCTCGCGATGCCCAACACCAACACGCAGGCCCTGATGCGGACCCCGCACGCCGCCGGGTCGGCGTCGGCCCTTATCGGTACGGCGTCGTTCCTGATCGGCGCGATCGCGTCCCCGCTCGTCGGGATCGCGGGCGAGGCGACGGCGGTGCCGATGGCTGTCGTGCAACTGGTGTGCGGCGCCGGGTCACTGGTCTGCTTCCTGGCGCTGTGCCGCCCCTGGCAGCCGCAGCACCGGGCGGCGCGGCCGGCCGGCACCTGAGCGGTCACGGGGCGCGACCTGCGCCGACCGGCGCAGTCGCCCCCGAGCGGTCAGTCCTCCTCGCGCAGCAGATACGCGATGAGGTGCTGCCGGTCCTTGCCGTCCGTCCAGCGGAACAGCCCCATCCCGTTCGTGTCCCCGCTCGGCAGCCGCACGTTGAGCGGCAGCGGGTCGGGCTCGCCGGTGGTGAGATCCACCTGTACGGGGCTGCCGCCGCCGGCCAGGGCGTCGGTCACGTTACGGGCGCTCGTCGCCCCGTACGCCACACCCGTGTCCGACACCGATGTCAGCGTCAGCGGCTTGGTGCCGTCCGTCTCCTCGAAGCAGAACGCCGTCTTCTCGTCCAGGTCGAAGGCGAGCCTGCCCGCGATGAGATAGCGCCCGTCGGGGGAGGAGACGAGCTGCGGCTCGGCGCCGGGGTTGATGTCGGGCTTACGGCACCGCACCTGCGCCACGGCCTTGCCGGTCTCCAGCGAGTGCACCACCCACAGGTCGTGCGTGGCGGCGTCCTTGGCGCCCTTCTTCTTCTGCCACTTGGCGAGCACATGGCCCGCCGACATGGACGCCGGTACACCGGACGTGGGTTCGGTGCCCTTCGGTGCGACTTTCCGGCTGAACCAGCCGCCCCGTACCCAGAACTCCTTCGCCCCGCTCACCAGCAGACCGTTCGCGGTCACCCCGCGCACCTCGGTCAGCTTCTTGCAGTTCGGGCAGCCCTTCGGATAGCCGAGCGAGCCGGGTGCCGTCCGGGACACATCGCCGGTCATCGGGTCGACGACCGCGCTGACGGTCTTGCCGTCGCTGATCAGGATGCCGGGGCCGGCGCCGGTGACGGTCGGCGCGTCCGTCCAGGGCACCTCGACCCGCCGCTGTTCGCCGGTGGCCGCGTCGTAGATGTCGAGGGAGACGAGGGAGTCGGCCGACGCCAGCGCGTACTCGCCGAGCCGCCCGTACGACCAGGTCACGAAGTACTGCTTGTCGCCCTTGGTCACCGAGAGCAGCCGAGGGTACCGGTCCACCGGCGCCAGGGGCCGCCACGCCTCGCCCCACCAGCCGGACTTCCCCGTCTCGGCGTTCTGGGTGCGCAGTTGGTACCGGCTCTCGTCGATCCGGGCCAGATACGCGACGAGACCCGTGGCGGAGGCGACCGCGTACTGCGGCGACACGTCCTCGATCTCCCAGCCGCGCCGGGTGTCGTAGCCGTCGGGCACGTTCAGCCGGGTGTCCGGGCCGGTGCCGACCGCCGGCTTCCGGGGCTTGGCGTCGTCCTTCTTGCTCCCGCCGCAGCTGGCGAGTACGAGCAGCATCACCAGGATGAACACACCGGCGATGAGTGTGACGCGCACGATCTTCTGCCGCTTGGTCATCAAGGACATCGGTGTCAGACCGCGAGCACGGTAAAACGACAACTGGGGTCCCCCCGCGAGCACGGCGTGGCTATGGAGCGGCAACGGCCGTCAGCGTAGCAACTGGGCGAGTACCCGCCGCAGTCCGTTCAGTCCCGATTCCGTGCCCGTCAGGTGCCCGCCTTGTGCCAGACGGGCGGATTCCGGCCACTCCTGGGGCGCCTACACTTCTGGCGGTGAACGCCTCCCTCCCCACCGCCGAAATCCTGCGCGCCTCCCTCGCCGGACTGCTCGACGGACTGCCGCCGAGCCAGGCCGCCCAGGCCGTCGAACGGCTGATCGCCAACTACCGGGGAGCCACCCCGACCGGTACGCCGCTGCTGCGTGACCGCTCCGACGTCGCCGCCTACGCCGCGTACCGGATGCCCGCCACCTTCGAGGCCGTCCGGTCCGCGCTCGACGCGCTCGCCGAGGCCGCGCCGGGGTGGGCGCCGGGCAGCCACGTGGACGTCGGCGGGGGTACGGGGGCGGCGGTCTGGGCGGCCGAGGCGACGTGGACGGACGACGGGGACAGCACCGCCCGGCGTACCACCACCGTGCTGGACTGGGCCGAGCCCGCCCTCGCCCTCGGCCGCGAGCTGGCCGCCGCGTCGGCGCTGCCCGCGCTCGGTGACACAGAGTGGCGCCGGAGCAGGATCGGTACGGGCCTGAAGCTCCCCGAGTGCGACCTCGTCACCGTGTCGTACGTCCTGAACGAACTCGACCCCGCCGATCGCGGCGCCCTCGTCGCCGAGGCGGCGCGCGCCGGACAGGCCGTGGTGATCGTGGAGCCGGGGACGCCCGACGGTTATCAGCGCGTCATCGACGCCCGTGACCTGCTGATCGGGGCGGGCCTGCGGGTGGCCGCGCCCTGCCCGCACAGCGAGGCGTGCCCCATCGAACCCGGCACGGACTGGTGCCACTTCGCCGCCCGCGTCAGCCGGTCGTCGCTGCACCGGCAGGTGAAGGGCGGCTCGCTGGCGTACGAGGACGAGAAGTTCAGCTATGTGGCGGCCGTGCGCTTCGACGCGGAGCCGGTACGGGCGCGGGTGACCCGGAAGCCGCAGACCCGCAAGGGGCAGATGCTGCTCGACCTCTGTACGGAGACGGACGGGCTGCGGCGCGAGACGGTGAGCAAGCGGCACGGGCCGCTGTACCGGGCCGCGCGCGACGCGTCGTGGGGCGACGCCTGGCCGCCCCACGACACGTCCGGTGACGACGCGCCGGATCAGACGCCGGAATCAGGCTGAGAGCAGCAACTCCCGCCGTACGCCCAGCTCTTGCTCCTGCCGCAGCTCCTGCGTGCAGCACTTCACGCTGCCGCCGCCCTTGAGCAGCTCGCCCAGATCCATGCCGATCGGCTCGTAACCCCGGTCCCTGAGCGGGGCGAAGAGTCCGGCCGCCGCCTGCGGCAGCAGCACATGGCGGCCGTCGCTCACGGCGTTGAGCCCGAGGGCCGCCGCGTCCGGCTCCTCGGCGATGAGCGCGTCCGGGAAGAGCCGGGCGAGCACCGCCCTGCTGCCGGGCGAGAACGCGCCGGGGTAGTACATGACGTCGTCGGCCGCGTCGTCCAGGACACAGAGCGCCGTGTCCAGGTGGTAGTAGCGCGGGTCGACCAGATCGAGTCCGATCACCGGGTGGCCGAAGAACTCCTGTGCCTCGGCGTGCGAGAGCGGGCTGGACCGGAAGCCCCGCCCGGCCAGGATGTACGAGGCGGTGACGGCGAAGTCGCCCTCGCCCTCGTTGATGTGCGCCGGCTCATGGATGTCGGTGAAGCCGCGGGCGCGGAACCAGGCCAGATGCGCCTCGGCCTCCCGCGTGCGCTCCGGGTGCGCGAACCGCGCGCCGAGGACGCGGCCGTCGATGACGGTGGCGCCGTTGGCCGCGAACACCATGTCGGGCAGGTCGGGTTGCGGTTCGAGCAGGGAGACGGTGTGCCCGAGAGCGCGGTAGCGGTCGCGGAGCACCTCCCACTGCGCGAGAGCCAGCGGAATGTCCACCGGTTTCGACGGATCCATCCACGGGTTGATCGAGTACGTCACTTTGAAATGCGCCGGTGGGCACATCAGATAGCGGCGCGTCGAGGCGTCACGAGGCAACGAGGGCTCCTCACGAACGATGGGTCGCACTGGGTGTGTGCGTTGAGCCCATGGTCCGTCGTGAGGGGGTGTTCGCGCAGTGATCCGATCGGGTGGTTCACGCAGCGGCACCGGTCGGACAGCGGCGAGTGATCGGCTCCGGCGAGACGCTGCGTCTCGTCCCGCTGGTAGGGTGGAGAAATGGCTGAAAGCAAGACACCGGACTCCACCCGCCGCAGCGAGAAGTCACGCCGCGCGATCTACGCCGCCGCCCTGTCGCTGGTCGGGGAAGTCGGCTATGCGAAGACGACGATCGAGGGCATCGCGGCCCGCGCGGGCGTCGGCAAGCAGACGATCTACCGCTGGTGGCCGTCCAAGGCCGCCGTACTCCTCGAAGCCTTCCTCGACCTCGGCGAACAGGCCGCCGAGGCGGCCGGCGGAGACAGCTCGTACGAGATCCCGGACACCGGAGATCTCGCGGCCGACCTGAAGCTGGTGCTGCGCGCCACGGTCGACGAGCTGAACGACCCGACGTTCGAGGCGCCGACCCGCGCCCTTGCCGCCGAGGGCATCGTGGACGCTGCGATCGGCGCCCAGTACGCGGAGAAGCTGCTGGAGCCGCAGGCCGCGCTCTACGTACGGAGGCTGCGGGCCGCGCAGCGGGCAGGAGCCGTACGGGACGACATCGACCCCCGTACCGCGATGGAGCTGCTGACCGGCCCGATCGTGCACCGCTGGCTGCTGCGGACGCTGCCGCTCACGCACGCGTACGCGGACTCGCTGGTCGACTACGCGCTGAACGGACTGGCGCCCCGGCCGCCGGGTCCGGCGGCCGGGGCGCGGCACTGAGTGCCGTACCGGGATCCGGAACAGAACCGGTACGTCCTGCCGCCGATTTCCGGTCGGTGAATGTGGCCAACACCACCGGCGCCCATCGCCCGCATCGGCGGCTCATTTCCCCATATAGCCCGTGATGGCGCCCGGTGATCGGCATTCGCCTCCCTACCCCGGTTGAGGAGTGCGGCCCCCCGGAGCGCAGGATGGTGCGAACATGGAAGAGTCCGCGAGGGCCGGTGCATGAGGTGAGGGGATAGATGGGCGACGATTTCGGCCGCTACCGCGGCACTGAGGGCAGGGTTTCCCAGTGGCTGCGCCGACTCGCCAGAAAGTCCGACGACGGTCGGGCACCCGCTCCGGACGCCGACGCCCGACTGGCACTGCTCCTCGCCGTGGCTGCCGCCGGTATGCCCATCTCGCCCGCCGCCCATCCCGTGGGCTACCGGTGTTCGTGCGAACGCATCGGCTGTCCCACCCCCGCCAGGCACCCCGTCTCCTTCGCCTGGCAGACGCAGTCCACCACCGACGAGGCGCAGATCGTTCGCTGGGCCACGAACCAGCCCGAAGCCAACTTCATCACCGCGACCGGCCTGGTCCACGACGTCCTCGACGTCCCGCTGGAGGCGGGCGGCCAGGCGCTGGAGCGGCTGCTCGGCGCGGGCATCGACGTCGGACCGGTCGCCGACTCCGGCGACGAGCGGATGCTCTTCTTCACCGCCACCCGAGGCACGCCCGAGGACGAGGACGAGTGGTGGCCCTGTGAACTGGACTGCCACCCCGAGACGATGGACGAGCATCCGGGCTTCCGCTGGCACTGCCGGGGCAGTTACGTCCTCGTACCGCCCGCCAGGCTGCCCGGCGAGCTGTCGATGACCTGGCTGCGCGGCCCCGAGCATCCGCTGCCCGACCCGCTGACGCTGCTGGAGACGCTGACCGACGCGTGCGCGAGGTACGCGGGCGAGAACCAGGAACTGGACCCGCACCCGGTGGCCTGGCCGCTCGGCCGCTGACCGGGTACGTGCCCCTGCGAGGGGTGTCAGGAGCCTTCGGCCCCGACCACCCCTTGCAGCCTGCTCACCACGTTCACCTGATCCGCGTCGGCGCCGCCCGGCTTCACCAGCGCCGCCTGGCTCGACACCCACTCCTTGGTGAGGGTGTTGTCCACCTCACCACTCATCAGCGCCTTCTCGTCGGCGGTCACCCTCGGCGTGTAGCCGGGGGCGGCGGTCTGCCGCTCGAAGTACTTGATCGCGAAGAAGACGAGCGCGCCACCGTCCTTCGTGGTGAGCGCGAGAGGCGCGAAGTCCCCGGATTCCAGGGGCTGATCGCTGTACTGGATGGTGAGACCGGGCAGCTTGGCGTTCTTCTCGCGGATGTTCCGCCACTGGTCGGTGTGCGGTCCCGCCGCGAAGTGCGCCGGCTCGCCGTCCTTCAGATACGAGATGTACTCGGTGCCCAGCTTTCCGGGAGCCACCGCCGGTGACTCGCTGTCGACGGGCGCCGGTTCGGCGTAGCCGTCCTTGTCGGTCTTGAACTCGGGGATCTCGTCCGGTGTGAGGATCGCGAGATAGGCCACCTCCCACAACTGGTCCGCGCCACCCCGTACGAAGACCAGGACCCAGCGGTTGTCGCCGGGGCCGTCGTCCTTGTCGCGGTTGCTGTCGGTGTCGGCCACGAACCAGCGCGGCCAGCCCGCCTTCTTGGGGATGAGGTACTTCGCGTCGGTCAACTCCAGCGGCTGGTGCCGGTCGTTGCCGTCCGGGCTCGTGATGCTTCTGGCCTTGAGCCCGGCCTGGTTGATCGCGCCCAGCGCTCCGGTGACCCGTCCGGCGTCCAGCTCCGGGTCGTACGCCTTGTCCGCCTTGTTGTACGCCTCGGTGAAATCCGCCAGGGCCTGGGCCGCCTCGGACTTCTTCGCGCCCGGCAGCACCGCCAGTTCACCGTGGACCGTCATACACCCACTGGCGAGCAGCGACATCACCGTCGCAGTCGCCAGCCCCGCCGCTGCCCGAATCGGCCTTCTCATCGGTCGCCTTCTGCTCCGTGACCCCCACTGACCGTTCGAACCCTACCGGTCCGCCTCGGAACCACGAGCGGGGCCGTACCGCCGGGAGACCGTGGTACGGCCCCGCCCTGTCGGGCACGCCGCGTGGGTGATGTTTCAATGCCTGCGTGACTGACATCGGCAGCGGCGCCGGAGAAGGCGCTGTCAGAGAAGGCGCCGTGAGAGAAGGCGGCATCGAAGTACTGCGCGTCTTCTGCGGGGGCGACGGGCGGCACGGCAACGCGCTCGGAGTCGTACGAGAGGGCCGCGACTACCCCGACGAGGCGTCCCGGCAGGCGCTCGCCGCCCAACTCGGCTTCAGCGAGACCGTGTTCGTGGACGACCCCGAACGCGGCTTCGTGGACATCTACACTCCGGGCCTGCGGCTGCCGTTCGCCGGACACCCGCTCGTCGGGGCCGCGTGGCTGCTCGACCTGGAGATGGTCAACCCGCCGGTGGGCGAGGTGTGGGTGCGCCAGGACGGCGAGTTCACCTGGATCACGGCGCGCCCCGAGTGGGCCCCGCCGCGCACCCTGCGCCGCTACGGGACGGCCGCCGAGGTCGACGCGCTCCCCGCCCCGCCACCGGGCGACGGCTGGCTCTACGCGTGGGCGTGGCAGGACGAGTCGGCCGGGCGGGTCAGGGCGCGGGCCTTCCCGCGCCGTGACGACGGCATCGTGGAGGACGAGGCGACGGGCGCGGCGGCCCTGCTGCTCACGGCCGAGCTGGGCCGTGCGCTGAACATCACGCAGGGCCGGGGGTCACAGATCCTCACTGCCCCCGGCCCTGACGGCTCGATCGAGATCGGCGGACGCGTCCGTCTTACGCGCTGAGCGGGAACTCGCCCTCCAGCTCGTGGAACACGGCCCCGTTGAAGTCGAACGCCCGCCTGCACTCCTCGATGACGCGCTGCTTCTCCAGGTCGTCCACCGGCACCGCGTCCAGCAGTTCGCGGTAACCACGCTTGAAAGCCGCCGGATTGGCGATCTCCTCGAAGACGTAGAAGCGGACGCCGTCGCCCTTGCGCGCGAAGCCCCAGGTCTTCTCGGCCTTGTCGCGGACGACCTGGCCGCCGGAGAGATCCCCGAGATAGCGGCTGTAGTGATGGGCCACATAGCCACCGGGCCAGGTGCGGGCGCACTCGGTGATCCTGGCGGCGTACGCGGCGGTGGCGGGCAGCGGCTCCAGGCCATCGCGCCAGTCGGCACCGCGCAGATGCGTCAGGTCGCGCTCCAGGGCCTCGATGCGCATCAGCTCGGGCCGGATGAAGGGGCCGGCGACCGGATCCCGTTCGAGTGCCGCCGTGGAGCCTTCCAGTGCCCGATACACGAACCAGAGCTGTTCCGTGTAGCGAGTGAACGCCTCCACCCCGAGCCGGGCGCCCAGCAGGTCGCTCATGAAGGGCGAGCCGTTCACCTCCGCGTGCTTGTCCTGCGAGGCGACGCGGATCAGCGTGGAGAAGGGGGTGGCTGTGGCGGTTGCGTCCAAGGCGGGCCTCCGGGGACCGAGGGGGACGGATAACCAGACCGAGATCCGGCGGGGCAGCACGGGCGCCTGCCTTCGCCGATCCTCCTACTTAGGCTTACCTAAGTCAACTGGTTCCCGACGTCCTGTCGGTAAAAGTGATACCCCATGATCGCGCGCGGGACACCCGCAGTGGGCCAGGTCAGGGAAGGGTCGGGTCAGGGCAGGGTCAGGATCTCCGCACCGGTGTCCGTCACCACGAGCGTGTGCTCGAACTGGGCGGTCCGCCTGCGATCCTTCGTCACCACGGTCCAGCCGTCGTCCCACATGTCGTGCTCGTGGGTGCCGAGCGTGAGCATCGGCTCGATGGTGAAGGTCATGCCGGGCCGCATGACGGTCGTCGCGTGCGGGCTGTCGTAGTGCGGGATGATCAGCCCGGAGTGGAACGACGAGTTGATGCCGTGCCCGGTGAAGTCGCGGACCACGCCGTAACCGAAGCGCTTGGCGTACGACTCGATGACACGGCCGATGACATTGACCTGCCGGCCGGGCTTGACGGCCTTGATGGCCCGGTTCAGGGACTCTCGGGTCCGTTCGACCAGCAGCGTCGACTCCTCGTCGACGTCACCGCAGAAGTAGGTGGCGTTGTTGTCGCCGTGCACGCCGTTGATGTAGGCCGTGACGTCGAGGTTCACGATGTCGCCGTCGCGCAGCACGGTGGAGTCCGGGATTCCGTGGCAGATGACCTCGTTGATCGAGGTGCAGAGCGACTTCGGGAACTCGCGATAGCCCAGGGTGGACGGATACGCCCCGTGGTCGACCATGAACTCGTGTGCGACCCGGTCGAGTTCGTCGGTCGTGACGCCCGGCGCGATGTGTTTCGCGGCCTCCTCCATCGCCTGGGCGGCGATCCGCCCGGCGATCCGCATCAGCTCGACGGTCTCGTCGGTCTGCACCTCCGGCCCGGTGTACGGGGTCGGCAGGGGCTTCCCGACGTACTCGGGGCGCCGGATTCTTCCGGGAACGGAACGGACGGGGGAGAGTTCCCCGGGCACGAGCAGTGACTGGCCAGACATACCAGCGAGTCTAACCAGCGTTCAAAAGCCGCCGGTGGGGCAGCATGGTGATCAGAGGAAGGAGCCCACGATGGCCCTGTTCAAGAAGCGCACGGTGGGTAAGCCGGGGGAGTGGTACTACTGCCTCCAGCACAAGCGGGTCGAGGAGGGCCCGGACTGTCCGGCCAAGGACCGCTTCGGGCCGTATGCCTCCCGCCAGGAGGCGGAGCGCGCGATGGAGACGGCGGCCGAGCGGAACGCGGAATGGGAGACGGACCCCCGCTGGCACGACAAGCCCGCGGACCCACCCGCGAATTGACCTCTCCGGCCGGTGCGGCACCTCAGCCCGTCCGGCGTTTGAGGACGGACCCCGGCCCTGAGGCCGGTTCCCACGTGTTGCCCGGTGCACGCCGGGGGCCTGCCCCCGGTTTCGGGAAGGGGCGGGTACGGGGAGACACACCCCCCACCTCGACCCGTACCCGCAGGCGTCAGGCCACCGCCCCGGGCGCCGGGGCCCCGGCAGCACCGGTCCCGGCCCCCGTCCCGGCCTCCGCCGCCAGCTCCGCCTCCTGCTGCGCCTTCCGCCGCAACGCGTCCTCGTCCGTCTCGGAGTCGTACGTCATCAGCTTCGGCAGCACCGCCGCCAGCAGCCCCACCGCCACCACGCACGCCACCCCGCCGCTCCACACCGCCGGGCGGGTGCCCGTCCAGCCGGCCACCGTGCCCGCCCGGACCTGGCCGAGCTGCGGGCCCACGCTGTACGACAGCACCTCCAGGCCCGCCAGCCTGCCCCGCAGCTCCTCGGGGATCGTCTGGTTCCAGATCGTCGACCGGCCCAGCCCGCTGAGCATGTCGCCGACGCCCGCCAGCATCAGGCAGGACAGGACCAGCCAGATGTTCGGCATCCAGCCGGCCAGGGTCATCGCCAGACCCCAGCCGCCCGCGCCGAGCACCACCATCAGGCCGTGCCGCCGGACCTTCGACGCCCAGCCGCTGGTCAGGCTGATCAGTACGGAGCCGAGCGGAATCGCCCCGTACATCAGGCCGAGCGCCCACTCCGCGTCCAGGTCCTCCGCCAGGAACGGGAAGATCGCGAGCGGGAAGGCGAAGAACATCGCGCTCAGGTCGACCACGTACGTGCCCAGCAGCACCGGTTTGCTCCACGCGTACCGCGCGCCCTCGGCGATCCCGCGCAGCGACGGCTTCGCCGCCTTCTTGGAAGGTGGTGCCGGCCGCAGCCGGAGGCACATCAGTACGGAGGCGACGAACCCGGTCACGGTCAGCGCGTACGCCGTCGCCGACCCCGAGAACGCGACCACGACACCGGCCGCCGCCGGGCCCGCGACCGCCGCGGTCTGCCAGCGCAGCGCGTTGAGCGCCGCCGCCGCGGTCAGTTGGGCGTGCGGCACGATCCGCGCAATCAGGGAGTCGAGCGCGGGCCGCTGGATGCCCGCCAGGGCGGAGACGCCCGCGGCCACGACGTACAGCGGCCAGAGGGCGGGCTGCGGCAGCAGCGCGTTGACCAGGAGGACCACCGCGAGGAGCCCGAGGCCCGCCTCGGAGAGCAGGATCAGCTTGCGGCGGTCGACGGCGTCGGCGAGCGCCCCGCCGTACAGCCCGAAAACGATCAGCGGGACCAGCTCGACGGCGCCCATCGCGCCGACCGCCAGGGGTGAGTTCGTGAGGTCCTTGATCTGCAACGGCAGCGCGATCATCGCCATGGAGCTGCCGAAATAGGTCACCAGGCCCTGGATCCAGAGGAGTCGGAACTCGCGCAGTGTGCGCAGCGGGGTGAGGTCCGGCAGGATCGCGGAGAGCTTTCTGGTCACGAGAGGCCATGCTGCGCCGTGCCGGTCATGACCGGCAAATCCTTTACCAGCGGGCGGGCGGCGGCGAGGTCAACTGGTCGGCGAGCCGCGACAGCCGGTCCCGGAAGCGGCGTCTGCCGCGCGTCGACGGCAGGCTGTTCTCACCCGCCGCCGCGCTCACCAGGTGCTGCACCATGTCGAGGTCGATGCCCTGGGCGGCCTCCGGTGCCGGCGGGGCGACCGTGAGCGCGTCGTGCGCCAGACCCACCACCTCGGGGTCCCCGCTCCCCAGCGACAGCACCGTCGCCCCCGCCCGCCGCGCGCCGTGCACCCGCTCCAACAGCCCGCCGTCCGGCAGCTCGGGGGCCACCAGCAGCAGCGTCTCGCCCCGTCCCGCCCCCTCCAGCCTGCCGAGCCCGACGGCCAGATGCGCCGGGTCGCCGGGCCGTACCCGGTGCCGTACGAGCAGCGGTGCCAGCTCCCGGCGGCCCGACCAGGCCGCCTCGTCCACAAGATGCGCGGCCAGGTGCCACGGCTCGTACGCCCGCGTCCCCACCAGCAGCAGCCCGCCCCCGTGCGACACGACGGAGGACCGCAGGGACGCGGCGAACCGGCGGGTCGCCGCCGGCCACTCCGTACCGGCCAGGACTTCACGGAGCAGGGCGACGCGTACGGCATCCATGGGCCGGGATCCTGCCGCAGCGCCGTGCTCCCGCGCCGGGGGTCGGTACGGCATCACCCGAACGGGTCGCTCCGGTTGCGCGAGGGCGCGCGGGGGCGCGCGGGGGCCGTGAGGGTCATGCCGGGGGCTCCCGGACCGACACGTAATGTCAAGCTCATGACTTCTCCTGACGACAGTGGCAGCACGCAGAAACCCCCCGCGAAGGACCCCTGGGAGCTTCCCGATGTCTCGGACCTGACCGTCGGCGTTCTCGGCGGCACCGGCGACCAGGGGCGCGGGCTCGCCTACCGGCTGGCGCGGGCCGGGCAGAAAGTGATCATCGGCTCCCGCGCCGCCGAGCGCGCCGAAGCGGCGGCGGCCGAACTCGGCGCGGGCGTCGAGGGCGCCGACAACGCGGAATGCGCGCGCCGCAGCGACATCGTCATCGTCGCGGTGCCGTGGGAAGGCCACGCCAAGACGCTGGAATCGCTCAAGGACGAACTCGCGGGCAAGCTCGTCGTCGACTGCGTCAACCCGCTCGGCTTCGACAAGAAGGGCGCGTACGCGCTGAAGCCGGAGGAGGGCAGCGCCGCCGAACAGGCCGCCGCCCTGCTGCCCGAGTCGCGGGTGACCGCCGCCTTCCACCACCTGTCGGCCGTGCTGCTCCAGGACCCGGCGGTCGAGCGGATCGACACCGATGTGATGGTGCTCGGCGAGGTGCGGGCCGACACCGACATCGTGCAGGCGCTGGCGGCCCGTATCCCCGGTATGCGGGGGGTGTTCGCGGGGCGGCTGCGCAACGCGCACCAGGTGGAGTCGCTGGTGGCGAACCTGATCTCGGTCAACCGCCGCTACAAGGCGCACGCGGGGCTGCGCGTCACCGACGTCTGACGCGGTCGGGGCGTGGGGGGACGCATGGGGGACACTGGACGGGCGCCGTACGCACGCCCTTCCCGCCCTCCACGTCCTCCCCGCCCTCCCCGCCCCCGACAGGAGCCGACCCCATGCCCCGCCTCGCTCTCTACGCCTTCGTCGTCTGCCTGCTGTCCGTCGTGGCGGCCGTGGTGTCCTTCGTGCAGGGGAGCGGCTGGCTCGGCGCCGTGTGGGTGCTGCTGGCCGGGCTGTCCTCGAACATGGCGTGGTACTACCTCCGTAAGGCGAAGGCGACGTCCGGCGCCGGCTGACCGACAAGACACCCCCTAGATGAATGAGTCCAAGGGCTGTCGTCGCGGTCAGTGATCGTAGGCGACCAGGGATCGTTTGACGGGTTGCCCGGTTTTGTCGTTGTGCCAGA
>NZ_JBITIB010000048.1:0-37431 GCF_044458565.1 Streptomyces sp. NPDC050433 | reverse complement strand
GTGGCGCGTGGGAATGCCGGTTCCCTCGGGGCCAACGAGCCGTGCACGCGCCGTAAATCATGCCGTCCGGGCATGACCCCGGAGCGGCACCCGGCAACCACCGCAACCACCCAGCCCGTCCGGCGCTTGAGGACGGACCCAGCCGCCACCGGGACCGGGTGATACCAACCCCTCAACCGCCGGGGGCAACCAGCCCCGACTCGTACGCGAAAATCACCGCCTGCGCCCTGTCCCGCAGCCCCAACTTCGCCAGCACCCGGCCGATATGCGTCTTCACCGTCTGTTCCGCGAGCACCAGGTGCTCCGCGATCTCCTGGTTCGACAGGCCCCGTGCGATCAGCTCCAGCACCTCCGTCTCGCGCGGCGTCAGCCCCTTCAGCCGCAGCGAGCGGTCCTTGCGCGGGGCCGGCCGCTGTTGGGCGAAGTCCGCGATCAGGCGGCGGGTCACGGACGGCGCCAGCAGCGCCTCGCCCGCCGCGACCACCCGCACCGCCGAGATCAGGTCCGCCGGCGGCGCGTCCTTGAGGAGGAACCCGGAAGCGCCGACGCGCAGCGCCTCGTACACGTAGTCGTCCACGTCGAACGTGGTCAGCATCAGCACCCTCGGCCGGTGCACCACCCCCACCGGGGGGTCCAGCAGCGCGCGTGCCGCCGCCAGGCCGTCCATCTCCGGCATCCGGACGTCCATCAGGACTACGTCGGGGTGGGTGGCGCGGCTGATCTCTATGCCCTGGCGCCCGTCCGGCGCCTCGCCGACCACGTCGATGTCGGTCTGCGCCGACAGCAGCGCGGCGAACCCCGCCCGCACCATGGCCTGGTCGTCGACGATGATCACGCGGATGGTCACGACGGGTCCTTCGCGGTCGGGTCGAGGGTGGTGGCCAGCGGCAGCCGCGCGGCGACCCGGAACCCGCCGTCCGGCAGCGGCCCGGTGTCCAGCGTGCCGCCGGTCAACCGTACGCGTTCGCGCATACCGATCAGCCCGTGACCGGTGCCGGAGCTCTCCAATGGTGAAGTGCGGGCGCTCGCGGGCCCGTTGACGACCAGGACCGTCAGCCAGTCCGCGTCGCCGGTGACCGAGACGCGGGTCGGCGCCTCGGGCGCGTGCCGTACGACGTTGGACAGGGCCTCCTGGATGATGCGGTACGCGGAGAGGTCCACGGACGGCGGGACGGGGCCCAGATCCGCCGCGAGGGACAGCTCCGCCGGGACCCCGGCCCGTACGGTCGCCTCGACGAGTTGCTGGACCCGGCTCAGCCCCGGCTGCGGCGTCCGCTCGCTCGCCGAGCCGTCGCTGCGCAGCACCGCCAGCAGCCGCCGCATCTCGGTCAGGGACTCCCGCGCGGCTGCGGCGATCGTGGAGAACTCCTCGTGTGCCGCGTCGGGCAGCCCCTCGATCCGGTACGGCGCGGAGTCGGCCTGCACCGTGATCACGGACATGTGGTGGGCGACCACGTCGTGCAACTCGCGTGCGATACGCGCCCGTTCCTCCAGCAGCGTGCGCTGGGCGCGCTCGACCTCGCTGATGGTCTCCTGCTCCACCAGTCTGCGCTGGGCGTCCCCGCGCTCGCGCACGGCGGCCGTGACGAGCAGGATCACGCCGGTGAGCACGAACAGCAGGAGATGCACGCCGTCGCTGTGCTTCTGGGAGATCAGCTCGAAGACCAGGCCCGCCGCTCCGGTCGCCAGCCAGACGGCCAGCAGCGTACGGCGAGGCTCGCGCAGCCCCAGGCACACCATCAGCAGGAGGTAGCCGACGACGACCATCGGCGTCCACGGCCAGGACCGGCCGTCCAGGTCGTCCGCCGAGGTCAGGAGGATCACCGCGCCAACGATGTCGGCGGTGAAGATGATCCACCAGGCCTGGAGCGGCCGGGTCACGGCGAGCACCAGCGGTGCGGCCTGCGCGGTGGCCAGCGCCCCCGCCCAGCTGCCGTCCAGCCCGTAGTCCCCCATGAGCACGCTCGTCGTGGACGGCAGCAGCGAGATGGCAAAGCCCAGCGCGATGACGTACGGCATCGCGCGCTGCCACGGCTTGGCGGCGTGGGACAGCAGCGGCTGCGTGGACCCGGCCGGGGTGCGCAGGGCGCTGCCGAGCGAGCGCAGCGACTCGCGGGCACGGGTGGCGGGGGACGCCGGGGGAGGTGGCTTTTCGGTACTCATGGCCGGTTCAGCGTATGCAGCGCGCGTACGGGGCTGCGTCATACCCAGGTGCCGGACCCGGCCTCATACCCCAGTAGGGGATTGCCGTCATCACAGTTCGGCGAGCAGCTCGGCCTTCTTCGCGCGGAACTCGTCGTCCGTCACCAGTCCCGCGTCGTGCAGCTCCCCGAGGTGCCGGATCCGCTCGGCGATGTCGGCGGGGTCGGGCCGGGCCTGCGCCATCGCCGGCACCGGGACGGAACCGGGCCCGGCGGTCACGGCGGGGCCCGCGCCGGAGGTCCGTACGGCCTGAAGGACCGCCGCCGCTAACGGCAGCGACTCGTGGACCGGCCCGTAGCCGAGGCCGAACACCACGGCCGCCGGGTCGTGGTCGGCCTGGGTGGGCTGCTGCTGGTCGCCCCGGCGCAGCAGCCGCAGGTAGCCGTCGAAGACCTCGGGGGAGCGCCACTCGACCCCGCAGAGGTCCGCGACGTCGAAGCGCTGGTCGCCCGCCTTCCACTTCGCCGACGACGCGCCGGTCCAGAACCAGCGGAAGGACACCTTGGACCCGTCGAACGACACCTTGCCGTCGTACGCCTTGAAGTGCAGCGGCGGTGGGGGAGCGGTCACCAGGAAGCGGTCGGCCGGCTCGTCCGGCGACGCGGCCGTGGTGACGGCGGTGCGCAACTCGTCCGCGTAATACTCCGCGAGCGTCTCGCGCTCCGCTGGCAGCACCAGCCGGTACGGGTCGCCGGATTCCTTGAGCTGACCGGCCGCCGCCTCCATCAGCGGGTCCGCTCCCGGTCTGGGTACGGCGTGCAGCACCACCGTCCCGCGCTTGCCCGGGGAGAGCGTCACCGACGCCAACGCCTCGTGCGGTACGCGCCGTTCGCGGAGTGCCTGGAAGAGCTTCGGCGTGCGTATCCCCCGTTCGAAGCGGATGAGCACGGAGTCGCTTTCGAACTCCCAGGTGGCATGATTTCCGGCCAGCACATCACCCATGTGCCTCATCGTATGCGGCGAATGCCCCCACGTCGCCACTCCGGCCCAGTGAGTTCTACGCGCGTCAGATCACTTCGTCGCCGGAGATTCCACTCCGGCAGGCGTCACCGGCGTCCGCGCAGCTGGTGTTCCGGTACGAACCGACCCCGATGTCCGCGAAGTTCTCCAGGCTCTCCGTGCCCGGCTCGAAATAGCCCCCGTGCCCGGCCGCGCCCCGCGCGGACAGCACCCGCGCCCCGAAGTCCGGCGTCATCGGGTCGGCGCCGTGGCCGAGCCCGCCGACCTCCAGATACGGCAGCACCTGGATCCAGTCGTCCTGGTCCCGCATCGCCCAGACTCGGGCATGGGTCTCCAGCTGTCCCGCTGACCCGGCCCGCATTCCGGGACTGCCCGCGACCGCCACGTCCGTGACCCGGTCGGGCAGTTGGCGCGCGGCGAGGCCGCACACCACGGAGCCGTAGCTGTGGCAGATCAGCGAGACCCGCGAATCGCCGGGGAGCGCCGACGTGAGCGCGTTGAGCCGTTCGGCGCCGTCCGAGGCCAGCCTGCCGGTCGCCGCGTCCACGCCGACACCGGAGGGCGCCGTGTAGTCGGCCCACGCGATGACGGCGGTACGGGTACGGGGTGAGGCGGCCCGCTCCGCGTCGTACAGCGAGCCGGCCATGCCGACCGGCGCGGTGAAGGGGCGGTCGGTCCGCTCGAACGTCAGCAGGTTCGTGTCGACGCCGGGCACCACCACCGAGACGCGCGTCGCGCTGCCGAGATCGCCGAAGACCTCCGCGGCGCGGCCGGCGCCGGTCGGGTCGAAGGCGAGGATGCGGCGCCCGTCGGCTGCCATCGACTCGAAGCGGTGCATCCGCCGGCCGGCCTGGTGCTGCCCCTCGACGGACACCCGGTCGTCCCGCATCCGCGCCCGCTCGTCGTCGCGCGCCTGGAGCACTGCCAGCCGGTTGGCGCGGTAGCGGAGCGTCAGGGGTGCGCCGTTGAGATTGCCCACCACCAGGGGGTAGCGGTCGGCGAGCCGGACCCGCTGCGCGGCGGTGAGCGAGGCGAAGAACGCCGCCAGCCGGCGCGGGGACGATCCGGGGTCCGGCAGGTCGAGGACGCCGATGCGGCCCTTCTCCCAGGCCGAGAGCGCACTTTCGCGCGCCGTGCCGTGCTGGCCGTTCCGCTGGAGCGCCGTCCAGCCGGTGGTCGCCAGCATCACGAAGACCACAGCGAGTGCCAGCAGTGTGCGCCACGCGGTCAGGGACGGGGAGGAGTCGAAGGAATTCACTGCCGGACACCCTAGAAGACATGTCGAGGTACCCGGCACATGCGTGGCCCTGCATAACGGGGCGTTAGGTGCAAAACGCCCGTCAGGTCTTGGTTGCCGGCGGGTGCTCCCGGACGCTCCAGTCACCCGCGAGCGCGGGCACGAGCTGGTCCAGATACGACTCCGTGAGATCGAGGAGCCCGTCCAGACCGGTCTCCCGGCCCTGTCCCCACAGCCGTCCCGTGACCCGTATCACTCCGCAGAACGCGGCGACGGCCACCCTCGGGCGCGGATCCGTCTCCACATCGAGCCCCTCGCGCTCCGCGATCACCCGCGCGAGCTGCTCCTCCAGCTCGGTGGCGCGCCGCAGATGCGCGGCCAGCAGCGAGGGCGTGGATTCGATCATCCGGTAGGTGCGCAGATGCAGTTCGACCGGGACCACGGCCTCGATCGCCTCGTTGATATGGTTCCAGGCGGCCAGTACCGCGTGGTGCATCGCCTCGAACGGGGACTCCGCGGGCGGGCGTTGACGCAGCTCCGCCAGGACTTGCGACTCCACCATGTCCTGGATGGTGAAGGCGGCCTCCTCCTTGCTGGCGAAGTAGCGGAAGAAGGTGCGCTGGGAGACGTCGACGGCCTCGGCGATCTCGTCGACGGTCGTCTCCTCGTACCCCCGCGTCGTGAACAGGTCGAGCGCCACCCGCAGCAGCGCGTCCCGCGTGCGCCGCTTCTTCAGCTCCCGCAGTCCGGTCGGGTGCTGTGCCGCCCGCTGCCCGTCCGTCACTCGCCGGTCCTCCTTCCTGTCGCTTCCGGTCCACTTCCTGCACTCATGCTGGTCTGGTATGAGATGTGAGCCACCTGACAGTTACAGACTAGTGAAATGGATGGTCAACTGTCAGACGCTGTCATTAACCTCTGACCATGACTAGTCAGACCACCGTCAAATCGGCGCCGAACGATCCGCAGGACGCGGATCCGGGAGCCACCAAGGGACTGCGTGGCCACCCCTGGCTGACGCTCTTCTCCGTCGCCATCGGCGTGATGATGGTCGCGCTCGACGGCACGATCGTCGGGATCGCCAACCCGGTGATCAAGGAGGATCTGGGCGCGACCTTCGCCCAGGTGCAGTGGATCACCAACGGCTATCTTCTCGCGCTCGCCGTGGCCCTGATCACCGCGGGCAAGCTCGGTGACCGCTTCGGACACCGCCAGACCTTCCTTATCGGAATCGCGGGCTTCGCCGCGGCATCCGCCGTCATCGGCTTCTCCGACAGCGTGGCGTTCGTCGTCGCCTTCCGCGTCGTCCAGGGCGTCTTCGGCGCCCTGCTGATGCCGGCCGCCCTGGGCCTGCTGCGCGCCACCTTCCCCGCCGAGAAGCTCAACATGGCCATCGGTATCTGGGGCATGGTCATCGGCGCCTCGACCGCCGGTGGCCCGATCGTCGGCGGTCTGCTGGTCGAACACGTCAGCTGGCAGTCGGTGTTCTTCGTCAACGTGCCCGTCGGCGTCATCGCCCTGATCCTCGGCCTGGTGATCCTCAAGGACCACCGAGCGGTGAAGGCGCCGAAGTCGTTCGACGTCGTCGGGATCCTGCTGCTGTCGGCCGCGATGTTCTCCCTGATCTGGGCGATCATCAAGGCGGGCGAGTCCTGGGGCTGGACCTCGGTCGGCACCTGGGCGTTCCTGGGCGCCGCCGTCCTGTGCTTCGTCCTGTTCGCGGTCTGGGAGACGAAGGTCAGGGAACCCCTCGTACCGCTGAGCATGTTCCGGTCCGTCCCGCTCAGCGCCGGCACGATCCTGATGGTGCTGATGGCCTTCGCCTTCATGGGCGGCCTGTTCTTCGTGACGTTCTTCCTTCAGGGCGTGCACGGCATGAGCCCGGTCGACAGCGGCCTGCATCTGCTGCCGCTGACGCTCATGATGATCGTCGCCTCGCCCGTCGCGGGCCTGCTGATCACCAAGTTCGGACCACGCGTCCCGCTGGTCGGCGGCATGGTCGCCACGGCCGTCGCGATGTTCGGCATGTCCACCCTGTCGTCCGACTCCGGCACGTTGGTGATGTCGCTCTGGTTCGCCCTGCTCGGCATGGGCCTGGCCCCGGTCATGGTCGGCGCCACCGAGGTCATCGTCGGCAACGCGCCGCTGGAACTCTCCGGCGTGGCCGGCGGTCTCCAGCAGTCCGCGATGCAGGTCGGCGGCGCGCTCGGCACCGCGGTGCTCGGCGCCGTCATGTCCTCCAAGGTCAGCGCCGACCTGGAGGGCAACTGGACGGACGCCGGCATCCAGTTGCCCCTGGACCCCTCCCTGGAGCAGGCGGCCGAGATCGGTGTCGCCCCGCCCGAGCTGGCCGAGGCGCCCGGCATGACGCCGGACATCTTCGACAAGATCACCGGGGTCATGCAGGACACCTTCGTGTCCGGGATGAGCCTCGCGTTCCTGGTCGCCGGTGCGGTCGCGGTGCTCGCGGCGTTCGTCGCCACCAAGACCAAGCGTGGCGACAACGCGGACGCGGCCGGGGGCGGCGTCCACATCTGACGTGGCGCGCCCAACCGGCGTCAACAGGACGTGATTCAGCGCGACGGCCCCGCCCGGACATCCCGGCGGGGCCGTCGCCTGTTCGGGTGGAGTCCGGCAAGATCCCCTTCCCGTGGGGCGGGTCGCCGGGCCAGAGTGCGGACAACTGATCAGCACCACACGGGGGTTCACCACCATGCGTACAGCGATGCGTACGACCACGCCTGCCGCTCTGCTCACCGCGGCCACCCTGGCCGCCACCACCCTGCTGCCGACCGCCACGGCCGCCACGGCCGCCACGGCCGCCACGGCCGCCACGGCCGTCGCGCTGCCACGTGACGCCTGCGGGCCCGGCGAACTCTGTCTGTGGGGGAAACCGGATTTCCGGGGCGAGCGGCAGACCCATGAACTGTTCCGCACCGAGATCCAGAACTGCGTCCCGCTGCCGCCCGGCACCGACGCACAGTCCCTGGCCAACCGCACCGGGCGGCCCGTCACCACTTACCAGTCGCACGAGTGCGAGGAGACCGGCGAGTTCGAGACGTACCCCGGCGACGGCACCTGGGTGCCCCAGTCGCCCTACCGGGTACGGGCCTTCAAGGTCTGGGAGCGCTGAGCGGCGGGCCGGCTGCCGTACCGTCGCTCTCCCTTGCCTGAGCGGGCACGGCGGCACCCGACAGCCGGCCCACCTCCGCGCGCAGCTCCCGCACCTCCTCCGTCAGCAGCTCGATCGCGGCCGTCTGGCGCTTCTCGCCCGCGCTCTCCTGCTCGAAGCGGGAGATGAACCAGGTGGCGATGTTCGCCGTGATCAGCCCGAGCAGCGCGATCCCGCTCAGCATCAGACCGATGGCGAGCAGCCGCCCGAGCCCGGTCGTCGGCGACAGATCGCCGTACCCGACGGTGGTCATCGTCGTGAACGACCACCACACGGCGTCACCCAGCGTCTTGATGTTGCCGTCGGGGGAGTCGCGTTCGACCTCCAGCACGGCCAGCGAACCGAACATCATCAGACCCGCGACCGACCCCACCACATACGTCGTGAGCCTGATCTGGCTCGCGATCCTCGCCCGCTGCCCGACCAGCAGCAGCGTCGCGACGACCCGCAGCAGCCGCAGGGGCGCCACCATCGGCAGCAGTACGGCGAGCAGATCCAGCGGATGACGGCGGACGAACTGCCAACGGGCGCGGGCCAGTACGACCCGTACCGTGTAGTCCGTCGCGAACAGACCCCACACCACCCACTCGACGACCGCACAGGCGCGGGTGACGGTGCCGTGCGCGCCGGGCATCACGATGGGCAGGGCGTACGCGACGCCGAACAGCAGCGCGAGCGCCAGCAACGGCCGCTGCGTGCGGCGCTCCCAGCGGACCCGCGCGGGTATTTCCTTCATGGCCGCAAAGAGTAGGGAACGTACCGGCCAGCGCGTGTCCGGGGTGCTGCCCGCGCCACGCACGGTGGCCGGCCCCGTAACCACCGGACCGGCCACCAGCCGCGTACTACCGGCTGTCCGCTACGCGTCACCGCCCGCGGCGCCCGGGTCCGCCGCCGCCACGTCCAGCAGCTGATAGCGGTCCACGGCCTGCTTCAGCACCGAACGGTCGACCTTGCCCTCCCTGGCCAGCTCCGTGAGCACCGCCAGGGCGATCGACTCCGCGTCGATGTGGAAGAACCGGCGGGCCGCGCCTCGCGTGTCCGCGAAGCCGAAACCGTCCGCGCCCAGCGACTGGTACGTCCCCGGCACCCAGCGCGCGATCTGGTCCGGCACCGCGCGCATCCAGTCCGAGACCGCCACGAACGGGCCCTCGGCGCCGGACAGTTTGCGCGTCACATACGGAACACGCTGCTCCTCCTCCGGGTGCAGCAGGTTGTACCGCTCCACCTCGACGGCCTCACGGCGCAACTCGTTCCACGACGTCGCCGACCACACGTCCGCCCGAACGTCCCACTGCTCGGCGAGGATCCGCTGCGCCTCGACCGCCCACGGCACGGCCACGCCGGACGCCAGGATCTGCGCCGGGACCGCGCCGCTCTCGCCCCGCTTGTAGCGGTAGACGCCCTTGAGGATGCCCTCGACGTCCACGTTCTCAGGCTCGGCCGGGTGCTGGATCGGCTCGTTGTACACCGTGAGGTAGTAGAAGACGTTCGGGTCCTCGCCCGGATGCGGCTGCCCGTACATCCGGCGCAGCCCGTCCTGCATGATGTGCGCGATCTCGTACCCGAACGCCGGGTCGTAGCTGACACAGCCCGGATTCGTGGCGGCGAGCAGCTGCGAGTGGCCGTCGGCGTGCTGAAGACCCTCACCGGTCAGGGTCGTACGCCCGGCGGTCGCGCCCAGGACGAAACCGCGCGCCAACTGGTCGGCCATCTGCCAGAACTGGTCGCCGGTCCGCTGGAAACCGAACATCGAGTAGAAGACGTACACCGGGATCAGCGGCTCGCCATGCGTCGCGTACGCCGAACCCGCCGCGATCAGCGACGCCGTACAGCCCGCCTCCGAGATGCCGTCGTGCAGCATCTGCCCGGTCGGCGACTCCTTGTACGCCAGCAGCAGTTCACGGTCGACCGACTCGTACTGCTGGCCAAGCGGGTTGTAGATCTTCGCGCTCGGGAAGAACGCGTCCATGCCGAACGTGCGGTACTCGTCCGGCGCGATCAGCACGAAACGCCTGCCGATCTCCTTGTCCCGCATGAGGTCCTTCAGCACCCGCACGAACGCCATCGTCGTGGCGATCGACTGGTGCCCCGACCCCTTCTTCGCCGTCGCGTACGTCTTGTCGCCGGGCAGCTCAAGCGGCTTCGACCGCACCACACGGGTCGGCACATAGCCGTCCAGGCTCCTGCGCTGGTCGTGCATGTACTGGATCTCTTCGGAGTCCCTGCCCGGGTGGTAGTACGGCGGCTGCCCGTCCTCCAGTTCCCGGTCCGTGATCGGCAGATGCAGCCGGTCGCGGAAGCCCTTCAGATCGTCGACCGTCAGCTTCTTCATCTGGTGCGTCGCGTTGCGGCCCTCGAAGTTCGGACCCAGCGTCCAGCCCTTCACGGTCTGCGCGAGGATCACGGTCGGCTGGCCGGTGTGCGCCTTCGCCGCCGCGTACGCCGCGTACACCTTCTTGTGGTCGTGGCCACCGCGCCCCAGATGCAGGATCTGCTCGTCGGTCATGTTCTCGACCATGGCGCGCAGCCGCTGGTCGCCACCGAAGAAGTGCTCACGGATGTACGCGCCGGTCTCCGTGGCGTACGTCTGGAACTGCCCGTCCGGCGTCGTGTTCAGCCGGTTCACCAGCACACCGTCGCGGTCCTGTGCCAGCAGCGGGTCCCAGGAGCGGTCCCAGACCAGCTTGATGACATTCCAGCCGGCACCGCGGAACTGCGACTCCAGCTCCTGGATGATCTTGCCGTTGCCGCGCACCGGGCCGTCGAGCCGCTGGAGGTTGCAGTTGACGACGAACGTCAGATTGTCCAGACCCTCACGCGCCGCGATCGACAGCTGACCCAGCGACTCCGGCTCGTCCATCTCGCCGTCGCCCAGATACGCCCACACATGCGAGCGGGAGGTGTCGGCGATACCGCGCGCCTCCATGTAGCGGTTCATCCGCGCCTGGTAGATCGCACCGAGCGGACCGAGGCCCATCGAGACCGTCGGGAACTCCCAGAAGTCCGGCATCAGCCGCGGATGCGGATAGCTGGACAGCCCGTTCGGGGCCTTCGACTTCTCCTGGCGGAAGGCGTCGAGCTGCGCCTCGCTGAGCCGGTCCAGCAGGAAGGCGCGGGCGTAGATGCCCGGCGACGCGTGCCCCTGGAAGAAGATCTGGTCGCCGCCGTCCCCGGCGTCCTTGCCCCGGAAGAAGTGGTTGAAGCCCACGTCGTACAGGGAGGCGGAGGACGCGAAGGTGGCGATATGGCCGCCGACGCCGATGCCGGGGCGCTGCGCGCGGGAGACCATCACCGCGGCGTTCCACCGGGTCGCGTTGAGGACCTTCCGCTCGATCTCCTCGTTGCCGGGGAAGAACGGCTCGTCCTTGGTCGCGATCGTGTTGACGTAGTCGGTGCTGCGCATCTCGGGCACGGCCACGCGCTTCTCACGCGCGCGCTCGATCAGGCGGAGCATCAGATAGCGGGCGCGCTCACGCCCCCGCTCGTCGACGGCGGCGTCGAGAGAGTCGAGCCACTCCTGGGTCTCCTCAGGATCAAAGTCCGGGACCTGGCTGGGAAGGCCGCCAATGATGATCGGGTTGCGATCGGATCCGGAAGCCACACTGTTCCTTCGCTGTTCGGGTCGTGTCGCGCCTCGCGTCCGGGCCGGGTCCGGTCGTCCGACCGGTCACCTCATCCGTGCGGGGCACGCCTGTGGGTCCTGCTGGGTACCGCGCTTGCGCTGGGAGTGCTTGCCTCTGCTGCCGCCGGGGAACAGGCACGGGGAGCGGGCCGTACGGCGTATCCATCGTGTACCGCGGCGACGGAAACGTCACCTCTACCGAGGGGTAACCCTCACACTGCGGCGAATTCCGCCCGATCACGTAGCCCGCCCGGCCGTCCGCCGTGCTCCGCGTCCGGCCAAATCGCAATCTTACGCCCAAGGCGGCTATGCGTTTCGTTCGGCCGTTCGGACCCGAATGGCGGACCGAAGCCGCGTAGGATGACAAACATGGAGGAAGCTCTCCGCAGCTATGACGGCCAGCGATACAGGGGTGTCAGGAGATGAGGTGAAGCGGCCCGGAACGTACCCGTTTCGGCGGTCTCGGCCGTCGGGTACTTGCGCGATCCGCCCGGCCCGTGTGGACTACCGCCAGCACCCCGCGTACGCGCGTGGCTGAAGCATTTTCCAAAACATGATCAGGAGGCAATCCGTGAGCGCGACCGCGGACCACGCGGAGGAACGGACCAACGTTGCCGCGAGGCTTGGGTTCGAACCCGGACAGGTGGTCCAGGAGATCGGCTACGACGACGACGTCGAGCAGGAGCTCCGTGAGTCCATCGAGGCCGTCATCGGCCAGGAGCTCGTCGACGAGGACTACGAGGACGTGGCCGACGCCGTCGTGCTGTGGTTCCGCGACGACGACGGCGACCTGACGGACGCGCTGGTGGACGCCATCGGTCTGATCGACGAAGGCGGGGCGGTCTGGCTGCTGACGCCGAAGACCGGCCGTGACGGCTACGTCGAGCCCAGCGACATCAACGAGGCCGCCCAGACCGCAGGCCTGGCGCAGACCAAGAGCCTCAACGCCGGGAAGGACTGGACGGGCAGCCGGCTGGTCACGCCCAAGGCGGCGAAGTCCAAGCGCTGAGAGCGGGCGCCGCATCCGAGCGCGCAAGCCGAAGCAGCGGCGGCCGGGCCCACACGCCTCGCACGCCTCGTACGCACTGACGGCCCCCGTCGGCATCCGCCGACGGGGGCCCTTGCGTAGGGTGGCGGGTGCGGTCGGCCGAGCGGCCGGTGGGGCCGGAGACGAGGGGCAGGGGCGGATGACGGAGACAGTGGCGGGGTCGGGACCGGCCGGGATCGCGGTCGGCACGCAGGCGCCGGACTTCACCCTGAAGGACAACCACGGGCGGACCGTGCGGCTCTCCGACTTCCGGGGCGGCCCGGCGGGTGACGAGGATGGCGGGGACGGGGGGAACGGTGGCGGCAAGAACGTGGTGCTGCTCTTCTACCCGTTCGCCTTCACCGGCGTCTGCACCGGCGAGCTGTGCGCGCTCCGTGACGAGCTGCCCACCTTCGTCAACGACGACACCCAGCTGCTCGCCGTCTCGACCGACTCCATCCACGCCCTGCGGATCTTCGCCGAGCAGGAAGGCCTGGAGTATCCGCTGCTGTCGGACTTCTGGCCGCACGGGCAGACCTCACGGGCGTACGGGATCTTCGACGAGGACAAGGGCTGCGCGCTGCGCGGGACCTTCATCATCGACAAGGAAGGCGTGGTGCGCTGGTCGGTCGTCAACGCCCTGCCGGACGCACGTGATCTTGACGAGTACGTCAAGGCTCTCGCCGCTCTGTGACGACAACTCGCCACTCGTGGGCGGGGTCTCGCACGAAAACCCATGTGGGAGCGGGGTTGTCCGCCGTAAACCGCACAAGGGGCGGGAACCGGTCACTAGGATCCAGTCGTTGATCCGATGCCAATTGCACCAGGGGGCGCGCGACGCACGGCGACGGCCGCCGCAGCGGCCGACACCCGAGGCCGCCCGCCCCTGTGAAACTCATCAAGGGAGGACTCGTGGGAGTCAGCCTCAGCAAGGGCGGCAACGTCTCGCTGACCAAGGCCGCGCCCAACCTGACCGCGGTCACCGTGGGTCTGGGCTGGGACGTCCGCACGACCACCGGAAACGACTTCGACCTCGACGCCAGCGCCCTGCTGACCAACGCCGAGGGCAAGGTCACCACTGACGGAAACTTCGTCTTCTTCAACAACCTCAAGAGCCCCGACGGCTCGGTCGAGCACACCGGCGACAACACCACCGGTGAGGGCGAGGGCGACGACGAGGCCATCAAGGTCAATCTCGCCGCCGTCCCCGCGGACATCGACAAGATCGTGTTCCCGGTCTCGATCTACGAGGCGGAGAACCGCCAGCAGTCCTTCGGCCAGGTGCGTAACGCGTTCATCCGCGTCGTCAACCAGGCGGACAACAACGAGCTGGCGCGGTACGACCTGACGGAGGACGCGTCGACCGAGACCGCGATGGTCTTCGGAGAGCTTTACCGAAATGGCGCCGAGTGGAAGTTCCGCGCCATCGGACAGGGGTATGCCTCTGGCCTGCGTGGCATCGCGCAGGACTTCGGCGTCAACGTCTGAGCCGCTGGTCGGTCCGTCCGGCGCCGCACGTCCGAGTGCGGCGCCGGACGCGCCTCACCGTGCGGGTCCCGGCCCGCTTCGCACACGCACCACGTACATGCACCACGTACGCGCACCACGTACATGCACCACGAGTACGGCGTCAGGCGCGCCGTGCCCGGTTTCACGTCACATCGGGGAGGACTTCACCATCATGGGCGTCACACTCGCCAAGGGGGGCAATGTCTCCCTCTCCAAGGCCGCACCGAATCTCATCCAGGTGCTGATCGGTCTCGGCTGGGACGCGCGCTCCACCACCGGAGCGCCGTTCGACCTCGACGCCAGCGCACTGCTCTGCCAGTCAGGGCGCGTGCTCGGCGACGACTGGTTCATCTTCTACAACAACCTCACCAGCCCCGATGGCTCCGTCGAGCACACGGGCGACAATCTGACCGGTGAGGGCGACGGCGACGACGAGTCCCTGCTGGTCAACCTCCCCGCCGTCCCCGGACACGTCGACAAGATCATCTTCCCGGTGTCGATCCATGACGCCGACGCTCGCGGACAGACGTTCGGCCAGGTCAGCAACGCGTTCATCCGCGTCGTGAACCAGGCGGACGGCCAGGAGCTCGCCCGCTACGACCTGACGGAGGACGCCTCGACGGAGACCGCGATGATCTTCGGCGAGCTGTACCGCTACGGGGGCGAGTGGAAGTTCCGGGCCGTGGGACAGGGGTACGCGTCGGGGCTGCGAGGCATCGCTCTAGACTTCGGGGTCAATGTTTCGTAAAGCAGTCTCTGCGCGGGGGAAAACCCGTTAGACACCAGATGGGGTAGCAGTGGTCCTGAAAACCTTCGGCTGGTCGTTCGCCATCACGGCGCTCGGCCTTGCCTTCGCGGCCTGGCAGTGGGGGTGGGAGGCGTTCGGGATCGTACTGATCCTCTCCATCCTTGAGATCTCCCTGTCGTTCGACAACGCCGTTGTCAATGCCGGGGTCTTGAAGAAGATGAACGCCTTCTGGCAGAAGATCTTCCTCACCGTCGGCATCCTGATCGCCGTGTTCGGTATGCGGCTGGTGTTTCCCGTCGCCATCGTGGCGATCAGTGCCCAGGTCGGCCCCATCGAGGCCGTCCAGTTGGCGTTGGACAAACCTGAACAGTACGAGGCCCTTGTCACCGACGCGCACCCGGCGATCGCCGCCTTCGGTGGCATGTTCCTGTTGATGATCTTCCTGGACTTCATCTTCGACGAGCGCGACCACAAGTGGCTCGCCTGGCTGGAGCGCCCGCTGTCCAAGCTCGGCAAGGTCGACATGCTGTCGGTCTGCGTCGCGCTGATCATTCTGCTCATCACGGCGATGACGTTCGCCACCAACGCGCACACCAGCACCGGTTACCAGGACAAATCGGCCACCGTACTGCTCTCCGGTGTCGCCGGTCTGGTCACCTACCTCGTTGTGAACGGGCTCTCCAGCTACTTCGAGAACAAACTCGAAGAGGAAGAGGAGCGCGAACACGAGGAGGAGGAGAAGGCCAAGGCCGAAGGCAAGCAGGTCTCCGCCATCGGCCTCGCCGGCAAGGCCGCGTTCTTCCTCTTCCTCTACCTCGAAGTCCTGGACGCCTCCTTCTCCTTCGACGGAGTCATCGGCGCCTTCGCCATCACGAACCACATCTTCTGGATGGCGCTCGGCCTCGGTATCGGCGCGATGTACGTCAGGTCGCTCACCGTCTACCTCGTCCGCCAGGGCACGCTGGACGACTACGTCTACCTGGAGCACGGCGCCCACTACGCGATCGGCGCGCTCGCCGTGATCCTGCTCATCACCATCGAGCACGAGATCAGCGAGGTCATCACCGGCCTCGTCGGTGTGCTACTGATCGCAGCCTCCTTCTGGTCATCCGTGGTCCGCAACAAGCGAGTTGCGGCTGAAGGTGGCGAGGATTCGGAGGACAAGACAACAGTCCATGTCTGAGTCCGCCTCCTGGGTGTGACCAGGAGGGGATAGCGGGAACGCTCTGAGCGGGGCGGCCTGAGGCGGAAGCCTTCCGGCCGTCCCGCTGTTCACGTTCTGTACGGGCCGGGCATCCGACAAGTGGGAAATGGTGGGGGTGGGGCGGGAATGGCCTTCTGGGACAATCTGTGGCGAAACAAGGCGTCGCAATTCGATTCGGGCAGCGCCTCGACGAACTCGATCGAGCTGACCAAGCGCAATCCGTCGGTCTCGCTCACCAAGCAGGGCGCGGCCACCGGGAATCTACGGGTCAACCTGTCGTGGCGGATGCGTACTTCGGACATCGAGGGACGGTCGAAGCAGGGCGGCGGACTGCTGCGGCATCCCTTCAAACTCTTCAAGCCCGAAGTGGTGCAGGCGCACACGCTGGGTGTGGTCAACGTCGACCTCGACATCGGGTGCATGTACGAACTGGCCGACGGCAGCAAGGGTGTTGTGCAGCCGCTGGGCGGATTCTTCGGCAGTCTGAACGAGCCGCCCTACGTCAAACTCAGCGGCGACGACCGCTTCGGCGCCCCGTCCGGCGAGACGATATTCATCAACCTCGACCACCGCGAAGAGATCAAACGGCTGCTCGTCTTCGTCTACATCTACGACCGCACCCCGGCCTTCGACCGGACACACGCCAACGTCACGCTCTACCCGAGCAACGGCCCGCGCATCGAGATCGAACTGGACGAGCAGGCCCCGCAGGCCCGGTCCTGCGCGGTGTTCTCGCTGGAGACCGTCAAGGGCGATCTGGTGGTACGGCGCGAGGTGAAGTTCGTGTATGGCTTCCAGGCGGAGCTGGACCGGCTGTACGGGTGGGGCCTGCAGTGGGGGCGGGGGTACAAGACGAAGACCTGAGGGGCCACGACGGCTAGGCCCTGTCCGGGGCCTAAGGCCGTACGAACTGCGGGCCCATCGGGGGCAGCCGGAAATTCGGGTCCGGTGCGGGAGCCGCCGCCGCGGCCGGCTGCGGATAGCCGTAAGCGGGCTGCGCGGACGCGGGCTGGGGATACCCGTAGGCAGGCTGGGCGGAGGCCGGCTGCGGGTAGCCGTAGCCGGACTGCCCCTGTGGCTGGGCCGGGAAATGCGGCTGCTGCGCGGGCGGCATGTGCGGCGCCTGTGGCGCGCCGTGCGCCGGTCCGGGCCGGCCGGGGATCAGCGCAGTCACACCGTCCGCGCCCTGCACGGTCCCGTCGGCCCCTTCCTTTTCGTCGACCGAGATGCCGAAGGCCGTCGCCAGCCCGATCAGACCGGTCGGATAGCCCTGGCCCACCGCCCGGAACTTCCAGTGGTTCCCGCGCCGGTAGAGCTCGCCGCAGATGATCGCGGTCTCCTCGCCGGTCTCCGGGCGTACCTCGAACACCGCCAACGGGTCGCCGTCGGCCTGCCCCGCGTCGTACAGCAGGACCCGCAGGTCGTGCACGTGCTGGAAACTCGCCCCGTCCGACGACGCCGCGAGCACCACCTGGTCGACGCTCGGGTCGAGCGCGGCCAGATCGGCCTCGATCGTGTCGGTGAGCCCTTCGGGCACCTGTTTCTTCGGCAGCCGCCTGACCAGGCCCGACGGATGGCGAGGCTGGTTGTAGAAGACGAAGTCCTCGTCGGAGCGGACGCGCCCCTCCGGACTCAGCAGAAGCGCCGACGCGTCCACATCGGGCACCCCCGCCCCCGGCGTCCAGCGCAGCACAGCCCTTACGGCCATGGCGTCGAGGGGGACGTTCGAGCCCTTCACCATCGCGTGCGTCATGCCCGTCATCCTGCCTTCCCGCAGGCCGCGCGGACAACGTGGGGGCATGGTGGAGAGAGGTGAGAAGGCGGCGAGAGGAGGGCGAGAGAGGGTAGGAGAGGGGCGAGAAGTGGACGAGTTACCTGGAATTCATGCAGGCGTGGAACTCTTGACTCCCGTCCATACGTACTATTACCGGCCACATGTCAACGCGACCACAGTGGCAGTATGGGGGGAAGAAAATGCGTCACTTCGGGCATATTCTGCCCGCTGCCCGGCAGGCGTTGTTCCATCGGGAGCCCGCCGAATTCTCCTCGGCCTCCCCGGCCCGCATGCTGTCGGCAGCCCTCGGGGCCACCCTCTACAGCCCGGCGACCAGGCCGCGGCTCGCTGACGACATCGTCAAGCTGGCAGGACGAGGCGTTGTGTCGATGGTGCTGTGCCTGGAGGACTCCATCGACGACTCCGAGGTCGAGGGGGCCGAGAAGAACGTGCTCCGGCAGCTCGCCGACCTCGACCGGCGTGGCGTGGAGCTGCCACTGCTCTTCATCCGGGTCCGCGAACCCGGCCAGATACCCGACCTCGTGCGCCGACTCGGCCAGGCCGCCCACATCCTGTCTGGATTTGTACTGCCGAAGTTCACCGAGGAGCGTGGGGTTCCCTTCCTTGAGGCACTGATTTCAGCCGAACATGAGAGCGGGCAGCGGCTCTTCGCGATGCCCGTGCTCGAATCGCCCCAGCTGCTGCATCTGGAGACACGGGCCGAGACCCTCTCCGGCATCGCCCGCACCGTCGACAAGTACCGGGAGCGGGTACTGGCGCTGCGGCTCGGCGTCACCGACTTCTGCTCCGCCTACGGGCTCCGCCGCTCGCCCGACATGACCGCGTACGACGTACGCATAGTCGCCTCCGTCATCGCCGACGTGGTGAACGTCCTCGGCCGCTCCGACGGCACCGGCTTCACGATCACCGGCCCCGTGTGGGAGTACTTCCGGCTCCACGAGCGGATGTTCAAACCGCAGCTGCGCCGCAGCCCCTTCCTCGAAGGACGCGCCGAGGAACTGCGCACCGCCCTGATCGAACACGACCTCGACGGGCTGCTGCGCGAGATCCAGCTCGACCAGGCCAACGGGCTGGTGGGCAAGACCTGCATCCACCCCTCCCACGTGATGCCTGTGCACGCGCTGTCGGTGGTCAGCCACGAGGAGTTCAGCGACGCCCAGGACATCCTGCGGCCGGAGCGGGGCGGGGGAGGCGTGCTGCGCTCCTCGTACACGAACAAGATGAATGAGGTGAAGCCCCACCGCGCCTGGGCCGAACGCACCATGCAGCGCGCCGAGGCCTTCGGCGTCGCCAAGGAGGACATCGGCTTCGTGGAGCTGCTGGCGGCGGGGCTGGTGGAGTGAGCGGGATGCCCGGAGACGAGCGCGAGACGGCAGAGGTGCGTGAGACGGCGGGGGCGCGCGAGACGACAGAGGAGAACGGCAACGTGGTGTGGTCGGGGTCATGGGTCGCCGAACGGCTCGGCATAGAGCTGGTCGGCGGCGACGAACTGCGCGAGCTGCTGGGCCTGGCCCTGCGCCGTAACCCCAAGCGCGCCCACCTCCTCGTCTCGAACGTTCTCGGTAAACACGTCCCGCAGCGTCCCTCCGTCGTGCACGGCGCGGGCGTGGCCCTCGGCGAACGCGTACGGGACCTGCTGGGCGATGCCGTCGAGCGGGCCGTGATCCTCGGCTACGCGGAGACCGCGACCGGCCTCGGCCACTCGGTGGCCGACGGCGCGGCACGCGCCCCGTACCTGCACTCCACCCGCCGTCCGGTGCCCGGTGTCGCCTCCGCGGGCGGCTTCGAGGAGTCCCACTCGCACGCCACCTCGCACCTGCTGCTCCCGGAGAATCCGGAGCTGCTGGCGGACGACGGGCCGCTCGTCCTCGTGGACGACGAGTTCTCCACCGGGAACACGGTTCTCAACACGATTCGCGCTCTGCATGCCCGCTACCCGCGCCGGTGGTACGTGATCGTGGCTCTCGTCGACATGCGCTCAGCCGCCGACCAGGGCCGGCTCGCGGAATTCGCCCTGGACATCGGCGCCCGCGTCGACCTGGTGGCGATGGCCTCGGGCACGGTCGCCCTTCCGGAGGGCGTACTGGCCAAGGGACAGGCACTGGTCGCGGAGTACGACGCCGCTCCTGGGCGGGGACCGGGGCGGGAACCGGGACCGGGGGTCCCCGACGCGGTGGGTGGCGACATCGTGCGCGTGCCGCTCGGCTGGCCCGCCGGGCTGCCCGACGGCGGGCGTCACGGCTTCACCCCGGCCCACCGCGCGCTTTTCGAGGCCGCCGCGCCCGGTATGGCCGCCGCACTCGCCCAACAGCTCGGCGACGCCCGGCGAGTCCTCGTCCTCGGCTTCGAGGAGCTGATGTACGCGCCCCTACGCCTCGCACTGGAGCTGGAGCGGTCCGTCACCGACATCGAGGTCCGCTACTCGACCACGACCCGCTCGCCCGTTCTGGCCGTGGACGACCCCGGCTACGCGATACGCAGCCGTCTCGTCTTCCCGGCCCACGACACCGCGGCCTTCCCGTCCGGCGGCGACGGCAGCGGCGACCGGTACGCCTACAACGTCGCCGGCGGCGGCTTCGACGCCGTCGTCGCGGTCGTCGACTCCCCGGCGGACTCCCCGGAACTGCACGCTCCGGGCGGCCTGCTCGCCCAGCTCGCCGCTCATGTCCCGCGTGTCCTGCTCGCCGTCGTCCCCTCGTACCTCCCCGCTTCCTCGCACGTCCCCGACCGGCAGGAACCCCCCATGCTGCCCGCCCCTCTCCGTGGCCCCGCCTTCTCCTCGTACGCGGCCGACGATGTCGGCTGGCTCCTCCAGGACCTGTCCGACGTGGAACTGGAAGCCCCGACGGAGGAGCGCGAAGAGGCGATCCAGAGGGGCGGTGCCCACTACGCGGAGTCACTGCCCGTCGAATACCAGCCGAGTGCCGAATACCAGGAACTCTTCCGGTCCGCCCTCGACACCTCGGCAGCCCGCATCGCCCGTGCCGTCGGCACCGTCACCGAGACCGTGCTGGCCGAGCATCCGCGCCGCTACGCCGACCCCACGTCGCGGGAAGCCACACAGGCCCTGCCCGTCCTGGTCTCACTCGCCCGAGCCGGCACACCCGTGGGCATCCTGATGCGCCGCTGGGCCCAACACCGGCACGGCCTGGATCTGCCGCACTACGCCATCTCCATCGTGCGTGGCCGTGGCATCGACACCAATGCCGTCCGGTGGCTCGCGGCCCACCACAACCCTGCCGACATCGTCTTCGTCGACGGCTGGACCGGCAAGGGCGCCATCACTCGCGAACTGGCCGACGCACTACGCGAGTTCGACGACTTCCACCCCGAGATCGCGGTGCTCGCCGACCCCGGTGGCTGCGTACGGACCTATGGCACCCGTGAGGACTTCCTCATCCCTTCCGCCTGCCTCAACTCCACTGTCTCCGGGCTCATCTCCCGTACCGTCCTGCGCGCCGATCTCGTCGGCCCCGACGACTTCCACGGAGCGAAGCACTACCGCGAACTCGCCGACGCCGATGTGTCCGGCTACTTCCTGGACACCGTCGCCGCCCGTTTCGACGAGGTCACGGACGCCGTGGACAGCGAGGCCAAGGAACTCCTCTCCGCCGACCGCGCACCCACCTGGGAAGGCTGGGCCGCAGTCGAGCGGATCAGCGAGGAGTACGGCATCCACGACGTGAACCTCGTGAAGCCCGGCGTCGGCGAGGCCACCCGTGTCCTGCTGCGCCGCGTCCCCTGGAAGATCCTCGCCAAGCGCGGCGCGGGAACCGACCTCGACCATGTCCGGCTGCTGGCCCAGCAGCGCGGCGTACCCGTGGAGGAAGTCGACGGACTCCCCTACACCTGCGTCGGGTTGATCCACCCTCGCTACACCCGTGGTGCCACGGGCGCGGACGGCACGGCGGTGGCCACCTCGTGAACGCGACCACTTCCTCCCCGGCGCTGGTCGCCAGCGACCTCGACCGCACCCTCATCTATTCGGCCGCCGCGCTCCAGCTCACCATGCCGGACGCCGAGGCCCCCCGTCTGCTCTGCGTCGAGGTCTACGAGCGCCGGCCCCTGTCGTACATGACGGAGACGGCCGCCGGGCTGCTCGGAGATCTCGCCGGCGGCTCGGTTTTCGTACCCACCACGACCCGCACCCGCGAGCAGTACTTCCGTATCCATCTGCCGGGCCCCGCCCCCCGGTTCGCGATCTGCGCCAACGGTGGTCACCTTCTCGTCGACGGCGAGTCCGACCCTTCCTGGCACACCGGGGTGAAGGACCGCCTCGCCGAGAGCTGCGCCCCGCTCAGGGAAGTCAGGGACCATCTTCTCGCCGCGGCCGATCCTGCCTGGCTGCTCAAGGAGCGGATCGCCGAGGATCTGTTCGCGTATCTCGTCGTCGACCGCGCGCTGCTGCCCGGAGGCTGGGTGAAGGAACTCTCCGAGTGGGCCGACGAGCGTGGCTGGACGGTGTCCCTCCAGGGTCGGAAGATCTACGCCGTACCGCAGCCGCTGACCAAGAGCGCCGCCGTGCGTGAGGTTGCCCGGCGGACCGGCGCCGAACTGACCCTCGCCGCAGGGGACTCCCTCCTCGACGCCGACCTGCTGCTCGCCGCTGACCGTGGCTGGCGGCCGGGTCACGGCGAGTTGGCCGACACCGGCTGGAGCGCCCCGCATGTGGAGACACTGACCGAGACCGGGGTGGCCGCGGGGGAGGAGATCCTGCGGCGGCTCAGCCGCGCTGCTTCTCCCTACGGGACTTGACCACCCGCCTCACAACGAAGGCGACGAGCGCGAGCAGCACGAAGCCCACCACGAACTTCGAATACGTCGAGACATAGCCACTCACCTTCTCCCAGTTCTCGCCGAGCGCGTAGCCGGCCATGATGAACGCGGTGTTCCAGATCGCGCTGCCCAGCGTGGTCAGACAGAGGAAGACGGGCAGCGGCATTCTCTCGATGCCCGCGGGCACGGAGATCAGACTGCGGAAGACGGGGATCATCCGGCCGAAGAAGACCGCCTTCATGCCATGCCGGTTGAACCACTCCTCGGTCTTCTCCACGTCGCTCGCCTTCACCAGCGGCACCTTGGACACGAGCGAGATCGTTCTCTCCCGGCCGAGCCACGCCCCCAGCCCGTACAGGGCGAGCGCGCCCACGACCGAGCCCGCGGTCGTCCACAGCAGGGCGGCAATCAGATTCATCCTGCCCGTGCTGACCGCGAAGCCCGCGAGAGGCAGGATCACCTCGCTGGGCAGGGGAGGGAACAGATTCTCCAGGGCAGTGGCTATGCCCGCGCCCGGTGCTCCGAGCGTGTCCATCAAGGTGTCGACCCATTGCTGGGCACTGGTTCCGATCATGACTCCACGCCGGAGCGCGCCTTTCCCGATCAGTCCGTCCGGATCAGGCGGACACGGCCTAGGAGCAGCAGCCCCCGCCGCAGCAGCCGCCTCCGCCACCGCTTCCGCCACCGCTTCCGCCGGCTGACGGCGCGGGGGCCGGTGAGCCCTTGGCCGAGCCGGCCACGGCGACGGTGGACAGCAGCTTCACGGTGTCCTCGTGGCCGGCGGGGCAGGTGGCCGACGCCGACGACTCCGCCATGGGACGGCTGAGTTCGAACGTGGTGTCGCAGGGGCGGCAGCGGTACTCGTAGCGAGGCATGGGCCCAGGCTATCCGGCCGTCCGGTGTGTCCTCTGCCGGTGGTGGGAGGTCACGGCACGGTGGGCGTGGACCGCGCGCTTCCCGGCGGCGGCCTGGCCGCGCCGCTCGTCCTCCACCTGGGTGGGATGGCGGGCCCGCCAGTAGGGATTGTCGTGGGGCAGGCTGCCGCTGACTCGCCCGTACATGCCGAAGAACATGAGCAGCACACCCACCACGAAGCTGAACAACACGTTCTGGATGCGGAAGGCGAGGGGGTTGAAACCACTGTCGATCAGCGCGAGATTGACGAAGCCGCTGATAAGGAAGAGCAGGCCGAGGACCATGTTCAGCGTCGAGGCGAAGTTCTTGCCGATCAGCATGCCCACGAAGAGCAGGGCGCCGACGCAGATGGAAAGGACGCTCAGCGCGCCGTTGGTGTTCAGACCGGCGGTGGTGTGGCTGCCGGTGTCGAAGACACCGATCTGGTCGGTCAGCCCGAGTATGCCGAACACCAGCAGCACCAGACCGATCAGTCCCGCACCGACGCGGTACACGCGGCTCAGCCTGTGGTCGACCGGCAGATGTTCGTCGAGCCTGACCCGCCGTCGTCGCTGGCCTTGGCCCTGGCCCTGTCGCTGTCGTGCGGGGCGGGAAAGGGTCCCTTGACCGGACATCTGCGGCCCCCTTCAGCCGTGCGTGCCTGTGGCCTGCGTACGTCCTTCAAGGATCCGTCCGGCACGACGAGGGGACAAATCGGGCAACCGTGCGGGGTCGGTCAGGCCCCCGCGCCCCGCTCGTCGCGGATCTCACCGACGACACGGGCCGCCGTGTTGCGCACCGCCTCCGTCTCCGTCAGGAAGTGCCACCAGTCCGGATGCCGGCCCTCCAGCCCGGCCACGGCCCGGTCCAGCCGCGCCACGGCGTCGTCCAGCGGGCGGGCGTGCCGGGGGTCGGGCGTGTTGCGGCCCGCCATCGCCAGCCGCTGGGCGTCCCGCACGGCGAACCGCGTCCGGTCGATTTCCTGCTGCGGGTCCTTGGAGACGGCGTTGAGCCGTTGCAGACGGTCACCGGCGGCCGACACGGCCTCGTCGGTGGAGTTCAGCAGCGCCCGGACCGTGCTGAGCAGAGCCGTCGCGTCGGGCCAGCGCTGTTCCTCACGTGCCTTCGCGGCTTCCTTCAGCTTCTCCTCCGCCTGGTGCACGGAGGTCACCGCCTGGCCGGCCACGGGCTGGAGGTCCTGCCAGCAGGCTGCGCTGAAGCGGCGCCTCAGCTCGCTCAGGACCGGCTCCACGGTGCCCGTGCGCGTCGTCAGGGCCTGTGCGCGCGTACGCAGCGACACCAGCCGCCGGTCGATCTCGGCGGCGCGCTCGGGCAGCCGCTCGGCCTCGGCCCGTACGGCCTCGGCGTCGCGCAGTACCCGGTCGGCGCGCTGGATCGTCTCGGCGACGCCGTGCCGGCCCGCGCCCTGGTTGAGCTTGGTCAGCTCCGGGCCGAGCCTCGCGAGCCGCGCCGCGAGATCGTCGGCCCGCAGGCCGGAGCCACGGACCGCGTCCAGGGCGTTGCTGGCCGCGAGCAGCGTCTGCCGTGCCCGCTCCACGGCGGGCGCCAGCCGTGCGAGCTGCGTCTCCGCCTTGTCGAGCAGCGGACCCAGACCGCGCTCGAAGCGGTCCAGGTCGCCCTTGACCCGGACAAGCTCGTCCTTGGCCCTGGTCAGTTCCGTACGGGCCGTGGAGGCGGCGGACGGTTCCAGGTCGTCCCGGTCGAGGTCGTGCGCGTCGACGGCGTTGATGTAGCCGCTGCTGACCTCGTCGATCCGCTGTCCCAGCGCGGCGAACTCGTCCACAACCCGCCGCGCGCCCGGCGAGCTGTCCACCGCGGTGATCGTCTCTATCGAGATGCGCAGGTCGCGCTGGGCCGTGTCCAGCTCGTAGAAAGCGGCGGCGGCGGCGTCCTTGGCGGCCTGCGCGTCGGCGCGCTGGTTCTCACCGCGCCCGCCGAACCAGCGCCGCGTACCCCCGCCGGCGAACGCTCCCGGCAGGGTCGCGACGATCAACGGCACCGGCAGCAGCATCAGGGTGAGGACATCACGGACGCCACCCGCCCTCGCTCGTGCGTGCGGCTGCGCGTGTGTCGCCGTCACATCCCTCTCCCGTGCCGATTACGCCCTGCCCGGTACATTCTCCCACCAGGAAAGGACGAACACACGGGTCGGTTAGTTCGCGCTTCGGACTATGACTTTGCCGTTGTCGCTCCGGGCCTTCACCACATGGCCGCTGGCGCCGTCCGTGGGCACGTCCACATCGACGCTCCCGTTGTCGCTCTCGGCGGTCACCGCGTAGGCGGTGTCGGACTCCGGCAGGTCGATCGTGACGGACCCGTTGTCGCTGAACGTGTCCACCGTGTCCGGTACGGAGGTGAGCCTCAGCCGCACCGCTCCGTTGTCCGACCGGGCGCGCACCGACTTGGACGAGACATCCTCGGTCGTCACCTTGCCGTTGTCGCTGAACAGGTCGAGCTTGCCGCTGGAGTCGCGTACGGCGACGGAACCGTTGTTGGACCGGAGGTTCAGATCGGTGTCGAAGCCGGTGGCGTGCACCCTGCCGTTGTCGTTCAGCACTTTCACGGCCACCCCGCGCGGCACCTTCACCTGGTGCCGGGACTCGCAGTTGTTCACCAGGGCCTTGCACTTCACCTTGAGCGTGAGGGTGCTCTCCTCCAGCTTCCAGACGGGGTCGGGACCCGAACCGAAAGCGACCCAGCCGTCGACCTGACGCGTCACCTCGACGTCCTTCACGTCCGCCGGGACCAGGTCGATCGAGGAGTCCGCCGACGCGATGGTCAGCGTCTTCCCGGTGAAGGCGAACGACCGCTTCTCGACCGGCGCCGCGTCGGCGTCGACGCTCCCGCACCCACCGACGGCAACCACGGCGAGCACGGTGCCCCCGGCGGCGACGAGCGTACGGGCGCGGCGGGTACGGCGGGTGTGTCGGCTGTCATGCGTACGGCGTGTGTCCACGGTGATCGGTCCCCCAAGATGGTGCTGCGGATGTGCCCCCACCGTACGAATCCCGTCACCGACGAACGATCCGGACGGCCACCGTCTCCGTGGTGGGGGTATCCCCCCACCGCCGGCGTGCCCGGAGCGGAGGCGGGGTCCCGGCCCGCGAAGGCGTTTGCGAACGGAGGCCGGGCTCCATGTACGCTGTTGCCTCATCCAAGGGTGCGTAGCTCAGGGGTAGAGCGCTGCTCTTACAAAGCAGATGTCGGCGGTTCGAAACCGTCCGCGCCCACCAGAGTAAGTAGCAGGTGAGGGGACCACTCGGCCCTCCGGTCGTGTTCGACTGGAGGGCCGTTTCCATGATCGATGCCACATGGATGCCACATCCCCCCAGAATCGTGTTTCGCCGAACATCGTTCAACTCACCCGTTCGGAGGAGTGGGTGAGCGGTGTGGCGCACGTAGAGTGCTGCTCATGGAAGGGGCAGGCGTGTCTCCCCGCGCGCGTCTGAGACGCGCCTCCCAGCATCCTGTGGGTGTCCGGACGGGGAGGTCTGTCGGCGGGGCTTTCTCGTGCTCAAAGTAAACCGCCTCGCACCCGACTTGGGCACGAGGCGGGGCGCCTTGACCAAGTCATGGCGCCTAACGGCCAGATCCGACGGAGACGCGTACGCCGGGTGGCCGCTTCGATGCCGCAGTCTGTGCGTGCGGCAGCTCGGCATGCGTGCATTGATCACGCGTTTCCCAGTGGGATAACGCAGTCAGAGAATTGGTCAGTTCCTGATACAGACACGTGATCTTGTGGGAGCCAGCGTGAGCGGGTGTCCTCCGAACCGCCGCCGCCCGACTGGGTGCTCACCCAGCGCCGCGCCATTTGAGCCCACATCCCCCTGAGCGACCTGGTGCGCGAGGAGTAGAGCCCCGGCCGGTGACGGGGACACCGGCCGGGGCGGCTTGTGTCAGGCGTTCGCCATGGCCCTGTGCCGTGTGGGCAGCACGGCGCGGGCATGCGCCATCAGCTCGGGGTCGTCCAGGGTGAAGCGGCCAACGTGCAGTCGGTCGTGCCCGTACATCGTCTTGCCCAGCTCGGTGGTGCCGTCGACCTCCAGCGACCATGCCGCGTCAGGCAGTTCGAGGGTGCCGGGCTTCCGGATGAGACGGCCGGACCAGCCTACGCACATCAGCCAGCAAGCCTCGGCGAACCTGGCGCCGCCGGCGGAGCCGTACAGCCGTGTCGGCTGGTGTTGTGCAGCGATCACCATCAGCGGCATGTCGGGGATCTCAACGATCGGGATGTAACCGACGATCGCGGTGTCTCCGAACGCGCCGCTCGTGGTGTAGGTGAGGACGCCGTACCGGTCTGGCCACGTGTGCAGCAGCGGCAGCACGGTGACTCTGCCGACCCCCGGCTCAATTCGTGCCATGGTCTCAGTTCCCCTCGTGACGGACGGCCCGCCCCAGTCTCCCAGGGCGGGCCGCCTTCGGATGTTACTTACCGCCGTTGTCGCCGCAGCCACTGCTCGGGTTGGAGCCGTCGCCGTCTTCGATGTCGGTGTTGTCCTCGCCGCCCCGGACGATCGCCCAGCGCTGTACCGTTCCGTTCATGTGCCGTGCCCTTCTCTCGATGGGTGGTGCATGACCCGTCTCGGCCGGGGTTTCTTGGTCGGAGTCACGGCTGTGACGGGGGTCTTGGGTACTTCTCTCGGCCCGGACAGGCACCGGTCGGAGCTGTGTAGCCCCTCGCCCGCTGGAACTCCCCAGCGACAGCAGGCGAGGGAGTCAGGACAGGTCGTACAGCGCGCACCCGCCGAGGAGCACGGCGATCAGGGCGAGGAACCCGAAGCAGGACGGTATGACCAGCGTCCGCAGGCAACCGGGCCGTTCGTTCACTGCGCCTCGCCCGCGCAGTGCGGCCACTCGTCGCGCGTGTAGCAGTCGAAGTGCTGCCCGTCGTGTCCGGCGTGCTCGGTGCAGCGCTGCGCCGTGCCCGGCCGGGGGACCCAGCACAGACTCGGGATGTGCACCCGCTCCGCAGGCATGCCCGGTAGTCGTTGCTCCGTCATCGTCGGGTCTCCCTCTCTTCGCGGACCAGGCGCGCGGCTTCCTGGCAGAACCCGCCGTCCGTACGCAGCGCGCACGTCGTACAGGTGGCCTCGTGGTCGGCGATGACCTGGATTGGGTCCGTACGCGGCGTCACGTCGTCGATGACGTCGACCTCGGCCGCCCCGGTGACGGTCACTCGCTGCCGGGCGATACGCCCCGAGCCCTGAACGCGGTACTGCCACCCAAGCCGCGTCACGACGCGCACCCTGGCTTACAGCAACGGGGAAACCAGCGGGCCTTGGTCCCGTGCGCGAGCAGTGGGCGCGGACCCAGATCGGTCACACGCCCCGTGACTAACTCGTGGCCACAGTGAACGCAGTCCGCACCGCGCTGCTGCCGGTCGGTCAGCTCCTCAACGGGCGGCAGCTCGGCGAGCGCCTGCTCCTCGGTTCGCGCGGTCACCGCTCGGCCCCACGCTCTGCCTGCGCCAGCGCAGCCAGGCCGGAGACTCCGAACGCCTCCTCGGACGGAGTCAGAACCAGGGGCCGCAGTCGGGACGGAGGCCAGCCGTCGCCCCGGTGATACATGTCGGGGGCAGGCTCAGCAGCGGGGGTAGGTGTGCTGGTCGCGGTCGCCATAGGGGGACCGTAGGAACAGCCCGGCCGCGCCGTCGCGTCGATTGCGCCCGATTGCGCGACCTGGGAAGCCGGTTGAGGCCGGTTGCTACAGTCCGAGCAATCCGCCCCGCGCCCGCGCGATCAACCGATGCGCCCGCGGCCCGTATGCCGCCACGCTGTCCAACTGATCCCACACTCGCCCGTACAACGCCACATCCTCGGCAGTGTCGTACTGCAACTCGGTGTTCACCGTCTCCACAACGACGCGCTGCTCGTCGAAGATGGCGAATCCGTGCTTGGGCGTGATCGGCAATGGGACGCCCATCGGGACGATCCCCAGCTCTACCGTGCTCATCCCGAGCAGCCCCACCAGGCGGTCCAGTTGGCCGGCCATAACGTCACGTGGGCAGATCAACGTGTGCAGAGCGCCCTCCCACACCAGGACCCGGAACATCTTGCCCACCTCGTACAGGACCTCTTGCCTGCGCATCCGCGCGGCGACCGCAGCCTCTGTGTCCCGGGGGGAGCGCATGAGCGCCGCGTTCTGGATCAGCAAATGGCGTGCGTAGTCCGGAGTCTGGAACAGGCCCGGGATGACTGTGGCCTCGTAGCCGCGCATTGTCGCGGTGCCCTGGAACTCGATCACATACCGGTCCTGGACCGGTGCATGGCCGCCCGCGAGTTGACGTCGCCAGTTGCGTTGCTGTGACAGCAGGCCCCGGCGGCGGGATTCCAGATCCGCAGCCTGCCTGGGGTTGGTGACGCTAGCCCACGCGGTGAGGTCTTCGGCAGTCGCGGTCTGCTTCCCGTTCTCCAGCCGGCTGACTTTCGAGCGCTGCCAGCCCAGGCGTTCGGCAAGGTCCTTGCCGTTGAGACCGGCCTCGGCGCGCAGCTCCCGGAGGCGCGCGCCGAGGGCCGCTCTGGCGCTCTGAAAGTCGCTGTTCACACCGCTGAACGTACCTGCGCCCACACCTCGGCAGAAGGGCGCGCGGCAGCCGTAGCCGCGTCACGGGCCTTGCACGCGGCGAGCACACGGCCCGGGTCGGTGATCACTTCCACGCCGATCGTCGTGTCCGACTCATCGATGTGCATCCGGACCAGGGTCCGGGAGTCGAACAGCCACAGGTCAGAGTCCGGGAGTTGCAGACGTTCGGCCTTTGCCCGGGTGAGGACCCGGATGTCCTCGCCGGCCGCAACACCTCCTTCCGCGGTGGCCATGAGGAACCGCTGCCCGTCCGTGGGCGGGGTGTCGATGATCCGCACCCGGGAGAACCGCGCGCCCTGCTCTGCCTTGGCCCGGACGTTGACGTTCCACGGGTGGTCAGGCTCGACTTCGGGCATGACGCCGCGCATGAACGCCTGGAACCTCTCGCCCTCGCGGTCTGTGGCGTAGCCACGGCGGGTCTCCAGGCGGAACGCGGTGTGCTCGAACTCGCCGAAGAGATGGGTGATCTCTTCGAACGGGATCAGGGCGGGCAAGGTCACTCCTTCGGGGCGAAGCGGGTCAGCAGGTCGCGGGGGATGACGACGAACGTCTCGTGTTCGCCGACGTTGCGGAGCTGTGCGATGGCTTCGGGGTCTGTGAGGCGGTCGCCCTGGACGACGATGTCTCCGGCGTCGGTCTCGTACAGGGTGGGGCAGTTGCCGTGCTCGGAGGTGGTGCCGATGAATTTGAGCTTCATGGTGTCTCCCTCGCTGGTCGGGCCACCAGCATGCTGCCAGGGGTGGGTTGGTGGTGGGCGGTTGCGCGAGATTGCTGCGGTCAGTCGCCGGTGCGCCGGTTGCGGGCAACGCGAAGGCGCCCTGCCTCACTGGGGGATACCTGCCCGGACAAACACCGCGGGCCGTGTCACCGTCGAAACATGACACAAGCCAGGTGTGAATACCGCCAGTCCGAAGTGGCCAGGCTTCGGCCGTGCCACTGCCCGAACTGCAACAGGCGAATGACCAAGAGAGTTGGCTCCGCAGTCGACTTGGGCGGAGGGCCCGACCCCGTCGTGGTCGTCTCGTGGGAATGTCCTGATCAGTTCGGCGAGGCTGGCGGTTCCGGACTCTGGGGGAGGGGCCCCGCCGCTTGACCCCGGACGCACGAAAGCGCCCCTGCCCGGCCCGAAGGCCAGACAGGGCGCGCGGTGGTACATGCGTGGCGGTACGGATGGAGCGCGTGAGACTGCGAGGTTTGGGCTACGAAAGCCTGGCAGGCAGCCGCGTCTTACCGTCGATACGGGCCGAGTTCAGCTGATTTTTCGTCAGATTCACCGCGCCGCTCAAGTCCGCGCCGTGCAGCAGCGCATCGCGCAGGTTCGTTTCACGCAGATTTGCGCGGGACAGGTTCGCGCCACGTAGGTCGGTGCCGGTCAGGTCGGTGTCGGTCAGGTCGGTGTCGGTCAGGTTCGCGTCGCTCAGGTCCGCGCTGGACAGGTTCGCGCGGGACAGCGCCGCGCCGGACAGGTCCGTCCGCGCCGAGTCTGGAGTAATGGGCTCAACCCCTGGAAGCCGGACGGAGCGCAGGTCCAGGCGGGAATCATCGTCGTGGGTGGTGTTGCGGGTGGCTAGGACGGTAAAGGCGGCGTGGACGTCGGCCGAGACATCCTGGCCCTTCGTCGGCGGCGTGGCGGCGTGGCTACGGAGATAGGTGGCGAGGACATTGGCGATCGTTGGGTGGTCGCGGTGGGAGTCCTGCATGATCCGCTCCAGGGCGTAGATGCCGCCGAGACGCACCTCCACCTTGTCCTCACCAAGATTCCCAACCGCCGCGGTGTACCGGTCAGTGATCTGCCCCTCCTTGGCCAGCGCCCGGTCGTCCTGCGCCTGCTGGTTCGCCTGCTGCGTCTGGACGTTGGATTACCAGAGGCCGGCGACCGCCACGACAGCGGCGACCACGACGGTGCCCAGCTCGATCCGCCGCGCCCAGTCCAGCCCACCCGAGCGTTCCTGGAGAGCTGGTGCGGTCTCCGGCGGGCGGGCGGAGCGCGACCCTGGTCCGAGCGCGGTTCGGGCAGCAAGACGGGTGGTGCGGCGTAACCGCGGACGGCGGGCAGGCGCGGTAGACATACCGAAATTCTCGACCCCGAACACCCGCTTCACCACAGCGATTTCGAGCCTGAACGCACGTAGGCGCCCCCGCCCGGCCCGAAGGCCAGACAGGGGGCACGGTGTCGTGCGGAGATCAGGCGGCGGCCCGCTTGTCCCACTCATCGATGATGAACTCGCCACCATCGAGCCTGGCGTACGCCACCTTGCCGTTCGTCTCGACCTTCACCGTGAAGAACCCCGACGACTGATACATCCGCCGCGGCATGTTCTGGTTCGAGCCGAATTTCGACCTCTGCTTGTGAAAGACCCCGACCTCGACCAGCCATTTCGTCAGGTCCTTTACCGGGACGTCGAGCATGTCCGCGATCGCGGTCATGCCAATCAGCCCGTCGGCGTTCATGAAGCGATCCCACTTGCCCGCCTTCGGCGCGAGGATCATGTTCGTGGCCTGGAGCGCTTCCTTCGCCTCCAGGGCCGCGACCAGATCGCGGGCCAATTCGAGCTTCGAGGGCTCCCGTCGGATGATGCTCCGCTTGGAGACGTACTCGTACAGGGCATCCGAAAACTCGACCTGCGCAAGCTCGATGTTCTGCCGGGCAGTCGGGTCGGCGATGCGGCTCGAGGTGATGTTCGCCAGCCACATCGGCACGATCTGCTCATGGACGAGGAACTGCCGGTAGGCGCGGTCCTGACCGGGAAGCATGACGTGAGTAACGCACGTCTTGCCCTGTGACCAGGACTTTCGCTTGAGGCGGCTGGCCTGGCACGCGAGGTGAAGAACCCGGAGACCGGCCGTAAGGAGATCTGGCCGCGGGTGCATGACCTCCGGCACACCTTCGCCACCCGTCTGAAGGATGCGGGGGTCCCGGAGAAGGAGACTCAGGTCATCATGGGCCACGAGCGGGGTGGCAGGGTGACGTGGCTGTACCAGCACGCCGGGGCTGAGTTGGTGGAGGAAGTGCGGGTGGCGCTGGTCACGGGGCAGCACCTACGGGCTGTGTCGTGAGGGTGGATGCCGCATCGATGCCACATGGATGCCACAATCCCCCCTCGAATGATCTAGTAGCTTCTCGGAAGTTCTCGTTTTCGCAGGTCAGGGGAGTTCTCGGAAGCTCTCGGGAGTCCTCGGAGTTACCGGGGTGGGGTTTACGGGATCTTACAAAGCAGATGTCGGCGGTTCGAAACCGTCCGCGCCCACCACCACGACGAGGGCCTCCGACCGTTCACGGTCGGAGGCCCTCGTCGTGTCCCGCGTGTGGACCGCCGCTGCGGGCGGTCGGGCGGTGGCAGGATGGTGGGGGAATGCGTTGAGTTGGGCTGAAGTGCCGTGTTGTGCGGAGTGATTCGCAGGGGTGGTTGACCACCGGCCCCGGTGTGCGGCGGGACAGGCGCGGCGCTGGGCGTCGTTGGGCGATACGGGGGAGTGCCACGCGTGCGGACCGATGTCCTGCCGGCCGTCAGCCGTACGGTTCCGCGCGTCGGGCGGGGGTGGTGGGGGCTGGTCGGGGTGTGTGGGGGGTTTGTCGTTGTCGCCGGGGGGCTCGTGCCGTTCGGGTTGCCGTTGGGGTGGGACGAGATCGTTTACGCCAGCAGGTTCGGGGCGTACGGGCCCGGTGTGCCGTTCAGTGCGCCCCGTACGCGCGGAGTGCCCCTGTTGCTCGTGCCCGTTGCCTCGTGGAGCGATTCGGTGGTGCTTCTGCGGGCCTGGATGGTCTCGCTCGCGGGCGGCGCACTGTTTCTGGGGTTTCGGCCGTGGCTGGAGGTGCTGCGGCGGCCTGCGGGGGTGTGGGTGGCCGCGGGGCTGTACGGGAGTCTGTGGTTCGCGCTCTTCTACGCCAACTCCGCCATGCCCAACCACTACACGGCGATGGGCGCGGTCGCCGCCACCGGCTGTTTTCTGCGGCGCGATCCCCGGCGGGGCGCGTATGCCGGGATCGTCGCCGGGCTGGCCCTCGTCACGCTGATGCGGCCCAACGACGGTGCCGCCGTGGCGATCCCGCTGTTCGTCGCCGCGCTGCTGGTCCCCGCGTGGCGCGTCCGGGGGCGGATGGTGAGCGTGGTGGTGGGCGTCGCGGCGGGGGCGTTGCCGTGGGTCGTGGAGGCGTGGCTGCGGTTCGGTGGTGTGTCGCGGCGGCTCTCCGAGGCGAGTGACACCCAGGGCGGCATACGGCCCGTCCAGTCGCTCACGGCCCATCTCACCGCCCTGGACGGCCCGTTGCTCTGCCGGCCCTGCACGGGTGACACCGTCGCCCCGGGCGTGGCCGCGTGGTGGCTGCTGCTTCCGCTGCTGGTCGTGCTCGGACTGCGGGCCGCGCGTCGCGCCGGGCGCGCGACCGTGCCGCTGTGGCTCGCGGTCGCCGTCGCGGTGGCCGCCTCGCTGCCGTACCTGTTCCTCGTCCCCTACGCCGCGCCCCGTTTCCTCCTGCCCGGCTACGCCCTGCTGGTGCTGCCCGCCGCCGTCGGTCTGCTCGCCGTCGCCGACCGGGCGCGCGCCTCGCGCACGGTCGCGCTCGCGCTCGCAGTCGTGCTGCTGGGGCACACCGCCGTACAGATCACGCAGCTACGGACCCACGTGGGCGTCCAGGAACGGGCGCGCGGCGACTGGCAGCGGATCAGCGCCGTACTGCGCGAAAACGGGGTACGGCCGCCGTGCCTGATCAAGGGGAACAGCTCTGCCATCCCGGTCGCGTACACGGCGGGCTGCGCCTCGGCCGCCATGGGCGACCCGGCTCCCGCCACGGCGGTGATCCTGCGGCGCGCGGACCCTCCGCACTGGGCGCGGGACTGGCCGCGCCAGCCGGTGCCGGGCACGTACAACCCGGACTGGTCGGTCGCCGTACGGGACGTTGCGCGGACACCCTAGACCCCCTGAAGGAGCGTCACTCCCAGTGGCGTCACCGCATGCAGGACGCTGGTGCCGGTCCGGCGGGTGGTGATGAGGCCCGCCTCGCGCAGCACGGCAGTGTGGTGGCTGACCGTTCCAGGTGAGACGCCGGTACGGCGTGCGAGATCTGTGGTGGTGGCGCCGCCGGACAGTTCGATGCAGCGCAGCACGGTGGCGCGGGTTTCGCCGAGCAACGCGGCGAGCGCCTGGCCGGTCCCCGCTACGGTAGCGGATGCCGCCGGATGCCACGCCGTGTGATGGTCAATGGGGTAGATGATCGTATAGGGGGCGGCTGGGTCGTCACTGACCATGACCTGACGGCCGAAGAACGTTGGCAAGAGATGCACCCCCCGCCCGCCGAGGTGCACGTCCATGTCCTGGCAGTCACCCACGAACTCCAGCACTGGTGCCCGCCACTGCACGGCGGGATGAAGACCGTTGAGCAAGCTGTCAAGTCCGCCGTCTGCCAACGAGCGCATGCCGTGTGCGATCGCCGTGTCGAACTGCCGGCGGAGATGCGGCCGAACCGGGAGTATCACAGTGTCGTGATACTCGCGCAGCGCGACGCCCAAGTCGTCCAACGTGTCGACGGCGCCTCTGGCCAGGGAGCGGGTCCATGAAACCGGTGCCGACGTGACGGCGTATTGCTCGACCTCGGCCCTGAGCTGGACGCGAGGCGTCCCCATCATCTGCTCCAAGCCGGCCTCGAAGTCGTCAGCACCAGCCGGGGTCAGGAAGTCGGGGCTCCCTTTCTCGGCCGACACGAGCACTGCGACTCTCCGTGCCGAACGGGGGAGCCTTTTGCGTGCCCACCGGTGCCAACTGTCGAACACAGTGCCCACGGGACGCTGCTGAAGCAGCGTCAGGCTCAGCACGACCTCCTGGAACACCTGTGGTGTGCGGGCCATGGTGACCCGTCGTAAGTCCTCGTTCGTGAAGTGCACGCGCAGCCCCACCGTTGCCCCCTCGGCCAGGACGGAAGTCCTCTCACTTTGCCATCTCTTGGCGTCAGCTAGAGGGGTTTTGAAGCTCTTCGAAAGGCTTGGCACGGCGGGCTGGGCCCGTGAAGGTGGACACCAACCGCCGAGGGCAAAGGACTTCGTCGTACGCCACCACCCCACGCGTGCCGTCCGGCACTTCCACCCTGCTGCTCGTACTCGCCGCCATACCGGCGGCCGGGGCTGGTGCAGGTGAGCTGAACGGAAAGCGAGGGTTCCACCGACCCCGACCCACGGGTCGGTGCGAAGTCGCACCAAGACCTGGACGGTCAGGCACGTTTCCGTCTGACCGCCTGTTCCTGAATGTTCTGCAAAACATGCCCATGCCTATAAAAGCAGGCAAGCAAGCGCGGACAGCTTCGAGGAATCGCTTTGAAGTTGCGGAATCATCACGAGAAGGAGATGTTCAGTGAACAGTCGTTGGTCAGCCCGCATCCTCACCGTGGGATCGGCCTGCCTTCTCGGACTCGGTCTGCTGACATCCCCCGCTTTGGCGGGTACCAGCAGCGATACCTCGGAGTCGGGGGCGGACTACAGGCACTGTGTCATAGGGACGGAGGGGCAATTCCTTCACGACGGCGATATCTTCTCCGCCCGCAAGGTGTGCGCCATGGACAACCGAAACGGTGTGGTCCTCGGCGACGTAAGGGGCGACGCCGCGCCGGAAGTGGTCGTCTGGACGGATAGGGAAGGCGGCTCCGCCAACAGGAAGAGCTACAACGTCCCGGAAGGAACCCTTGTCCGAGTCAGAGCATGCATCGGCGATCGCTCTGAAGGAACGTACTGGAAGTGCGGCAGTTGGGAGACCGGGCGGGCGTAATCGACCCGCCGGCGCCAGGTGGGCGATGCGGAGCCACTGCGGCGAGGAGCATCGGGCCGGAAACAGCCCTTTCAGTGCATGCCGACGAGGGGAGTCCTTACTGATAGTCAAGGACATCACAGTGAGTCGCAAATAAAGGCATGGCGTAAGGTATTCGATCAGAAAGGACCGAAGTGAAGCGACGTAAGATTGCCGCCGCCCTGGCTACCCTGGGAACAGTCGGTGTGCTCGGACTTGCCCCGCAGGCATCGGCGGGTGAGCCGACCAGCCTCCGGCCGATCGCCGTGGAGGGCCGGTTCTGGATCTACGAATGGCCCAATTACACAGGCAGATTCAAGTCCTACAACACGGATGACTTCTACTTCTACAACGACGAGTGGGATGGCACGAGCGGCGAATCCGTCGACAACTTGGCCTCGTCGGCGCACAACAACACTGACCGGTGGGCGAGGCTTTATCAGTTTGGCAACGACAGCGGTGGGGGGTGCAGCGGCGACTACGTCGAATTCGCACCTGGGGCTTATGCCCGCGACCTGGGGCAGCTCAACAACGGCACCTTCAACTTCAACAACAAGGCCAGCTGCATCATTTTCGACGACTGATACCAGGGCCGGATCAGCGAGGGGTGCCTGGACGAGGAGACCGGACTGGCCCCGGTCTGGGTGTCTTGATCCGCAGCGTCGACCAGCAACCGCCTGCCATGAACGGTCAACCGGGCGTTACGGTGGGAAACGAAGGCCTCCTGTGTGGTGCAGTCATAGACAGCTCCACCATACCGGAGGTCTTCGCCTTTGAGTACCCGACCACCAAGTGTTAACAACGCTCGTGATCAATACACCTAGTGTCCTGCGCCTGAAATCCTGGCGATATATTTCGCTAACGAGTTGAGGATTTCGTCGGCGCTCTTGGTCCATGTGAACGGCTTGGGGTTC
>NZ_JBITIB010000047.1:0-42945 GCF_044458565.1 Streptomyces sp. NPDC050433 | reverse complement strand
ACACGACGTCCGGCTCGGCACACCGCAACACAATGCGCGCCCGAACGGCCAGCCGCGACGCCCCCTGCGACCAGCGGACCAGCTGGTCACGCTCGGCAGTGGTCAACACAAACTCGACGGAAGAGCGCCCCGAAAACGACATCCTGAAACCGTAGCAACTTAACGCCAGGATTTCAGGCGCAGGACACTAAGGGCCTTGGGGAGGGCCTGAGCGGCCGCAGCGCTTCAGGGACGGTGTCGCGCAAAGAACTGGACGAGAGTGTCGGCGGTTTCCTTGGGCTGGTCCTCGGCAATGAAGTGACCTGCTTGGGAGATCGTTGCGCGCTCAGCTCCGGGAATGGCTTCGGCAAGCCGGTCTGCGGTAGCTGGTCGGAGCTACTGGTCCTGCGCGCCCCACATCACGATGGTGGGCGCAGTGATGCGTCCCAAGCGGGCAACGACATCTTGGGTGTCTTCGAAGCTGACGGCACAGACCTGATCGATCCAGCGCTGTTGACCGTCGGTTCCGGCCCAGGGGCCGAGGTAGGCGGCAGTGTCGGTGTCGGACATGGGCAGGTGGGTGGCGGTTGCCAGGCGCGCGGTGATGATGTCATTGAAGATCTGTGAGGGCATCGTCCGGTACGCCTCGGCGTGGCGTTGCTGGTGTTCTGTGAATGGCGTGTTCCACGGGCCGAGCACGGCGGCGTCCAGCAGAGCGATGCTGGACGCCGGGACTTGGTCGATCAGGTGGGCTCTCAAGACGATCCCGCCGCCGATGTCGTGTCCCACCAGACTGGGCGCTTCCAGGCCCCAGTGTGCGGTGAGTTCAGCAAGAGTGCGGGCCTGTTGGGCGATGGAAGGCGCAGCGCCCGGCGCGAGGCGGGATTCGCCGAAACCGAGCAGGTCCCACACGTAGACGGTGTGGTGACGGGCGAGTGTGGGCACGGCGTTGCGCCAGAGGTAGGAGGAGGCGGGGGTGCCGTGGACCAGGACGACGGGTGGGCCTTCCCCGAAGACGCCGACAGAGGCCTCGCCTGCGGCTACAGGGACGCGCTGGTGCAGTTTCCACGGTCCGGGCCTGGTTGGCGCACTCATGCCGAGATCTCCAAGTAATGGGTATAGTTAAGTTTTTCCAGTTACTCTAACAGGGGTAAGGCTTGAAGATTCATTTTTCCGATTACACGCTGGGGGCGGGTGTGGTGACCGCACTGGTCAACACCTCTGCCCTGGTCCGTAGAAGCACCGGCGAGATGCTCGTGGACGCGTCCGCGCTCGGCCGCTTCCTGAGCGAGCACGACGTCCCTCTGACGCAGGGCGTAAAGCCGACGGCGGAGGATCTTGAGCAGGTCCTCGTCCTTCGCCGGGAACTGCGGAGGATCTTGGAGACGACCGATGAAGACCATGTGGCCGAAGCCGCCAACGCCCTCGTCGGGCAGGCAGGTGCGAGCCCGCTCCTGACCCGTGATACGGACGGTCACTGGCAGTGGTACCTCGCGACCGAGCCCCATGCCTCGCTTGCCGAGGAACTCGCCACGCTGAGCGGCACCGGTCTGCTCGGCGTCCTGCGAGCCCTCTCGTACGACCGCGTCCGACACTGTGCCTCGCCGGTGTGCGACGGGATGTTCATCGACACCAGCAAGGCGGGACGGCGCCGCTATTGCATGCCTGATCTGTGCGGCAACCGCCTCAACGTGGCCAATCATCGGGTCCGTCGGCTCAAGAACGCGCAGGGCTCTTCCGCCCGAAGCAAGGGAGAGGAGCCCTCAGGGTGAAGGACTTGGGCGCACTGCGGGGACATGATGGTGCCCAGGGCCGCACCCCAGACACTGACCACCTTGAGAGGGCCGGACGCATCAGTGTGGGCACAGACGGCTTGCAGCGCTGCGGTCTCCGCCGCGGCCGCTGAATTTATCGCCAGGACCGTGACAGTCGCCGGGGTGATCTCTGGCTTCAGCTCACCCTGCCGCCCGGCCTGAACGCTCAGACTGTGCAGGCTTGGCACCCATGATCCGTACCATGCGTCCCAGCCACTGGTTTCATTACACAGCTGGCTTGTCAGCTGGCTTGTCGCGCGGACGCAGTCATCTTCACTCAGGGGAGTGCACCCGGCAGGACGCGGAGCCTGCCCCGCGATTCTGGAAGTGCTGCTGTGGCAGGACCAGGCAGCGAGCCCCTGAGTCGGCCGCGACAAGCCCCAGGGCCTTGGCCGCCGTAAGCGGGGCGTCCTCGGCGCCGAGGATGGACGCTAGTACCGCAACGGTGTTTGCCCTGATGGGTGGGCAGTCTCGGGTGGGCTGTGTCTTCGTTGTTTGTACTCGCAGTCCTTGTCCAGGCTGATACGGGCGTCCCCCCGGGCCTCACTGCCACGTCCCCACCCTCCGGCCGCACGGGCCGGGTCTGACCTGCCTCGATGGCATCAGCAGCATCGTAGGGGAACCTGCGTGGTGCACGTAGGTTCTTGAAGAAGGTGATCCGCAAGCGGTACGCGGACGGGGAACTGGACGTCACCCAGCTCTAGCGCGGTATCGGCATCAACTGACCTGCTCGGTCGGTCAGTTGGTGCCGATCTTCGCGAGCAGGTCCACGATCCGCGCCTGCACGTCCTCGCTCGTGGAGCGTTCGGCGAGGAAGAGGACGGTCTCCCCGGCGGAGAGCTGCGGCAGTTCGGCGCGGTCGATGCCGGTGGAGGTGTAGACGACCAGCGGCGTACGGTTCAACTGCCCGTTCGCGCGCAGCCAGTCGATGATGCCCGCGCGGCGGCGCCGTACCTGCATCAGGTCCATGACCACCAGATTCGGCCGCATCTGGCCCGCGAGCGTGACCGCGTCGCTGTCCGTCCCCGCGCGCGCGACCTGCATGCCACGACGCTCCAGCGTCGCCGTCAGCGCGAGCGCGATCTCCTCGCTCTCCTCGATCAACAGCACGCGTGACGGGTGCTGTTCGCTGTCGCGCGGCGCCAGCGCCTTGAGCAGTACGGCCGGGTCGGCGCCGTACGCCGCCTCGCGCGTCGCCTGCCCGAGCCCGGCCGTCACCAGCACCGGGACCTCGGCGGCGACGGCGGCCTGGCGCAGCGACTGGAGGGCGGTACGGGTGATGGGGCCGGTCAGCGGGTCGACGAACAGCGCCGCGGGGAAGGCGGCGATCTGCGCGTCGACCTCCTCGCGGGAGTGGACGATCACCGGCCGGTAGCCGCGGTCGCTCAGGGCCTGCTGGGTGGAGACGTCGGGGGCGGGCCACACCAGCAGCCGGCGCGGGTTGTCCAGCGGCTCGGGGGGCAGTTCGTCGTCGACGGGCCGGGGCTGCGGGCGGTTGGCGACCTCGACCGCGCCGCCGGGGCCGTCCAGCGGCTGAGGGCCTTCGGCGCCCTCGTCCGGGGCCTCTATGGCGTAGGCGCGGCCCTCGGAGTGGGGGCCGTGGGCGAGCGGGCCGCCCTGGCCGCCGTGGGAGGGGCCGGAGGGGGCCGCGGCGCGGGCGCCGGTGTCCTCGGGGTCGTGCGGGGCGGACAGCCTGCGGCGGCGGCCGGCACCGAGGGTCTGGTTCTGCTGCTTGGTGATCTGCTGCGAGAAGGGCACGCCCTGGCCGAGCGTACGGACACTGAACGCCCGTCCCTGCGTGGAGTCCGCGGGCGGCTCCTCCTCGGGGAGCGGCTGGGCGGGCGGCAGTGGCTGCGCGACGCGGGGGTCCTGGGGGCGGGCCGCGGCTTGAGCCGTACCGCCACCGTCCGTGCCGTCAGTGGTCGCAGCGCCGTCCGTGCCGTCAGTGTCTGCTGTGCCGTGTGTGCTGTCTGTGTCGTCGTCCGTGTGCGCGTGCTCGGCCGCCGGTACGGCTCCGGGGACGGGCCACGAGGACTGGCCGGGCATCACGCCGACGCCGGAGGCGGTGGGCATCCCCGGCGCCCAGCTGTTGGGGTCCATGGGAGGGGCGCCGTCGTCGCCGGGCTGCGGGCCGGGCGCCGGCGCGGGGGCGTTGGGGCGACTGCGCCTGGGGTCCGTCGGAGCCGAAACCGGGTGGGGCTTCAGCGGCGTGTGGTCCGCGCGCGGGTCCGACCGTGCGGCGTCGTGGCGCCCCTGCGGCGAACTGTCGGGCGCCGGGGCGCGGTCGGCGTCGGCCGGCGGGAGCGCCGGCGTGGGCCGCTGCTGCGTGGGCGCCAGCGCGCGCCGGGCACGGCGGACGGCCGGCTGCTGCTGTGCCTGTTGGGCGGCTTGCTGGGGAGCTGGGTGGGTGGCTTGCTGCGGGACGGGCGACGAGCCGGAGGGCAGGGCCGGGAGTGCGTTCTGGCCGCCGCGCCGGGCTCGCCGCCCCGCACCGGCCGCCGCGGCCTCCTGCTGTGCGCCGTGCGGTACGCCCTGTGGCGGTACGGTCTGGCCGAGGGCCGGACGGCCGGTCGGGTGCGAGCCCTCGGCAGCCGTCACGACCGATCCAGCGGTAGGGGCCGACGGCGCGGGGGGCGCGGAGACGGCGAGTTCGGCGCCCGGTGCGGCGACTTCGGCCGCGTTCTCCGCCGGGCTCGGCCGGCCACGCCTGCGGCCCGTACCCCCACCCGTACCCCCGCCGGTGCTCTCGCCGGAATCCTGCGCCGGGACGGCGGGTACGGCCGGCACGGGGACGGCTGGGACCTCAGGGGCCGCCGCTTCCGTACGGGCCCTGCGCCGCCCTGTGGGCTCTCCCGCCTCCTCCGGCTCCTCGCCCGGAGACCCGAGGAACGCGTCCGTGGACGCCCGGCGCGCACGCCGCCGCCCACCGCCGCCCGTCCGTCCGGAGCCACCGGTCGACCCCGGCGCCTCCTCGCCCTCCTGCTGCTGAACCGGCGCCTGGCTCTCCTCGGGCGCGGGCGGGTGGTGCGTCCCCGCTCCCTCACCGAGCGGCACTTCGAGCACGTACGCGCTGCCGCCCATGCCCGGCATCTCGTGCGTCTGCAACACCCCGCCGTGCGCCCGCACGATCCCGCGCACGATCGGCTCGTGCACCGGATCGCCGCCCGCGAACGGCCCGCGCACCTCGATCCGTACGACATCCCCGCGCTGCGCCGCGGCGACCACGATCGTCGAGTCGACGTAACCGCCGCCCGGCACCGCCCGTGTCCGCCCCGTCGAGTCGACCCCCGCCACGTCCGCCGTGAGATGCGCGAGCGCGGTCGCGAGCCGTACGGGGTCGACCTCCGCCTCGATCGGCGGCGCGTGCACCGCGAACTGCGCCCGGCCGGGGCCGATCAGCTCGATCGCGCCCTCGACACCGGCCGCCACGACACCGTCGAGCAGCACCTTGGTCTTGGTCAGCTGCTCAAGACCCTCGTCGAGCCGCTGGTAGCCGAGGACGTTGTCCACCAGCGTCGTCATACGGGCGTAGCCGGCGGACAGATGGTGCAGCATCTGGTTGGCCTCGGGCCACAGTTGCCCGGCCGGGTCGGAGGCGAGCGTCGACAGCTCACCGCGCAGCTCCTCCAGCGGCCCGCGCAGCGCGCCGCCCAGCACGGCCGTCAGCTGGTGGTGCCGACGGGCCGTGTTGTCGTACCGCTCCGCCAGCTCCTCGATCTCGGCCGCGTACCGGTCGCTGCGGTCCGCGAGTTCGGCGGTGTGCCGCTCGACGGCGGCGGCGAGTTCCGTCTCGTGGCGCTCGATCGTCTCCGCCAGCTCCGCCGCGTGCCGCTCGGCGGTCTGCTGGGCCTCGGTCGTGTGCGCCTCGACCAGTTCCTCGTACGGACGCCGGTCGGTGAAGGTCATCACCGCGCCGACGAGCTGTTCCCCGTCCCGTACGGGAGCGGTGGTCAGGTCGACCGGCACCTGCTTGCCGTTCTTCGCCCACAGCACCTGCCCGCGCACCCGGTGCTTGCGGCCCGACTTGAGGGTGTCGGCGAGGGGCGAGTCCTCGTACGGGAACGGCTCGCCGTCACCGCGCGAGTGCAGGATCAGCGGGTGCAGCTCCTGACCGCCCAGATCGCTGGCCCGGAAGCCGAGGATCTGCGCGGCGGCGGGGTTGACGAGCACGACGCGGCCGTCGGTGTCCGTACCGACCACGCCCTCGGCGGCGGCCCGCAGGATCATCTCGGTCTGCCGCTGCGAACGCGCCAGCTCCGCCTCGGTGTCGACGGTCCCCGAGAGGTCACGGACGACGAGCATCAGCAGCTCGTCGCCGGTGTAGTTGTGCAGATCGTTGTAGGCCTGGGCCTGCTGGCCGTCCTCCAGGTTGGCGCTGGTGACCTCGACGGGGAACTCGCTGCCGTCCGTACGCCGCGCGATCATCCGCGTCGGTTTCGTACGGCCCCGCTCGTCGGAGGCCTCCGGCCGGCGCATCGAACCGGGGATCAGGCGCGGGTCGAACTCCGGCAGGAGATCGAGCAGACCGCGCCCGACCAGGGCCGTACCAGGCGCTTCGAAGGTTTCGAGGGCGATGGTGTTGGCGTTGACGACGGTGCCGTTGCTGTTGACGAGCACCAGCCCGTCGGGAAGCGCGTCAAGTATCGCCGCGAGGCGAGCAGCGCCTCGGGATGGCCTGCTGCTCACGACGACGCTTCCTCCCTGAACCACTGCACCTTGCGGACGGCCGGTCCCATCTTGCCCCTCTGAGTCTCAGCCTGTCACTGGAGGGAGTCTAAGGGCTGGGGGCGGGGCGGGGGCGGCGGATGAGGGGGAGCTCTCACCAAGGTTGTGTGCGGACCTGGTACGCACCCCGCCGTGCCCCCGTACGCCCCTCCCCACTCCCGCGGTTCAGCCCCTGGCGGCGGGGAGGACGGGGACCAGGTTCTGCCAGCGGGAGATCTCGCAGCCGTTCTTACGGCTGAACGTCGCGTCGACGCTCCGCCCCTGCCACGTGCCGGTGACCCGCGCGGTGGCCGGCCCACCCATCTGCATGGTGCACATCTGCCCCTCGGGCACCGGCGCGAAGGGGTCCTTCCCCTCCCCGGCCAGCTCGTCCAGCCGCGCACACGCGGAGCTGCTCTCGGGGTGCGTACCGCCGGCGGGGCCGCAGCGCAGCTCGTACGTACCGTCGGCGCGGGTGATGTTCGAGTCGACGACGGTCACGGTGAGCCGGTCCTGCTCCCGCTCCTGGAGCAGCGACGACAGCGGCAGCGGCGCGACATCGAGCGGCCCGGCGACGGCGGCGGGCGCGAGGCCGCCCACGGCGGCGAGCGAGACGGCGAAGGCGGCGGTGGTGGCGGCGAGGGAGAAACGACGCGACATGGGAACTCCTGACGGCAGACGATTCCGAGGGGCCCGACGGTGCGCGCCCGGCATCACTAACGCGCGTGGGGCCCAGTCGTTGCGCTCGGGCACGGGGCGCGAAGAAGCGCTTTGCCCTGCGGGGTTCCCGCCTAGTACCGTGGGCGGCGATTGGTGACACCGCGCTCGGCTGTGTCATCATCTGACACGCACCACCCGCGCCCGCGCGGGTGTGCTGGAGGCGTCGCCTAGTCCGGTCTATGGCGCCGCACTGCTAATGCGGTTTGGGACTTAAATCCCATCGAGGGTTCAAATCCCTCCGCCTCCGCGCACGACCTACCGAAGCCCCGCCCACCCGGCCGGGGCTTCGGCCGTTGTGGGCGGCTGTTTCGGGGGTTTCCGCAGCTCAGGCATGGTCCGGCTAATGGATTTCACGTGACGCCGCAGGTCATGTACTGTTGTTCTCGCAACGCGGACGGGCCCAAAAAGCCCCAGCACACCAAGCACTCGTAGCTTAACGGATAGAGCATCTGACTACGGATCAGAAGGTTGCAGGTTCGAATCCTGCCGAGTGCACAGCAGGCCAGAGGCCCCATCGAGGAATCGATGGGGCCTCTGGTGTATGCCGTGACGGCAGTGGTTGACGGCAACCGCTCCGGCGCGGTGATCAGACGGCCACCGGAGTGCCGGCGGGGCCGTCGTCATCGTCCCGTCCGTTGCCGTCACCCCGAAGTGCGTCGCCCACGCGGTCGAACGCGGAGCCACGGCGTTACGCGCCGGACGCGCCCATCCCAGACGGCGCGCAGGGCCTGACAGCAATGCACCCCGAGGCGCGGCGTTGAGCACGTCTGGGGGTGCCGCCTGTCCGGCGCCATCAGGCACGGGGAGCTCTGGACAGGGGCGCACAAGCGGCCGGTAAAGGCCAGCGTGGGAATGCCGACGAGGGTCCCGACCGCGATCAGGATGAACAGAGACCAGACCGTACGTCCAATAGCGTTCATCGGGGACCCCATCCGATCGCGTCACGGAGTTCACGGACGTTGGAGAGAAGCACAGCGGCGATGTCGCAGTACGCGTAGAACGTCGCGCAGGCGCTGCACTTCCGGGAGTGATCGAGATAGGCGTTCCAGGCCGTCACTTCCTGGCTTTCGAGTTCCTGGGTGGCCGTCATTCGAGCCCCAGGGCGCGCCTGGCATCCGCGTTCGTCGCGGCGATGTTGGCGCCCGTACCGCAGCTCACGCCGGGCGTCCGGCACGGGACACACTGCATCTCGTGGGTTTCCAGATCACGGTCAGACCGCTCCACGACGGCCCAGAGAGCGGTTCTCTCCTCCGGCCCGAGCTCGGGGGCGCTCATGCGTCCACCCCTGCCAGCTCGCGCGCGTTGCGCCACTCGTTGGCCCGCTCGTCACCGCGCTTGCAGGAGATCCCGACTGCCCGGCACCCGCAGACCTCCAGGTGCGCCATGTACCGCCCGTGGGCCTCGGTCGCGGCGTACTCCAGGAAGCTGGCCACGCTCATCTTCACGATGACCGTGATCCGGGTGTCCAACGCGCCCTGAGCCATCACCGGCAGACTCTGTTTCTGGAACTCCTCACGGCGGTCCAGGGCTCTGCCGATCTCCGCTCTCGCTCTTCTGCTGAGCACGGTTTCCGCTCGTCCCGTGCGGCTGAAGATCCACATGTCGATGGCTCCCCTGGTTGAGCGGTCGGCTGTCCCCGGACTGTGTAATGCGGTTCGGGGACGCTTGCTTGACCAGGGTTTCGACAAGCCAGGGGTACGGACAGGGACGTTGCGTCCCACTTTCAAGACCCTATTCGGTGACTCCCAGGAACTTCGCCAACGGCCGTAGCCCAGCAGGGTGGTTGGGCAGCGACCAGAGATCGCGCAAGATCGCGACCGCCAAGGTGTGGTGGCGTATCCACTCGGGCGCCACGCGCTTCAGGGACTCCAGGGTCTTCACTGCCCCGGCGGCGTCCCCGATGTCCGTGTGCGCCCGTGCCACATCGAGCAGCAACCACGTCCGCCACGACGGCGGTGTGTCCTTGCTCAGCCGCATGCCCTTGGCCAGCGCGAGGGCGTCTTCGGGGTGCCCGTACTGGACGGCCAAGCGGACGCGCTCGATACGGACCGACGACGGGCTGAAGACGCTGACCATGCGATTGTCGTCACCGGCGGGGAGCTTGGAGACGCGTGCGGCTTCCTTCTCCGCCGTCTCCATCATCGATGCCGCGCGGTCGTAGTCGCGGCTCCGTGCCGCTGAGGTGGCGGCGCTCATGGTGAGGGCGCCCCACACTTTCAGCCCGTCCGCAGTATCGGTGTGGCCGGCCGCCTTCATGTCGTCAGCGGCCCGGTTGGCGACGTACAGCGCGTCCTCCAGGCGCCCTTGACGCTGGTACGCCCATGCCGTGGAGTTGACGATCATCGGCAGGAGCAGCGGGTCTGAGGACTGCCCCGCCGCGTCTATGGCCCGTTCCAGGCTCGTCAGGGCGAGGTCGGTTGTGCCCATACGAATGGCGACGTGGCCACCGAGCTGGAGCACCTTGCCCAGTGCCGCGAAGCCCCCTCGGCGTTCCGCGTTGGTGCCGGAGACCGACGCGGAACGTGCCTCTGAGATCAGGTCGGGAAGCGCCTTCATCAGGGCGTCGAACTCGGCCGCGTGGTACTGCGACCATCCGTCAGCGATCTGCTCACGCAGACGTTCCAGGGAGAAGTCCGGGCCGACCGGTGGCGGTGGCGGCCCCCACAGTGGGGGCATGATCGCGCGACGTACCGCCACGAGCCGTGGGCCATTGGCCTCACCGGTCTTGGCGACCGCAGGCGGGTCCCCCAGAAGCGTGGTCAGCTCAACACCAAGCCCGTTCGCGAGGGCATGCAGCGTCGGGAGGCGGGCCGAGTGCTTCCGCCCTTGTTCGAGCTGACGGATCACGTCAACGGAGACGCCGGAGCGCTCCGCGAGGTCCTCTTGCGTGAGGTCGGCCAGGCGCCGCAGTCGCCGGAGCGTCTTTCCGAGGTTCTGTTCGCTCGCTGCCACGCTGCCACGCTACGCCACACGGCCGGCGGCCCAACTGAGGCGGGAAATCGCCAGAGTCACCGTTGAATCTCCGTTCGGAAAGTCAGGCGTGACGGGCGAGCTTGACTGCGGAGACGAGCAGGATTACGGCGAGCGCGGGGATGAGCATCACGTCTGAGAACACACCGAGCAGGAGCCCGCCCAGCACCCGGCTCCACAGTGATGCTCGGCGCGGGGCCAACGCCCGATGACGTGTTACGCAACCGGTAGACGCACACACAGCCATGACCCCCGTTCGGCCGAGTCTGCCGGGCGGGGCTTTTCAATGCTCTGCTGACGAAAGCGGTGATCTTCCATAATGCCCTGGACATCGCGCAGATCGCGTGGCAGCTGCTGGAGGCAGGGTGGGAGATCGACCCGGAGGACCTGGCCCACATCTCGCCCTACCTGACCGAGCACATCAACCGGTTCGGCGAGTACAGCACCCGCGAGCTCGGCATCCAGCCCGAGGCGTATGACCCGAGACTGGAGGTGGACTTCACCCCACTGCGCGAGCAGGACCCGGCTGCGGCCGGCTTCGGCACGGCCGCCTGAAAGACGCGGGCGGCCGGCTTCATGAGGTGGTGCGTCGTCCCCGGGCACTGCGCCCGCCATGCCGGCGCCGAGGTACCCGGGGGCGTCATTGATCCTCAGCGGTAGCCCGCGGGGAACGGCGGCACTGAGGCCGCCGGTTCGGACACCCTGACGGCGAACGGTGCCCGAACCGGTGGTGAGGCGGTGCTACGGAATGAGCACGGAGAAGCTGAGGTCCGTCCGGTTCCCGCTGGTGTTGCGGGTGAAGACGGTGAGGGTGTCCCGCGCGTTGTTGCAGAAGCTGTGAGGCGCGGTGCGCATGGAGACGGTGCCGGAATCGGCCTCGACGGTCACCTGCGGTGCCGTCTGGGCCAGGTCCAGCTCGGGGTCGGTGAACGTGATGCAGTAGGTCCCAGTCCGGTTGGAGCTGCCGACCGCGGGGCGGGTGACCGCGTCGATGCCCTTGCTGGCAAGGATTGCGCCGTTGCTGGAGATGCGGGCGGCGGCCTGGGCGTGGGGGGCGTACATGGTGTCGGGTACCGCCACTGCCGTACTGGCCAGGACGGGGACCGACACCAGGGCGGCGACGGTCAGGGCGATGGCGCGAGCGCGTCCGGTGATGCTGTGAGACATGTGGGGCTTCCTTCTTCTCGGCCGCGTCACCCGTGTACTGGGGCGGCCGGGTTATGCCGGCGAGCGGGGTGGTCCTGCCCTCCCGGTTTTCGAGGCGGGACGGTCAGGGGACGAGCAGCATGAAGGGCGCGTCGGTCATCAGAAGGCGTTCGCCGGTGTAGACGGTCAGCGCGTCTGCCGCGTTGCCGCATTGAGGCGTCGGGTAGGTGGCGAGGTTGATCGCGTACTGCGGGCCGCCGGACGTGACGAGGGTGGCGACCGGGGTGCTGCGGCTCACGTCGATCCTGGTGACGTCGTCGAACGTGATGCAGTAGGTGCCGGTGGCGACCTTGGTGGACGACTTGATTCCCTTGGACTGTGTGCGGGTTCCGTCGGCGTTGATCAGCGCGGACGCCATCGCGTGCGGGGCCTTGGCGGCCACGGCCGCATCATCTGCGATGGCGGCACCCGCGACCGCTCCTGCGGCCAGGAGGCTCAGCGCGGCAGCCGTCCCGATGGCCCCACGACGGCTCCTGATGGTTTTGAGCATGGTTCTCCTCCATGTCCGTGACGGCCGAAGCAGCTTCGTCACTGAAAACATGCAAGCGGATACCCAAAGTGACATCCAGAGGTCAGCGGCACGTTTACCTGAAGGAGTCAAAGCGGCTGTTCAAACCTCGAACTAAGCGCGAGAGTGAGCCTTTTTCATCCTGCGCCTGAGCTGGCGTGATGGAGGGGGAGGGTGCATTGGACGAGGGCGGTGAAGCAGTGCTCCACCGACGGCTGCCAGAACACGACAGCGACCCGCGGCCAGAGGGCTGGACCTGCTGGCGTTGCACCCAGCGGCGGGCCTGGTGGTCTCGCCCTCTCCGCGATCTGAACTCCCCGCAGGCCTGGCCGACCGATCCTGCCCGGCTGAGACTGTCAGAGGAGTCGGCTAGCGTTCTGCCCTCACTCACACGTCTGAAGGAGCATTGTGACTACGTCCTTCTCGCCGATACCAGAGCTGAACCTCCTCAAGGACTTCGAGGACACCATGGAGGCCGCGTACTTCTCGGATGGCTTCGAGCTCTGGCAGTACGGAGGGCAGGACCCCGAACTCATAGCGGCCTGGATCGATCTGAAGGCCCCGTTGAGCCCGCGCGAGCAGAGCCATGTGGACAGGCTCATCCCCTTTGCCCAGGCCACCGGATCGGGGTCCTTCTACGCGCTGTGGCAGTGCGACGACCGGCTGGATCTCTCCACACTCCCTGTTGTCTTCTTCGGCGACGAAGGCGACTTGGACATCGCCGCCGACGGGATGCGGCAGTTTTTCCAGGTACTCGCCCTCGACACTGAGCACTTCCTGGCCGACGACGAGGAGGACGAAGACGAGGACGACGAAGAGCACCGGAGGGAACTGTCCAAGGGACACGCTGAGTATCTCGCCTGGCTGAAGCGGACCTTCAACCTTGGCCTGCCGGAAGACCCGCTGGCCAACCCCCACCGCATCAGCGACGCGGCACGCAAAACGTACGGCCAGCGCTTTGTCGCCTGGTTGCAGGAAGTCTCGCCGCACAAGATAGAGACCCCTGTCGCGTTCTACCGTTAGTGCTGAGCCTTCCAACTTCGTGGTTTGGGAGGGCGCCGGACGTAGCGAAGCTCCTGGTAGACAGGTTCACGACCAAGATCACCTGCCCGCCAGGAGCGCCCGCGTGCTTGTCTACCCCTCCGGCATCAATGTGTCCACCTCGACCCTGCGCTACCTGTCCTCCTGCCTGCGAACCCGACGCCGGGAACGCGGGACCCGGTGGCGCCGCGTAAGCGCGGGCCGCCAGGCACTGCTCGTCCTCGCGCACATTCGCTCCGGCCATACCTACGCCCAACTCGCCGCCGGGTTCGACGTCGGCACCACCACCGCCTACCGGTACATCGCCGAGGCCGTAGATGTCCTGGCCACCCTCGCACCGACCCTCGCCGAAGCGGCGAGGACCGCCTCCACGAAGGCGTTCGTGATCCTGGACGGTACGCTGCCGCATCGCCGCCGACCGGCCCTTCTACTCCGGGAAACACAAGAAGCACGGCATGAACGTGCAGGTGATCGCCGATCCGGCGGGACGGTTGCTGTGGGCATCGCCCGCGCTGCCTGGCGCAGTCCACGACATCAAGGCCGCGCGGACCCACGACATCATCGACGCCCTGGAGGAAGCCGGGGTGGAGTGCTGGGCCGATAAGGGCTACCAGGGCGCCAGCGGCACCGTGCGAGTGCCCTACCAGGGGCGCTGGGAGACACTGTCCCCAGGTCAGCAGGCCGTCAACCGCTCGCATGCGAAGATCCGCGCACTCGTCGAGCAGGCCATCGCCACTCTCAAGAACTGGCGACTCCTGCGCAAGCTCCGCTGCTCAACCACCCGCATCTCCACCCTCGTCCAGGCCATCCTCACCCTGACCTGCTCAAACTGAGATTGGAAAACGCTCAGTGGCTTCTGCATGCCAGCCGCTCCGATACGCAGCCGGGGCGCTGTGGCAGTGGCCCCCACCACTTCAGCGCGCACAACCCTCGGAACCACCGGCCTGGCCAACGTGTTCATTGACGGCAACGTTGACGGCAACGAGGACGTACAGGGGCTGTCAGCCACTGATGTTGACTTCCACATTGCTGGTGGCAGCAAAGGGCCTGCAAGGCGGTGCCCGATCCTACGGATCAGAAGGTTGCAGGTTCGAATCCTGCCGAGTGCACACATATCAAAGGCCCCCCGGACATCGTCCGGGGGGCCTTTGACATCGGTGGGTGACATCAACGTCGTTCGTCGGCAGGTACGACGCAGCGGCCGACACCCACTGGGGAGGGCCCGTCACGTGTGCTGATTCGCCTTGGGGAGCATCGGTGGCCGACCGGGGAAGTGCTCACAGTGCGGTGGTTCTGATGCGCCGTATGGCTGGTGGACGTGGCGTCTTTGATCGGGGCCTGCGGGTCGCTTCGCGGCGATCTTGGCGGAATCGGAGAATGCGGGGCTTGCGGCGGAATACCTGGCGATGAGCGCGAGCGAGGACGGGGCATGGCCGGTGCGGGCGGACGGGGAGAACGGCCCGTGCACACGGGGAAGGCCATGAGCGGGCTGTCGAAGGTGTTTGAGTTCAATCCTGCGGGGCTCAACTGGCCGCGAGGGGTGATGTTCCTGGACGTTGCACTGGTGCCGCTGATCGTCTTCTGGGCGATCGGGCATGAGCAGTACCTTCTCAGTGCGTTCTTCGGCCTGCTGTTCGCGTGGCTGGCTGATCCGGGAGGCAACTACGGGTACCGCGCGTGGCACATTGCCGTCTTTGGTGTGATCGGCGCAGGCGTGACCGCGCTGGGATTCGGCATCGGGGGAGACGCCTGGGGCCGGATGGTGCTTGCGGCTTTCGCGGTCACGCTCGTGGCCGGCCTGGCGGTCGCGTTCGGGGTGCGCAGGTTCGTCGCCGCTGTGCTTCTCAACCTCTGGTTCATCATCGTCCTCGGGTACGCGTTCAGCCTTCACCATCACGCCCGCATCACCAGCTACACCTGGGCTCAGGTGCTCGCCTGGACCGGAGGGGCGGCGCTGTGGATCGCGGTTACGTTCATTGTGTGGCTGATCCGCGGGCGCGAGGACCGGCCCCAGCCGGTCGCGGAACTCCCCGGTGACACCGCACGGCGGAAGCTGACCCCGCCGCTGATCATGTTCGCGTTCATCCGTGCTGTGGTCATGGCCGGCACTGTCGCGCTTGCTTTCGGCCTGAACCTGTCGCACACCACCTGGTTGCCGATCGCCGCCATGATCGCGATGAAGTCGAGCCTGGGGCAGGCCACGCTCGTATCCGCTCAGCGCCTCACCGGCGCGCTGATCGGCGCCGCCGCGGCCGCGCTGCTGCTGCTGGTGCCCACCAGTGAACATGGACTCAGGCTCGTCACGGTCGATCTCGGACTCCAAGTGGTCGCGCTCGTCCTGTTGATGCACGCGGTAGCAATTCGCTTCTGGAACTACGCGCTCTACTCTGCGGCCGTCGCCATGGGAGTGCTCATCCTCGTGGACATCGGGCAGCCCTCCGACTATGCCGCCGAGGGCTACCGGGTCCTGTGGACGTTCTGCGGCGTGGGGATCGCTCTGCTCGTCGTGCTGCTTGCAGGCCTGCTCGCCAAGCACACCGCCAAAGCGCCACCACAATCAGCCTGAGGGTGTTCCGCTCAGACTCAGCCGCCGACCGAGACACATTCCATTGCGATGAGATTCTTGCGGCGCCGGAACGGCACGCACAGTGCCGCAAGGTCCGTGACTGCCCTCGTGGCCTGCCGCATGAGACGCCGATCGCCCGGGAGAGTGAGGAGGAAGAGCGACCGACTGCATACGCTGCTGGCCCTCGTGAGGTCCCTGGCGACAACGGGTCTCCATCGCGCTCATCGGCGGCACGGCAGCGGTGACACTGCTTCTGTTCTGGCATGTCGGCGTGATCAGGCGCTCTGTGCGGCCCAGCCTGCGGGCAGTCGAGGCACTGTCATTGACTCTCCCGCTCTTCCTGCTGGTCTACGCGGCCGTCTACTCGATGACCAGCGAAGGTCTACGGCCGCGTGGAAGCGCGGGGCGGTGGACTCCACCGCCACCGCTCGGGAAGCACGGCCGTCTCCTATAGGTTCGGTCATATCCCGTTGGAGGACGGGCCCAGACCTACGCGTGGGGAACTCGCATGGCCTCGATCCACCACACCACCATGACGCCGACGAAGCTTGAGTTGCTGACCGGCTGGCTGCCGAAGCAGAGCTGGTACGTGGGCGGTGCGGAAGCACCGGAACTGGTCAAGGCTGGTGGGTTCCGTCTGGATGATCCCGAGGGCGCGGTCGGGATCGAGTTCATGGTCGTGGTGGACACCACCGCGCGGGATCCGGCGGCGTATCTGGTGCCGATGGGTTACCGCGGTGCGGCACTGGACAGCGTCCCCGGCGAGGCGTTGATCGGCACGTCCGAGCACGGGGTGCTCGGCACCCGGTGGATCTACGACGGTGTCCACGACCCGGTGGTGATGGCGCAGTTGCGTGCGCTCCTGCGCGGCATGGCCGTGCCGCAGCACCAGAGCAGGAGCGACACTCCTGACACAAGCGTCACTGTGCACGGAACTGGCCCTGACGACGCGCCTGACGTCCAGGTCAACCGCGTCCTGCAGCCGGTGGCGGCGGCACCGCGGAGGTCGTCCGCAAGCCTTGTCGCCGGGTGGACCTGGCCGGACGGAACGACTGCGCGGGGCGTATTCGCGGCCGTCGCGCCGCGGTAAGGGGCGCGCGGAGACAGTCGGCGTCCCGCACCGTGACGGTTGTCGACGGCGTGGCGGAGTCGGGCGAGGCGTGCGGGGAACGTGAAACCGCCCGTGCCCGGCGAGAACGCCGGACCGCTCGCCCGGTCGGCCGTCGTCGCCGATCCGCGCCGCCGCGGGGCACCGCGTCTGTCAAGAACCACGGAGGGCCCGCGTACCGTGGACGTCGTCGGACGTGAGTGCGTTCTCCCGGAGGTCCGGTTCGGTGCGGAGCGTCTTGGCGAACCAGTCGCCGTAGCGGGTTCCGAGAAACGGGGCCGTGGCGCCGTGGAGAAGAACACTCAGGCCCACGGTCACGGCGACGACGCTGCTCAGCAGCGTCATCCCGGGCAGATGCTCCTCGAAGGCGAGCAGGCCGAATACCAGGGAGGCCAGCCCGCGCGGACCGAACCAGCCGATGTAGGCGATGGAGACGGCCCGCAGGCCGGTGCCGACCGTGGCGAGGGCGACCGGCAGTATCCGGATGACGGTCAGGCTGATGAGCCCGTAGACCACCATCCGCCACGTCAGATGCTGAAGAGCCGGCCCCAGGATGACGGCGCCGAAGACCAGGAAGCTCGCCGAAGCGAGCAGTAGCCCGAGACGCTCGCTGAACTCCACGCTCTGCGTGGGACCGGGGCCGTCGGTGTGAGCGCCCCGGTCTGACGACGCGCCACGCAGTCGGCTGCCGAAGGCAAGTCCGGCGGCCCAGGCACCGATGAAGCCACTGCCTGAAGCTGCGCCGCACACCGCGTAGGCGATCACGGGAACGGCCAGTGCCAGGAACTGCCGCCAGTCGGGGCCGCTCCAGCCCCGGGCGACCGACCAGCGCAGCACGCCCGCCCCGGCCCAGCCGGCCGCGATGCCGATCGCACTGCTCAGCAGCAGCGCACGCAGGAACGTCGCGACGACGCCCGGATGCCCGCTCCCCTCACCTGCCGCCGCGAGTGCCAGCACGAAGAACGGAAGCACCAGACCGTCGTTCAGTCCAGACTCGACCCCCAGGCCGCCTCGGACCAGGGCCGGGACGCGTCTGTTGGAGAAGGCCTGCTGCCCGAGCGCGGCATCCGTCGGAGCCAGGATGATGCCGACCAGGGCCAGCTCCCACACACTCAGACCGGGCAGCAGGGGCCATGCCACCAGCCACCCCAGCGCCATCGTGAGGGGGAGCCCGACCACGAGCAGTCGCAGCGGCAGGAACCCCTCCCGGCGCAGGTCCTGGATCCTGATCGCCGCCGCGTCCGTGAACAGCACGAGGATCAGGGCGATCTCCAGCAGCGTCCGCGTGACCTCCGGATTCCGGTCCCGGTTCAGCAGGTCCAGGCCCAGCGGCCCAATCGCCAGCCCGCACACAACAAACACCAGGGGCCCGGACAGCACAGTCGTCGACAGCCGTCGTGAGAGCGCCCCATAACCGACGACCACGCCACCGGCCACCACCACACCCCACTGACTCATCTGTACTCCTCGCCTGGGACGGGGGGCACCGCCTGGGCGGCTGTACCCGGCGACGCGCCGCGTACCCGACCACGCCACAGCACTCACACAGAGGAATGATCATTCACTCTAAGTGTTCGTAGGGTTGGGTCGGGGACCCTTGGCACGCCGAACGGGCCCTCGGTCTTCCGGTCCTTCCACCCAGGCGTCCCGGCAGCCGGCAGATCGCGGGCCGCCGTCGGCGCGGTCTGTGGGTTGTGGCGGACCTTGCCGGGCAGTCCCGCGCGCCATGGCGTCGGACCCGGACCGCCGTCGCCTGCCTGACCACAGTCTCCGGGTGCCAGATCGGTCCGAAGCACGCTTCTTGGCATTGCTGGAGCGGACCGCACGCTCCTGACCGCCGGCACCTACGACGCCTCCGTGATCACCAAGGACAACACCGGCAAGGTGCACGTCAACAAGGACGAGACGTCTACCCGGCACGGGGCGTGGCGGGGAAGGTGTCGGGCTGCTGGAGCGGTCGGCCGAGGGAACAGATTCTCGCCATCAGCGTGGCGTGCGCCAGACCCTGCCCTGGCCGTTGTGCTCGCGCTGACCGTCTGCGCGGTGCTGTTGGCCAATCCCGCTACGCGAGTGTGATCTCGCCGATCAGGGTGCGAATCCGCTTCTCGATCTCGTCGCGGATGGGACGGACGTCATCGACGCCTTGACCTGCGGGGTCGGTCAACTGCCAGTCGAGGTAACGCTTTCCGGGGAAGACGGGGCAGGTGTCGCCGCAGCCCATGGTGATCACGACGTCGGACGCCTGCACGGCCTCGGTGGTGAGGACCTTCGGCACCTCGGCCGAGACGTCGATTCCTACCTCGGCCATCGCGACGACGACCGCGGGGTTGACCGTGTCGGCGGGGGTGGACCCTGCGGAACGCACCTGTACGTGGTCGCCCGCAAGGTGTGTGAGGAACGCGGCGGCCATCTGGGAGCGGCCGGCGTTGTGGACGCAGACGAACAGCACGGAGGGCAGGGCAGTGTCAGACATGGGCGGGGGCTTCCTTGGTCACGGGTGCGGGGGTGGGGAAGAAGCGGCGGGCGTACAGCGCGACGTAGACAAGGCCGATCAGCACCGGCACCTCGATGAGCGGGCCGACCACTCCGGCGAGGGCCTGCCCGGACGTGGCGCCGAACGTGGCGATGGCAACCGCGATGGCCAGCTCGAAGTTGTTGCCCGCGGCGGTGAACGCGAGGGTCGTCGCGCGCGGGTAGTCGAGTCCGACGGCGCGGCCGACCGCCATGGAGCCGGCCCACATGACGGCGAAGTAGACGAGCAGCGGCAGCGCGATGCGGACGACGTCGAGCGGTTGCGAGGTGATCGCGTCGCCCTGGAGGGCGAAGAGTACGACGATGGTGAACAGGAGTCCGTACAGGGCGAAGGGGCCGATGCGCGGGATCAGCTTCGTCTCGTACCAGGTGCGTCCCTTGGCCTTCTCGCCGATCCGGCGGGTGAGGTAACCGGCGGCGAGCGGGATTCCGAGGAAGATCAGCACGCTTCGGGCGATCTCCCACACGGATACGTCGAGGCCGGCCTGCTCAAGGCCGAGCCAGCCGGGCAGCACGGACAGGTAGAACCAGCCGAGCGCCGAGAACGTGATCACCTGGAACACGGAGTTCAGAGCGACCAGGACGGCTGCCGCCTCGCGGTCACCGCACGCCAGGTCGTTCCAGATGATCACCATGGCGATGCAGCGCGCCAACCCCACGATGATCAGGCCCGTGCGGTACTCCGGCAGGTCGGGCAGGAACAGCCACGCCAGCGCGAACATGAGTGCCGGTCCGGCGATCCAGTTCAGCAGCAGCGAGGGCAGCAGGCGGCGGTCGCGGGTGACCGTGTCGAGGCGGTCGTAGCGCACCTTGGCGAGGACCGGGTACATCATCACGAGAAGGCCGAGCGCGATCGGCAGCGATACCCCGGTCACGGTGACCTTGGCGAGCGCGTCCCCGAGTCCGGGCACCACGCGACCGAGGCCGAGACCGACCGCCATCGCGGCGAGAATCCACACGGCGAGGTAGCGGTCGAGGAACGACAGGCGGCCGGCGACCGCCTGCTCGGGCGCAGCACTCACGCGGTCACCTCGGCGGGTGCGCGCAGGGGCTCACCGGCGGGACGGGTGAGGATGCCTGCGAGCCGGTCGGTCATCTCGGGCAGCAGCCAGTAGTAGACCCATGTCCCGCGCCGCTCGCAGTCGATGAGTCCGGCCTGCCGAAGCAGCTTGAGGTGATGCGAGATTGTCGGCTGCGACAGATCGAAGGCGGGGGTCAGGTCGCAGACGCAGACCTCGCCCCCCGCGCGCGAGGCGATCATCGACAGCAGGCGTAGTCGCACCGGGTCACCCAGTGCCTTGAACACCTTCGCGAGTTCCACGGCCTGTCCCTCGTCGAGGGGGGCCGTCAGCAGGCCGGGGCAGCAGGCGCCGGCCTCGCCGGTCTGGCCGAGCACCACAAGCTCTTGTTTCGACATGCTTCTATGTTGACGGTCTTCTATCCAAGATGCAACCTTGGATCGACAGGCATCAATGCAACCGATCGGAGTCACCGCCATGTCCCGTGCACAGCTCGCCCTGCGCGTCAGCGACCTTGAAGCGTCGGTCACCTTCTACTCGAAGCTGTTCGGCACCGAACCGGCCAAGCGACGCGAGGGCTACGCCAACTTCGCCCTCACCGAGCCGCCGCTCAAGCTCGTGCTGATCGAGGGCGAGCCCGGAGAGGAAACCCGCCTCGACCACCTCGGCGTGGAGGTCGGGTCGACGGACCAGGTGATGGCCGCGACCGGCCGCCTCAAGGACGCAGGCCTTGCGACGTTCGAGGAGAACGACACCACCTGCTGCTACGCCCTCCAGGACAAGGTGTGGGTGCACGGCCCCGGCAAGGAGCCGTGGGAGGTCTACGTCGTCAGGGCCGACGCCGACACCCTCGGCAAGAGCGCCGACCCCAACGCGACCGGTGACGGCTGCTGCACGAGCCAGCCCACCGAGGCAGCTCCGGGGGCAGCCGGACGCGCCTGTGACCAGTAGTTCGAAGGGCCCCACCATGTCGTCAGGACACCGGTCAGCCCGTCGGTGAATCCATCGCCGGCCACACCGGCATGGTCGAGGCTGTGGCGTTCTCTCCCGACGGACGGTTCCTGGCCACCGTGGGCAAGGGGCAAGGACGCGCGGCTGTGGAAGCTCTGAAGAACGTGGACCTCGGGACCCATGCCGTGGGATGTGCCCGTATCTTTCTCACAACGTCGGCGAGCGCGGCGAACAGGGGGCCGGTTGTCGGCCGGACACACAAGGGGATTCTGATGTCGAACGTCACGCTGAGAGCCGTCACCGCCGTCACCGCCGTCACCGCTGTCACCGCTGTGAAGCGTCGCGGAGACAAGGGGCAGGGCTCGGTCGAGTACGTGGGCGTCATCGTTCTCGTGGCCCTGATCATCGCCGCGCTCGTCGGCTCGCGCGTCGACGAGTCGATCGCCGACGGCCTTACGAACACCGTGGGCGAGATCCTTGGCGGGGGTGAGTGACCGGTCGTGTCGAGAAGTCCGGTGTGGTTCCGACGTCTCCCGTGGAAGGGCTCGTACGGGCTCACGGAGCGTTGGAAGGACCACAGTCATGCGGACGCGGACACTGACCGTCGATGTTTTCATCTCGGCCGACGGGTGGGCCGGCGGGGAGGACTCACCGGGGTACTTCGGGTTCTACGGCCCCGAACTGGAGGCGTGGATCAACGCCGAGTCGGCCCTGCCGCAGCTGGTCGTCTTCGGGCGGCGGACCTACGAGGCGTTGGCGGGGCTGCCCGAGGAGGCGCGGGACGAGGCGTGGCGGCGGATGAGCGAGCTGAACGCTGTCGTGTTCTCAACGACGTTGGAGACGGTCTCGTGGCCGAACACCCGCGTCTGCCGTGACGACCTCGTCGCCGAGATCGGCCGGCTCAAGCGCGAGAGCGACGTACCGCTCCGCACCATGGGAAGCCTCTCCGTCGCCCGACAGCTCCTCGGCGCGGGCCTCGTCGACCGGCTGCGGCTGATGACGTTCCCGCTGCTCATGGGGTCGTCGGGCCGCGAGCCGTTCTTCGCGGGTGTGGCGGCGGGGGAGCTGGAGCTGGTCGATCAGCGAGTGCTGGACGGGCGGGTGCTGTTGATCGAGTACCGGCCGACGGGGCGTGACATTCCGCGGGCCTGAGCGGTCCGGGCGGGCGTTCGTCAGTCGGTAGAGTGCGCGGCCAGGCGCCGCGATCCGCCGCCAGGCGCCGCCAATGCGCCGTCACGGTGGCGAAAGCGCTCGAACCCAAGGAGACGCCGCGGTGTGGGACGACCTCGTTGCCCGGTACGCGTGGGCCGATACGGACGCGCTGGAGGCGTGCACCTTCTCCGTGGTCGCCGGGAAGTCCGAGGACGACGTGATCCGGGCGTTCGGCGGTGATCCCGGCGAGTCGAGACTCATGACGTTCGCCGAAGCCGCCGACGAACAGGCCGATCACCTCTACGAGGACTACGAGCTGCTGCGGGTGGTCACCAGCAAGGAACATGTCGTCGCCATCGAGTGGGGGTATCACGGCAGCCTTCCCGAGATCGCCCGGCGGGCGTCGGCCGACGGCGGGGAGTTCTTCAGCGTCCACTGGGACGTCAACGCGCGCCATCAGGTGATGCGCGCGCGGGACGGCCGGGTGGACGGTGCGTTCGACCCCGCCGAGTTGGAGGACGCGGACTGGGCGGACCCCGGACCGGAGGTTCCCGCGTGGGCGGAGGGGGTCACCTTTCGTCTGGGCACCCTCTGCGCGGAATCCTTCGCGCTCATGGAACGCACGACGGGGGTCGCGGTCGATCCCGCCTGGATCGACACCCCACTGCGTACGGTGCTCCTCGCCGCGCCCGGCGACCTCTTCGACGGCCCGGAGAGTACGTGGCTCCAGTGACCGGTCGGTCGGGTCAGCGCTGGCCCATGGAGACCGCGATGACCAGGAAGGTCAGGCCTGCCAGGATCACCGGCGCCACGACCGTCAGGGCGAGCAGCGTCACCATCGTCGCCCAGCTGAAGCGGGTCAGCTTCTCCGCGCGCGCCAGCGCGGCTCGGTACTCCGTGTCGTCGTCCCAGTCGCGCTCCGGCATGGCGGCCCCGTGCTGGTGAGCTTAACGGCTCTGTTCACCTCACATGGCAGCGTTCGGGGTGGCGGCCGGGGTGCGGGGGATCGCCGTGTGCGGGGTGATGTCCGAGATGTGCGTGTCGGCCACCGAAGCGGACATGGTGAAGGGTGGGGGGCTTCGGCGGCATCCGGCGGTTCTAGCAGAGCGGGGAAGGTATGGGGTGGCGGTGCGGCGGGCTGCGGTGGAGCGCCGACGGTGGTGAGCTCGTGTGGCGGGACGGCGCGCGGGAGCGGCGCAGCGCGCTCGTGTACGGGCGGGAGGTGGGGTTCCGGGCCGTTGGGGAGCGGCGGTGCGTCGGGGTGCGGGGGCAGGTGTGTCCGCTCGGCGCACGCGTGGGCGGGCGGAGTACCGGTGGGCAGTGCCCGGACTGTGCGCGGCTCGACCGGTCGCGGTCGGTGGCCGCCGACACCGTCGCCGACGATCCACAGCCGTACACCGTCTATCTGGCGTGGTTCGGGCCCGGCATGGTCAAGGTCGGGATCACCGCCGAGGCGCGCGGGTCGGCGCGGCTGCTCGAACAGGGGGCCGTGGTCTTCACCCGGCTCGGGCGCGGGCCGCTGATGGCGGCCCGGCGGACCGAGGAGTTGCTGCGTACGGCGCTGGGTGTGCCGGACCGCGTTCCGTACGCCGCGAAGCGCGCCGTACGCGCCGCGCTGCCGGCGGAGGAGTCCGAACGGGCCGAGGAGGTACGGGAGTTGTACGGGCGGGCCGTCGACCTCCCCGGATGGCCGGAGTCGTTGGAACGGGCGGATCTCGAACCGGTCGATCACCTGGACGTGTTCGGGCTGGCCGGGATCCCGCCCGTCACCGGCGTGATCGGCGAACTGGCCGACGGGGGGCGTGTCGCGGGGCGGCTCCTGGCCGCCGCCGGGCCCGATCTGCACCTGGACTGCGGTGACAGCGGCGTGCTCGTGCTCGACACCCGGCTCCTGCGGGGGTGGGAACTCACCGCCTCTGCGGGGAACACGACCGACGGGGAGACCGTGACCGTGCCCGTACGCGACGTGGCAGGCGTGGGCGGCACCGGCCACGTCGTACAGGACGGACTGTTCTGACCTGCTGGACAGGACGCCCTCCGGGCCGGAGGGTGGAGAGATGGATGATCAAGCAGCCGCGGAGATCGAGGCCGTGAGGGAGTTCCGGGAACGGCTCTCGCTGCCCGGACTCGTCGACATACACACCCACTTCATGCCCGACCGCGTCCTGCGGAAGGTCTGGGCGTACTTCGACAGCGCCGGACCTCTCACCGGCATCGAGTGGCCCATCGCCTACCGGCACGAGGAGGACCAACGCGTCGCGCTTCTGCGGGCGTTCGGCGTCCGCGCGTACACCTCGATGCTCTACCCCCACAAGCCCAGCATGGCCGACTGGCTCAACGGCTGGGCCGCCGGGTTCGCCGCGCGGACGCCCGACTGCCTCCAGACCGCGACGCTCTTCCCGGAGGAGGGCGTGGAGAGTTATGTACGCGAGGCCGTCGAGTCCGGCGCGCGGATCTTCAAGTCGCATCTCCAGGTGGGGGGTTACGACCCCAACGACGAACGCCTCGACCGGGTCTGGGGGTTGCTCGCCGACGCCGCCGTGCCGGTCGTCATGCACTGCGGATCGGGTCCGCAGCCCGGCAAGTTCACCGGGCCCGAGCCCGTCGGGCGGCTGCTCGCGCGCCATCCGCGGCTGCGGCTGGTCGTCGCGCACATGGGGATGCCGGAGTACGAGGACTTCCTGGACCTGGCCGACCGGTACGACGGGGTCCTGCTCGACACGACGATGGCGTTCACCGACTTCAGCGAGGCCTTCGCGCCCTTCCCGGCGGGGCCGGAGGCCAAGGCCCGGCTCGCGGACCTGGGGGACCGGATCCTGCTCGGTTCGGACTTCCCCAACATCCCTTATCCGTACCTCCACCAGCTGGAAGCCCTCGAACGGCTCGGCCTCGGCGACGCCTGGACGCGTGCGGTCTGTTACGGGAACGGGGTCCGCCTCTTCGGGCTGGACGACAAAGGCGTGGCCTGACGGGAGCGATTTCCTTAATCTCAAGGGCTGTTCACCACAGGGGAAGGGATGTGAGGCCGTGACGCGGACGACGTGCTCGACCTAGCCGCCCGCCCGGAAGCTCCGGGAGCACGGGCGGCGGGTTCCGAGAGGAACGAGATGTCCCGCACGGACAAGACCAAACCGCCGTGGGTCCGCCACGCGGAGCACAACCCCCTGCCTGTTCACGATCACCGTCACGGCCCCTGCGACCTGCCGGCCGGCCCCGCGCGGGACGAAACGGACACCCGGTGCCGGTGGGTACCGACCCTCGCCGCGCTGATCGGCCGGCCGTGCTGCGCCGGATGCAAGGTGCGCTCCCACGTCAAGGAGCGGCAGGAGTGGGCGAAGGCGGGCAACCGCAAGGAGCGCTACGCGGGCCGGCGCGAGGCTCGCCGTTCTCAGGGAATTCACAGGAAGCGGCAAGACCCTTCTCACCCGGACTCCGCAGGGTGGGCAGTATGACCGTCACCTCGCCCAGGGGGCGCACCGAGATGATCAAGCCGGACGGCAGCGCCGTCCGGGTCCTTGTCGTGGACGACGAAGCCTCGCTCGCCGAGCTGATGTCGATGACCCTGCGTTACGAGGGGTGGGATGTCCGCAGCGCCGGTGACGGCGCGGGTGCCGTGCGGTCGGCGCGGGAGTTCCGGCCCGACGCGGTGGTGCTGGACGTGATGCTGCCCGACATGGACGGCATCGCCGCCCTCGGGCGGCTGCGCGAGGAGCTGCCGCAGGTGCCCGTCCTCTTCCTGACCGCCAAGGACGCCGTGGAGGACCGGATAGCCGGGCTCACGGCGGGGGGTGACGACTACGTCACCAAGCCCTTCAGCCTGGAGGAGGTCGTGGCCCGGCTGCGCGGGCTCATACGACGTTCCGGCACCGCCTCCGTACGCAGCGAATCGGTGCTGTCCGTCGGCGACTTGACGCTCGACGAGGACAGCCATGACGTCAGCCGGGCGGGGCAGTCCATCCACCTCACGGCGACGGAGTTCGAGCTGCTGCGCTTCCTGATGCGCAACCCGCGGCGGGTGCTGAGCAAGGCGCAGATCCTCGACCGCGTGTGGTCGTACGACTTCGGCGGCCAGGCGAACGTCGTGGAGCTGTACATCTCCTACCTCCGACGGAAGATCGACGCGGGCCGGGCGCCGATGATCCACACCCGGCGCGGGGCGGGGTATCTGATCAAGCCGGGGGAGTAGCCGTGGCGGTGACTCGACTGGCGCGTGCGCGGACACGCGCACGTAAGGCTTCGACGTCGAAGCGCTGGTCGCTGCGCACCCGCCTCGTCGTGTCCGCCGTCTCGCTCATCGCCGTCGTGGCCGCCGTGATCGGCGCGGTGACGACCATCGCCTTCCGCTCCTACCAGTACGACCAGCTGGACGCCCAGGTCCATGTCATCGCCGAACGGGCCGCCGGGCCGCACAAGCGGGACGGCGCGGCGCCCGACGACCTCCCGCTGCCCCGGCTGCCGGAGCCGCTGAGGACCATCACCGGTGGCGGCGCCCCGATCGGTACGGTCGGCGTCGAGCTGACCGGCCCCGGCCCGAGCGACGTCGGCCGGGGCATGATCAGCGCCCAGACGCGCGGCGACGACCGGGGCCAGGAGGTCACCGCGCAGAAGCTCACCGACTCCGAGACGGCGGCCCTGGCCACGGTCCCGCGCGACGGGGACGCGCACACCGTGACCCTCGCGGACCGGGGTGACTACCGTGTCGAGTATGTGAAAGGCGTCAACGGCTCCTTCCTCGTCGGCGTCCCGCTCAGCGACGTCCAGGACACCCTCGCCACCCTGATCGTGGTCGAGGTCTGCGTCACCGTCGCCGCTCTCGTGGCCGCCGGGCTCGCGGGCGGGGTCCTGGTCGGGGTGGCTCTGCGACCGCTGCGGCGCGTCGCCACGACCGCCACCCGCGTCTCCGAACTCCCCCTGCACAGCGGCGAGGTGGCGCCCCTGACCCGGCTGCCGGACACCGAGGCCGATCCGCGCACCGAGGTCGGCCAGGTCGGCGCCGCGCTCAACAGGATGCTGGGGCACGTCGGTTCGGCGCTCGCCGCGCGGCAGGAGAGCGAGACGCGGGTACGGCGGTTCGTCGCCGACGCGAGCCACGAACTGCGGACACCGCTCGCCTCCATCCGCGGTTACGCCGAACTCACCCGGCGCGGCCGGGAGGAGCCCGGCCCCGAGACCCGGCACGCGCTCGGCCGGATCGAGGCAGAGGCGGAGCGGATGACCGGGCTGGTCGACGATCTGCTGCTGCTGGCCAGGCTCGACGCCGGACGGCCGCTCGCGCAGGAGACGGTCGACCTCTCCCCGCTCGTCGTGGACGCGCTCAGCGACGCGCGGGCGGCCGGGCAGGCCGCCGGGCAGGCGGCCGGGCAGGACCACCACTGGCGGCTGGAGCTGCCGCACGAGCCCGCGCAGGTGTCCGGCGACAGCGCCCGGCTCCAGCAGGTGCTGGTGAACCTGCTGGCCAACGCCCGGACGCACACCCCGCCGGGGACGACCGTCACGGCGCGCGTACGCGTGACCGACGGACCGGAGCCGTACGTCCTGGTCGACGTGGCCGACGACGGGCCGGGCATCCCGCCGGACCTCCTGCCGCGCGTCTTCGAACGGTTCGCGCGCGGCGACGCGTCCCGTTCACGCTCCGGCGTCACGGCGGCCGACTCCACCGGGCTCGGCCTCGCCATCGTGCACGCCGTCGTCACCGCGCACGGCGGGGACGTCGGCGTGCGGAGTGAGCCGGGGCGGCGCACCGTGTTCACGGTCCGGCTCCCGGCCGGCCCCGCTCCCGCCGTGAACTCACAGCCGCACCACAGGCTCACCACACTGTCGTGACAGCCTGATTTCCGAGTGTCGGTCGCATGCGATCCGACACCGAAACCCCGTGGGGAAGCCTCCCGGCCCGGGAACATCTCCCGGTCGAAGCCCTCGGCGCGAGACCTCCCTCAAGCGTCCCCGTGCTCGACGTGACGATCCCCGTCCACAACGAGGAGCGGGACCTGGAGTCGTGCGTACGCCGGCTCCACGACCACCTCGCCCGCACCTTCCCGTACCGCTTCCGCATCACCGTCGCCGACAACGCCAGCACCGACGGTACGCCCGCCGTGGCGGCCCGGCTCGCCGCGTCGATCCCCGAGGTCACCGCGTACCGGCTGGAGGAGAAGGGGCGGGGGCGGGCGCTGCGCAGCGTCTGGTCGCACTCCGACTCGCCCGTCCTCGCCTACATGGACGTGGACCTGTCCACCGACCTCAACGCGCTGCTGCCGCTCGTCGCGCCGCTGATCTCGGGCCATTCGGACCTGGCGATCGGCTCGCGCCTCGCGCGTTCGTCACGCGTCGTACGCGGCCCCAAACGGGAGTTCATCTCGCGCGCGTACAACCTGATCCTCAAGTCCTCGCTCTCCGCGCGCTTCAGCGACGCGCAGTGCGGCTTCAAGGCGATACGGCGCGAGGTCGCCGAGCGGCTGCTGCCGATGGTCGAGGACACTGGGTGGTTCTTCGACACCGAGATGCTGGTGCTCGCCGAACGGGCCGGGCTGCGGATCCACGAGGTGCCGGTCGACTGGGTCGACGACCCGGACAGCCGTGTGCACATCGTGAGTACGGCGGTCGACGACCTCAAGGGCGTCTGGCGGGTGGGCCGCGCGCTCGCGGTCGGCGCGCTGCCGCTCGACCGGCTGGCCCGGCCGTTCGGCGACGATCCGCGCGACCGCGCGATCAGCGGCGTCCCCGGCGGACTCGCGCGGCAACTGGTCGGCTTCTGCGTCGTCGGCGCGCTGTCCACGCTCTTCTATCTGCTGCTCTATTCCCTTTTTCGTACGGCCTCCGGGCCTCAAGCGGCCAACGCTGCCGCGCTGTTGGTCTCGGCGGTCGCGAACACCGCGGCCAATCGCCGGCTGACGTTCGGCGTTCGGGGCCGGGAGAGCGCCGTGCGGCACCAGGCCCAGGGCCTCGTCGTCTTCGGTATCGGTCTCGCGCTGACCAGCGGCTCGCTGGCCGCGCTCGACGCCGCGTCCGGGAACCCGGCCCATGCCACGGAGCTGGCCGTACTGATCTCCGCCAACCTCGCGGCGACGGTGCTGCGGTTCCTGCTCTTCCGCGCGTGGGTCTTCCCCGAACGGCGAGTCCAGGAAGCCCGGGAAGTCCAGCGACCCCAGGAACGGAACGCACGATGACCACCCATGTCTCCCCCGCCTCCCCGCTTCTCGTACGGCTGCGCCGCGGCAGGCCCGAGGACGCGCCCTGGGTGCGCCCCGCGTTCCTCGGCCTCCTGGTCGTGGCGCTGGTCCTCAACCTGTGGAGCCTCGGCGACTCCGGTTACGCCAACTCCTTCTACTCCGCCGCCGCCCAGGCCGGCGGCGAGAGCTGGAAGGCCCTGTTCTTCGGCTCGTCCGACGCGGGGAACTCCATCACCGTCGACAAACCCCCGGTCGCGCTGTGGCCGATGGCCCTGTCCGTACGGCTGTTCGGCCTCGGCTCGTGGCAGATCCTGGTGCCCGAGGCGCTGATGGGCGTGGGCACGGTCGCGGTGCTGTACGCCGCCGTACGCCGCCGCTTCAGCGCGCCGGCCGGGCTGATCGCGGCGGCGGTGCTCGCCCTCACCCCCGTCGCGGTGCTGATGTTCCGCTTCAACAACCCGGACGCGCTGCTCGCGCTGCTGATGACCGTCGCGGTCTACTGCGTGCTGCGCGCGCTGGAAGGCGCACGGACGCGCTGGCTGGTGTGGGCGGGGGTCGCGTTGGGATTCGCGTTCCTGACGAAGACGCTCCAGGCGTTCCTGATCCTGCCACCGCTGGCCCTGGTATACGCGGTGTGCGCGCCCACGACCGTGCGGCGCAGGATCGGCCAACTGGGCGCCGCCGGGCTCGCGTTGGTGGTCGCCGCGGGCTGGTGGGTCGCGATCGTCGAGCTGTGGCCGGCCGCGTCCCGCCCGTACGTCGGCGGCTCGCAGAACAACTCCTTCCTCGAACTCACCTTTGGCTACAACGGACTTGGCCGTATCAACGGCGACGAGCCCGGCAGCGTCGGCGGAGGCGGGGGAGGCGGCCCGCGCAGCGGGGATGCCGGGCTCGGCCGGATGTTCGGCGACAGCATCGGCGGCCAGATCTCCTGGCTGCTGCCCGCCGCGCTGTTCCTGCTGGTCGTCGGGCTGGTGCTGACCTGGCGGGCCAGGCGCACGGACACCGCGTGCGCCGCGTTCCTCGTCTGGGGCGGTGCGCTGCTCATGACGGCGGGGGTCTTCAGCTTCATGGCGGGGATCTTCCACGAGTACTACACGGTGGCGCTCGCGCCGTACATCGCCGCCCTGGTCGGCATGGGTGTGACGCTGCTGTGGGAGGAGCGCGCGAAGTCGCTCGCCCCGGTCGCGCTGGGTGTGACGGTGGCCGGGACGGCGGTCTGGGCGTTCGTGCTGCTCGGCCGTACGCCGGACTACATGCCGTGGCTGCGCTGGGCTGTACTGGTCGGCGGGCTGATCGCGGCCGTCGCGCTGACGCTGGTGGGCCGGATCGGGCGGGACGGGCGGTTCCGTGTCCTGGGACCGCGGCTGGCGACGGGCGCTGTCGTGCTGGCGGTCGCCGCGTCGCTGGCGGCGCCGCTCGCGTACACGCTGTCGACGGTCAACACCCCGCACTCCGGGTCGATCGTCACGGCGGGTCCGGCGGCGGCGCGCGGGGGATTCGGCGGATTCGGTGGCGGGCCGGGTGGCCCCGGCGGCGGCCCCGGTGACGGCGGACCTCGTGAGGGCGACGGCGCCCCGCCCGAGTGGCCCGGCGCCGGGCAGGCTCCGCGGGGTGCCGGGGGACAAGGCCAACAGCCGCCGCCCGCTCTGGCGCGGCAGCCCGGCGGTGCCGGTGGTGGTGGCGGCATGGCCGGTCTGCTCGACGGCAGGGCCGTCAGCGCCGAACTCGCTGCCGCGCTGAAGAAGGACGCCGACGACTACACCTGGGTCGCCGCGACGATCGGTTCCCAGAACGCCGCGAGCAACCAACTCGCCACCGGGGAACCGGTGATGGCGATCGGCGGCTTCAACGGCAGCGACCCGTCCCCGACGCTGGAGCAGTTCAAGCAGTACGTCGCCGACGGCGAGATCCACTACTTCCTCGGCGGCGGTGGCGGGTTCGGTGGCAGGTTCGGCGGCGGCGGTGGGAACGGCACCGGGACGGCCGTCTCCACCTGGGTGGAGTCCACGTTCAAGCAGGTCACCGTGGACGGCGAGACCCTGTACGACCTGACCGCGGAAAAGTAGTCATACAGGCGTAAGGGAGCTTCTTGTGCGGTGTACGGGACCGGTCGGTCCCGTACACCGCACAGTCCTCCGGCCAGTTGACAGCCGCCCGCGATCGACAAGAGACCCCCTGGACGTCCGCGGCATAGCATCGGACCCGCACGGCCAACTCGACCGCCGCGGGCCGAGGAAACCGAGGAGGGTCATCCATGGAGTCGGCAGCCGACCAGCCCAACGAAAAGGCCAAGCAGCCCTTGCGGACCAGCGTCTGGCTGGAGGGCAAGCCGGCGGCCCGCGGCCGTAGGAGCGACCGGTCCGACCATCCCAACGGCCTCGACAGGGACCGGATCATCGCCGTCTCGGTACGGCTGCTCGACGCCGAGGGCCCGGCCAAGTTCTCCATGCGGCGGCTGGCCGCCGAGCTGGGCGTGACCGCCATGTCCCTCTACTGGTACGTGGACACCAAGGACGACCTCCTCGAACTCGCCCTGGACTCGGTCTTCACGGAGGTCGCTCCGGGCGAACGTGGGGACGACGACCCCGCCACCGACTGGCGCGACGACCTGCGCGCCCTCGCCGTCAGCTACCGGACCCTGCTGGTCCGGCACCCCTGGGTCTCGCCGCTCCTCGGCAAGTTCCTCAACATCGGCCCGCACTCGACGGAGTTCTCCGCCGCCGTGCGACAGGTCGTGCGCCGCACGGGCCTGCCCGCGCACGGTCAGATGGGCGCGCTGTCCACCGTCTTCCAGTTCGTGTACGGCCTCGGCACAATCGAGGGCCGCTTCGAGCAGGCCGAGGAGCTGATGGAGGCGGGCGGCGGCGAGACGGTCGAGACGGTCGAGGAGATGCGCGAACGGGACTTCACGTTCGCGCTCGAAGTCCTCATCGCCGGCATCGAGGCGATGCGGGCGCGCGGCTGAACGACGCCGCCAGACGCCGCCAGACGCCGGCCGGGCTACTCCGGCGGAGCCAGCCGCGCCGGAAAGCCGCCCGTCGCGATCGGGCTCCAGCGCTCCGGGGTGACGCGGATGATCGACTTCCCCTGCCGCACCATCGCCGCGCGGTACTCGTCCCAGTCCGGGTGCTCCCCCGAGATGTTGCGGAAGTACTCGACCAGCGGCTCCACCGACTCCGGGACGTCCAGCACCTCCGCCGTACCGTCGATCTGCACCCACGGCCCGTCCCAGGTGTCCGACAGGACGATCACGCTCGCGCGCGGGTCACGCTTCGCGTTCCGCGTCTTGGCGCGCTCCGGGTAGGTGGAGACGACGATCCGCCCCGAGTCGTCGACGCCGCAGGTCAGCGGGGATCCCTGGGGGCGGCCGTCCGCGCGGGTGGTCAGCAGGATCGCGTGATGCCTGGGCCGGACGAACTCCAGCAACTCGTCGAGTGCCACGGTGGTGTTGGTCGCGATGTCGGGTGCCATGCCTCGCAGCCTACGACCCGGCGGTGTCCCGCGGATCGACCTCCAGCACCGCCTGAATGTCGAGTTCCACCCGCAGCGTCGTACCGATCGCCAGGATCCCCGCCTGCACCACCTGGTTGAAGTTCATGGCGAAGTCGTCGCGCTTCAGCTCCGTCGTCGCGCGGAACGCGGCCCGTACGCCGCCCCACGGATCGGGCCCGGTCCCGAGGTACGACAGGTCCAGCGCCACCTTCCGTACGACTCCGTGCAGCGCCAGTTCGCCCCGTACCGACCAGCGGTCCGGACCCAACTGGCTGACCCCCGTGCTGTGGTACGTGATCTCCGGGAACCGCTCCACGTCCAGGAAGTCCGGCGACCGGAGGTGCTTGTCCCGCATGTCGTTGCCGGTGTTGATGCTCAGCGCGTCGATGACCGCGTCCACGCGGGAGTGCTCCGGCACCGCCGCGATCCCGATCCGCCCGGTGAACTCGGTGAAACGCCCCCGCACGCTGGAGAACCCGAGGTGCTGGGCGACCGCGGCCACCGACGAGTGCGCGGGGTCGATGTTCCACACACCGGGCGGCGGCAGCTCGACGGCGCCCTGCCGGGTCAGGACGACCGTCCCGGCGTCGGCGACACCGCTGGAGGTGACGAACACGGTCGCGGCGGCGGGCGCGTAGCCGATGGCGGTCACGATCACGGTGTACGGCCCCGGTGCGAGCGTCGCGTCGGCGGACACCACCCCGTCGGCGTCCGCGTCGGCGCGCACCGCCTGCGCACCGGTCCTGTCGGTCAGGGTCACGGCGGCGTGCTGGACGGCCCAGCCGTCCGGTGTCCGTACCTGTGCGCGTAGTCCCATCCCGTTTTCTCTCTCCTCGTTCGCGATTCTCCTGCGGCCCGGCCGCACGGCACGGGCCAGGAGGTGGGCCCCGGCGCGGTGGCGGCGCACCGTCCCCAGGCCGCCACCACCGTCACCGGGGCCTCTTTCCACCGCACCGGGCACGTCTCCGCTGGGGAACGCGCCCCGTCCGGGGGCTGCTGCTCACCCGCCCGACTAGTCCTCCGGGTGCGTGAGTTCGACGTCGTGGCCGTCGATCCCGTGCCCGGCCACCGTCAGGGCGCCGGCCACCGGCGGATAGCCGGTCGCGATGATCGTGTACTCCCCCGCGTCCAGGTCCGCGAAGCCGTACGCCCCGTCGTCCCCGGTCGTCGCCGTGGCGACCACGTTGCCGGCCGCGTCGATCAGCGTGACGCGCGCGTCCGGCAGCGGACGCCGGGCCGCACCCGCGCGGACCGTGCCCCGGACGAGCGCGCCGGGTTGCAGCACGGCCTCGACACGGGTCACGCCCTGGGCGCCGATCTCCACCGGCAGGGCCAGCGGCCGGAAGCCGGCGGCGTTGACGGCGACTGTCACTGTGCCGGGCAGCAGCTCCGTGAAGCCGAACTCGCCGCCCTCGACCGACTTGCCGGTCGCCAGCACATCGCCGCGTACGTCCGTCACGATGACCATCGCGCCCTCGACGGGCGTATCGCCCTCGGCGCTCCGTACGGAGCCGGTGAGGCCGCTCGTACCGGCGAGCAGGATGTCGTGTGCCAGCGGCCCCGCGCCGACCGCCACCGTGGCCGCCTGCGGCTGGAAGCCGTCGGCGGAGGCGATGAGGACGTACGAGCCGGACTCGGGCGCGTCCACCGTGTATTCGCCGTCGTCCCCGGCGACCGCGCGGCCCAACTGGCGCCCGGCCGGGGAGATGAGGGTGACGGCCGCCCGCGGCACGGAGCCGCCGTCGCCGCCGCGTACGACACCGTGGATGGCGATGCCGACGGTGTCCGGGGCGTGGGCCGTGAGGACGGCCGTGGTGGTCTCGACGGCGACAGGGCCCTCGACACCACCGACACCCAACGGCACGGCCGGTTCGCTCTCCAGGATCTCCTCCGCTTCCCCCGCCCCCGCCGCACGCGTCTTCAGCGCGACCTCCTTGATGAACAGCGTCAGGAGGAAGGCGAGCAGCGCGGCCGGCGCGGAGTACAGGAAGACGTCGGCGACCCCGTGCCCGTACGCCGCCTCCACGACGGTCCGCATCGGTCCGGGCAGCGCGTCCAGGTCGGGGATGCCCCCGCCGCCCGTTCCGGCGTGACCGGCCGCCGCGGCGTCCGGGCCGAGACCGGCCAGACCGTCCTTGACGTACGAGGTGACCCGGTGGCCCAGCACCGCGCCGAGCGCCGAGACGCCGATCGCGCCGCCGAGCGAGCGGAAGAAGGTGACGACGGAACTCGCGGCGCCGAGGTCCTGCGGTTCGACCTGGTTCTGCGTGCACAGGACCAGGTTCTGCATCATCATGCCGACGCCGAGGCCCATGATCGCCATGAAGGCCGCGATGTGCCAGTACTCGGTGTCGTAGCGGATGGTGCCCAGCAGTCCGAGACCGGCCGTCACCAGCACACCACCGCTGACCAGCCACGCCTTCCAGCGTCCTGTCTTGGTGATGACGAGGCCGGAGACCGTCGAGGAGAGGAAGAGTCCGCCGATCATCGGGATCGTCATGACACCGGACATCGTCGGCGACTGGTCGCGCGCGAGCTGGAAGTACTGGCTGAAGAAGACCGTGCCCGCGAACATCGCGATACCGACGAACAGCGAGGCCAGCGAGGCCAGCGTGATCGTACGGTTGCGGAAGAGCCGCAGCGGGATGATCGGCTCGCCGGCCCGCGACTCGGTGAAGAGGAACAGCGCGCCGAGTGCGACCGTGCCGGCGAGCATCGCGTACGTCTGCCAGGAGATCCACTCGTACTTGTCACCGGCGAAGGTGACCCAGAGCAGCAGCAGCGAGACGGCCGCGCTGATGAGGAACGCGCCGGTCCAGTCGATCTTGACCTTGCGCTTGACCACCGGGAGCCGGAGGGTCTTCTGGAGCACGATCAGCGCGACGACGGCGAAGGGGACGCCGACGTAGAAGCACCAGCGCCAGCCGAGCCACGACGTGTCGGTGATGACACCGCCGATGAGCGGGCCGCCGACGGTGGCGACGGCGAAGGTCGCGCCCAGGTAGCCGCTGTAGCGCCCGCGCTCACGCGGGGCGATCATCGCAGCCATGATGATCTGGGCGAGGGCGGTGAGACCGCCCACGCCTATGCCCTGGATGACGCGGAAGACGATCAGCATCCCCGCGCTCTGCGACAGTCCGGCCGCCGCCGAGGCGACCACGTAGAGGGTCAGGGCTATCTGGACGAGCAGCTTCTTGCTGAAGAGGTCCGCGAGCTTGCCCCACAGGGGTGTGGTCGCCGTCATCGCCAGGAGCGAGGCGGTCACCACCCAGGTGTACGCGCTCTGTCCGCCGCCGAGGTCGGAGATGATCTCGGGCAGGGCGTTGGTGACGACCGTCGAGGAGAGGATCGCCACGAACATGCCGAGCAGCAGCCCGGAGAGCGCCTCCATGATCTGACGGTGTGTCATCGGCGTACCGGGTGCGGCGCCGGCGGAGCCACCGCCGTGCTTGGCGTGGCCGCCCCGTACACCCGTTGGTGTGCTGGTCGTAGCCATTGATTTCCTTTGTTCTCAACTCTGTTGCCGGGGCATCAGCGGCCGGGCCGGCAGTCGCCGAAGTTGTCACGGAGGCGGGCCAGCATGGTGTTCAGCTGTCTTACCTCGTCGTCGGTCCAGTCGGACAGGGTCCGGGCGAATATCTCGGTCGTCCGGTCCGCCAATTCGTCGAGCAGGTCCCGGCCGGCCGGTGTGAGCCGCAGGATGCGGGACCGCCGGTCGGCGAGGTCGGGCGCGCGCTCGATCCAGCCGCGCTCCACCGCGTGGGCGACATGCCTGCTGGTCACGGACATGTCCACGGCCAGCAGCTCGGCGAGACGGCTCATCCGCATCTCGCCGTGCCGCTCCAGCAGGGTCAGTACGGCGGCGGAGCCGCCCGGACAGTCGGGCGGCAGGACGCGGGAGAGTCCCCGTTTCACGGCACCGATGGCACTGAGCTGGCGGGCCAGTTCGGCGTACTGACTCGTGGAGGCCATGACCCCTCCCATGTTGTTGCTTAGGGCAACCATAGAAGCGGTTGGTTGCTGAAGGCAAACTAAAATTGGACATCAGCGGTAAAGGAAGGCAAAAGGCTTCGCATGTGCGAGGTCAATGGTGAAAGGGGGGTGGGAGGGCGCCGAGAGGCCGGAGTTGAGGCGGAGTGTAGAGGGCGAACGCGCGCCGTACGGCGTTGGGGCGGCCCCGGGGGTTGGGCGGGGGCGCGGTGTTCGCTAGGGTCCTGGCCCATGGCACACAACCCGCATGCCCCGCAGGGCCCCGAGGGAAATCCCGACCCTGCGGGCAGCACCCAGATGTTCCGCGCCTTTGTCGACGACGGTGAGCCCCAGCGTCGCCAGGCGCCACAGCCGAGCGGATCGAAGACCGGACTGATCGTCGGCGTCGTGGCCGTGATCGTGGTCCTGGGCGCGGTCGCCTGGCTCGCGCTCGGCTGACGGTGGGCGGCGGACCACGCCGGTGGATCGCGCCGGTGGACCGCACGCGTCAGTCACGCCTCGACGGTGGCGCTCCGCCTCCCTGTGGGGCGTCACCGCGATCGCACAGCACTCCGCCGAGCGCCGTCCTCGCGGTGACGCCCGACCTCAGTCCGCGATCAGCCCTTCCCGCAACTGCGCGAGCGTACGGGTCAGCAGGCGTGAGACATGCATCTGCGAGATGCCGACCTCCTCACCGATCTGAGACTGCGTCATGTTCGCGAAGAAGCGCAGCATGATGATCTGCCGCTCGCGGGGCGGGAGTTTGGCCAGCAGCGGCTTCAGCGACTCGCGGTACTCCACGCCCTCCAGAGCCGTGTCCTCGTACCCCAGACGGTCCGCGAGCGAGCCCTCGCCGCCGTCGTCCTCGGGTGACGGGGAGTCCAGCGAGGAGGCCGTGTACGCGTTCCCGACCGCGAGGCCGTCGACCACGTCCTCCTCCGACACGCCCAGTACCAGGGCGAGTTCGGGAACGGTCGGCGAGCGGTCGAGCTTCTGCGCCAGCTCGTCGCTGGCCTTCGTGAGCGCCAGCCGCAGCTCCTGGAGCCGGCGGGGCACCCGCACGGACCACGACGTGTCGCGGAAGAAGCGCTTGATCTCGCCGACGACGGTCGGCATCGCGAACGTCGGGAATTCCACGCCCCGTTCGCAGTCGAACCGGTCGATCGCCTTGATGAGGCCGATCGTGCCGACCTGGACGATGTCCTCCATCGGCTCGTTTCGGCTGCGGAAGCGGGCCGCCGCGTAACGCACCAGGGGCAGGTTCAGTTCGATGAGGGTGTCACGTACGTAGGTGCGCTCCGGGCTGTCCTGCGCCAGCACGGCGAGCCGCAGGAACAGGGAGCGGGACAGAGTGCGGGTGTCGATGGCTTCCGGCGGGGACACACGCGTTTCGGCCACACGGTCGAGAGCATCCGGTGCGTCCGGTGCCTGGTCGCTCTTGTTGAGCGTGAGCACCTTCGAGCTGCCCTGTTCTACGGACATGCCACCCCCTTGAGGTCGCTGACGGTCGCGGTGGCCGCTCCCGTCGAAGGAACGCAGCCTCCACCTGAATACCGGAGGTGGGGCCGCGGCAAACGCGGTTCCAGCAGAATGTCACATGTCGTCAACACGCCGTAGCGCCAAGTCGACATATCTGCACCGTAATAAGGGGGTTTGCGAATTTGCTGCCGGTGGAGGCGTCGTGGGGTTACTACCCAGAAGAGCTACGCCTCGATCCTGTTTGCGGATCGCAAACGCGCGAAGCTTCGCGCCAGAAGCCGTGAGACATGCATCTGGGAGACGCCCAGTTCCTGACTGATCTGCGACTGCGTCAGGTTGTTGTAGTAGCGGAGCATCAGGATGCGCTGTTCCCGCTCGGGGAGTTGGACGAGCAGATGCCGGACCAGATCGCGGTGCTCGACGCCGGCCAGCGCCGGGTCCTCGTAGCCGAGCCGGTCCAGCAGCCCCGGCAGCCCGTCGCCCTCCTGGGCGGCCTCCAGGGACGTCGCGTGGTACGACCGGCCGGCCTCGATGCAGGCGAGGACCTCCTCCTCGGAGATCTTCAGCCGCGCGGCGATCTCCGCGGTGGTGGGCGAGCGGCCGTGAGCCGTCGTCAGATCCTCGGTGGCGCCGGTGACCTGGACCCACAGCTCGTGCAGCCGGCGCGGTACGTGGACAGTCCGTACGTTGTCGCGGAAGTACCGTTTGATCTCGCCGACGACGGTCGGCATCGCGAAGGTCGGGAACTGTACGCCGCGGTCCGGGTCGAACCGGTCGATCGCGTTGATGAGGCCGATCGTGCCGACCTGGACGACGTCCTCCATCGGCTCGTTACGGCTGCGGAAGCGGGCGGCGGCGTAGCGCACGAGCGGCAGATTCGCCTCGATGAGGGCGCTGCGTACGCGGGTGTGCTCGGGGCTGCCGCGCTCCAGATCCTTGATCTGGGAGAAGAGCAGCTGCGTCAGCGCCCTGGTGTCGGCGCCCCGCGACCCCGGCGTCGACGGCCGGGGCTCGCTCTCGGCCGGGGTCTCGACGAGGGGGGTCTCGGACCGCGTGTCGGACCGCGGCTCGATCTGGGGCGGCATTTGAGGCGTTGTACTGGCCGGCACGGTCACGCCACCCCTTTGCGGTCAACTACGGTCAACTCATCCGTCAAAAGCGGTCATAGCATCACAAGACATGCCCACTGTGTGCAAGCACCAGAAAACTCCGTGTTGACGGGGGACCAGCTGTCTTCAGCTGGAATCAGCTGCTCAAACTCGAAAAGCCCCACACCGTGAGGTGTGAGGCCAGGAGAGCCACGGGAGGGCTCCGGGAGAGCGGCAGGAGGGCCAAGGGCGGCTACGGCCGGTCGGAACCGGTCAGAACTCGTAGTCGGCGATCACCCAGGTGGCGAATTCTCGCCACTGGCCGACGCCCGCCTGGTGGTCGGGGTGCTCCAGATAGCGGGTGAGCGCCCCGGCGTCGGCGACGGCCGAGTTGATGGCGAAATCATGAGCGATCGGCCGGTCGCTGATGTTCCAGCCGCACTCCCAGAACTCCAGCTCCGGGATCTTGCCGCCCAGCTCCGCGAAGGCCCGCGCGCCGGCGATCACGCGGGGCTCGTCGCGCGAGACGCCCTCGTTGAGCTTGAACAGGACCAGGTGGCGGATCAAGGGGTCTCCTGACGGCGTGGACGGGAGGACCGGCCGGGGGTGACCGGGGGCCTTGGCTACCGTACGAGCTCGGTCATGAAGTCGCCGACACCCTCGGCCGCGCTGGCTATGCCTTCGAACCCTACCTGGACAAGATCGGCGGACCGTTCGGGTGACGTGATGATCGTGTACAGCACGAAGACCACGACCAGATAGAGCGCGATCTTCTTCGTTTGCACCATCGGCGCTGCCTCCCCTGTCGTCCCCGGTGCGATCGCGTGAGTCTAACCGTACGAATGCGTCGGTTCGGAGGACGATTTGGATCACCTGCGTGACCGCTTCCGGTCGCGCGGTATCGATGCCTGGTCGCCGCCGCCCGTTCACGGTGCCGTACGCGACTTTCGCCCGGCCCGCACCGTCAGGACATGAACGCACACTCCGCAAGACAGGCCGTGAACCAGGCAAAAGCCCCGCAAGGTCGGTCAGTTGTTGATCGAAAGGCATCCGGCGGTGGCCGGGTCGTGCACAACTCTTGACGTGTACGTAACACGAGAGAACCATCTGCCGTAACGAGAGAGCGCTCTCCCGGATTTCGCCGGATCTCTCCACCACCGAACTCCCCCTCGTCGTCCGAGACTTCAGGAGACCTGCCCATGCACGCTCCGCTGTCCGTACTCCCGGTGTTACGCAGACCCGCGTCGGTGCGCCGCCGCGGCATCGCCGCGTCCGTCGCCGCCACCCTCGTCGCCTCCCTGCTGATGCTCATCCCCACCACCACCGCGGCGAGCGCCGCACCGACCCTGCTCTCCCAGGGCAAACCGGTGACGGTCTCCAGCACGGAGAACGGCGGCACCCCCGCCGTCGCCGCCGTTGACGGCGACAACGGCACCCGCTGGTCGAGCGCCGCGGCCGACCCGCAGTGGATCCAGATCGACCTCGGCTCCACGGTCGCGGTCAGCCAGGTCGTACTGCGCTGGGAGGCCGCGTACGCCAAGGCGTACCGGATCGAGCTGTCCACGAACGGCACCAGCTGGACGAGCGCGTACTCCACCACCACGGGCCCCGGCGGCACCGAGACGCTGAACGTCTCCGGCGACGCCCGCCACGTACGGCTGACCGGCACCACCCGCGCCACCCCGTACGGCTACTCGCTCTGGGAGTTCCAGGTGTACGGCGAGAGCGGCGGCCCCGGCGGTCCGATCCAGGGCGGCGGCGACCTCGGTCCCAACGTCAAGGTCTTCGACCCCTCGACGCCCAACATCCAGGGCACGCTCGACCAGATCTTCCAGCAGCAGGAGTCGGCCCAGTTCGGCACCGGCCGCTACCAACTGCTCTTCAAGCCGGGCACGTACAACAACATCAACGCCCAACTCGGCTTCTACACCTCGATCTCCGGTCTCGGCCTCAAGCCCGACGACACGAACATCAACGGGGACGTGACGGTCGACGCCGGCTGGTTCAACGGCAACGCGACGCAGAACTTCTGGCGTTCGGCCGAGAACCTCGCGCTCAACCCGGTCAGCGGCAGCAACCGCTGGGCGGTCGCGCAGGCCGCCCCGTTCCGCCGTATGCACGTCAAGGGCGGGCTCAACCTCGCGCCGAACGGATACGGCTGGGCCAGCGGCGGCTACATCGCCGACAGCAAGGTCGACGGCACCATCACGCCCTACTCCCAGCAGCAGTGGTACACCCGCGACAGCGCCATCGGCGGCTGGGGCAACGGCGTCTGGAACATGGCTTTCTCCGGGGTCGAGGGCGCACCCGCGCAGTCCTTCCCGAACCCGCCGTACACCACGCTGAACAACACCCCGACCTCCCGCGAGAAGCCGTTCCTCTACCTGGACGGCAGCACGTACAAGGTCTTCGTGCCGGCCAAGCGCACCAACGCGCGCGGTGTCTCCTGGAACGGCACCCCGCAGGGCGAGTCGCTGCCGCTCGACCAGTTCTACGTGGTCAAGCCGGGCGCCTCGGCGGCCACGATCAACGCCGCGCTCGCCCAGGGCCTGCATCTGCTCTTCACTCCGGGCATCTACCACGTCGACCAGTCCATCAACGTCAACCGGGCGAACACCGTCGTCCTCGGCCTCGGCTACGCGACGATCATCCCGGACAACGGGGTGACGGCGATGAAGGTCGCCGACGTGGACGGCGTGAAGCTGGCCGGCTTCCTGATCGACGCCGGACCGGTGAACTCCCCGACGCTGCTGGAGGTCGGCCCGCCGAACGCGTCGGCCGGTCACGCCGCCAACCCGACGACCGTGCAGGACGTCTTCATCCGCATCGGCGGCGCCGGCCCCGGCAAGGCCACCACCAGCATGGTCGTCAACAGCGACGACACGATCATCGACCACACCTGGATCTGGCGGGCGGACCACGGGGACGGCGTGGGCTGGGAGACCAACCGCGCCGACTACGGCCTCCAGGTGAACGGCGACAACGTGCTGGCGACCGGGCTGTTCGTCGAACACTTCAACAAGTACGACGTGCGGTGGAGCGGCGAGAACGGCCGGACGATCTTCTTCCAGAACGAGAAGGCGTACGACGCGCCGAACCAGGCCGCCATCCAGAACGGCGGCATCCAGGGGTACGCCGCGTACAAGGTGGACGACTCGGTCGTCAACCACGAGGGATGGGCGATGGGCAGCTACTGCAACTACACGTCCGACCCGAACATCCGTCAGGAACACGGATTCCAGACGCCGGTGAAGCCAGGGGTGAAGTTCCACAACATCCTGGTCGTCTCGCTCGGCGGCAAGGGCCAGTACAACCACGTGATCAACAGCACCGGCGCACCGACGTCGGGCACGTCGACGATCCCGTCGAACATCGTGAACTTCCCCTAGATGAGTAAGTCCGATGTGCTGGTCAGTGGTCGTAGGCGGTCAGTGACCGGGTGATCGGTGTTCTGGTGCGGCGGTTGTGCCAGATGGCT
>NZ_JBITIB010000046.1:0-45428 GCF_044458565.1 Streptomyces sp. NPDC050433 | reverse complement strand
AAGACCCCAAGCCGTTCGTCTGGACGAAGACCGCGGACCAAATCCTCGAATCACTGGCCTCATACTGCCGACGAATTACCGACTCAGAACACTAGAGCGGGGCCCGCCAGATCACCGCCGTACCCCCGCCGCCCTCGCCCAGCCCCGGCCCGACCTCGCTCGACCCGCCCAGCGACTCGGCGCGCCGCCGCAGATTGCGCAGGCCGCTGCGCCGGCCGCCCTCCGGGATGCCCACGCCGTCGTCGGCGACCGTCAGCCGTACGGCGCGGGTGCCGTCGGGCAGTTCGGCGTCGGCGTCGACTGTGACCTCGATACGTGAGGCCCGTGCGTGCCGGAAAGTGTTGGAGAGGGCTTCGCGGAGGGCCGCGATGAGGTTCTTGCCGGTGAGTTCGCCGACGGCCGAGTCGATCGCGCCGACGAAGCGGTGGGTGGGCCTGAAGCCGAGGGGCACGGCGGCCATGTTGATCTCGCGCAGTACGCGGGTGCGCAGCCCGGACGGCTCCTCGGCCGGGCCCTGTTGCAGCGCGAAGATGGCCGTACGGATCTCCTGGATGGTGACGTCCAGTTCGTCGACCGCCTTGCCGACCCCCGTACGAACCTCGGGCACGTCCGACCGCCGCTGCGCGGTCTCCAGCATCATCCCGGCGGCGAACAGGCGCTGGATGACCAGGTCGTGGAGATCGCGGGCGATCCGGTCGCGGTCCTCGAAGACGGCGATACGTTCCCGGTCGCGCTGCGCCTCGGCCATCATCAGCGCGAGGGCCGCCTGCGAGGCGAACCGGGTGGCCAGCGAGCGCTCCGACTCGGTGAAGGGGCGGGCGCCGATGTCGCGCGGCAACGCGAGTACGCCGAGTACCCGGCCGTCGCTGTGCAGGGGCAGCAGCATGCTCGGGCCGTACTTGGCGGAGAGCGGGGAGATCAGGCGCGGGTCGGTGCTGGAGTCCTCCACGTGGATGGCGTCGCCGGCCAGGAGTCTGGCGATGACGGGGCTCTTGGCCGGGAGCCGGGTGCCGATGGGCGCGACCGGGGTGTCGGACGAGACGGCGACGATCTCCAGTCCTCCGTCGGACGTCGGGAGCAGGACGACTCCGGCCGCCGAGCCGGCGAGCCTGCGGGCCTGTTCGGCGACGACGGTGAGGGCGTGGTCGGGGTGATCCGTGTGGTCGGGGTGATCCGTGTGGTCGGGGTGGGTGGCGTCCTCGCCGGAGAGCAGCGCGGTCGTGACCGCGACCGACCCGTCGATCCAGCGCTCGCGCTGCCGGGCCGCCTCGTACAGCCGCGCGTTGCCGATGGCGAGGCCCGCCTCGGTCGCGAGCACCCGCACCATGTGCTGGTCGTGGTCGGTGAATTCGGCGCCGTCGTGCTTCTCGGCGAGATAGAGGTTCCCGAGGATCTCGCTCTGGACGCGGATGGGTACGCCGAGGAACGTCCGCATCGGCGGGTGGTGCGGCGGAAACCCGACCGAGCGCGGATCGGCGGTGAGGTCCGCGAGCCGGATGGGGTCGGGGTGCCGCATCAGCTCACCGAGCAGTCCGCTGTGGCCGTCCGGGCGGCGGCCGATCCGCCGCGCGACGTCCGGTTCCACGCCGTAGGTGACGAAGTCGGCGAGTCCGCCGCCCGCCTCGTCGGCGACGCCGAGCGCGGCGTAGCGGGCGCCGACGAGACGGGCCGCCGTCTCGCAGATCCGGTCGAGGGTGGCGTGCAGTTCGAGGCCGGTGCCGACGGAGCGCATGGCTTCGAGCAGTTGCGGGACGCGGGCGGTCAGCTCGGTGGACAGGCCCTGGAGACGGCGGGCCGCATCGGCGTCGTCCGCTGCGAAGTTCTGAGGCTCGGGCACTGTCATACCCTTGACCCTAGTTAGTCCTATTTAGAGAGGAAAGTCGGCTGACCGATCAGGCCGACCGGTCCCCTCTCCCGCTCCAACATCCTCCTCAGCGGCCCTTCCACCGCGGCCAGCTCGGCGTACGGCCCCCGCTGAACGGCACGCCCGTCGTCGAGCACGATCACCTCGTCGACCGCGTCGAGCCCCTGAAGTCGATGGGTGATGAGCAGCGTCGTACGCCCCTCCGTCGCCGTCAGCAGGTCCGCCGTCAGCGCGTCGGCGGTCGGCAGGTCGAGGTGTTCGGCGGGCTCGTCCAGCACGAGAACGGGGAAGTCGGCGAGGAGCGCGCGGGCCAGCGCGAGACGCTGCCGCTGGCCCCCGGAGAGCTGAGCGCCGTGCTCGCCGACGAGCGTGTCGAGGCCCGAGGGCAGCCCGTCGACCCAGTCCAGCAGGCGGGCGCGGCGCAGGGCGTCGCGGAGGTCGTCCTCGGTCGCGTCCCGGCGGGCGAGGGCGAGGTTCTCGCGTACGGAGCTGTCGAAGAGGTGCGCGTCCTGCGCGCACAGCCCGACGAAGCGCCGCACGGTGTCACCGTCCAGCGCCGCCGCGTCCGTGCCGCCGAGCCGTACGCCGCCCTCGCGCACATCCAGGAAGCGCAGCAGCACCTGCGCGAGCGTCGTCTTGCCCGCGCCGGACGGCCCCACGACGGCCACCCGCTTCCCGGCGGTCAGGGTCAGATCGACGCCGGTGAGCGCGTCGCGCTCCTGCCCCGCGTACCGGGCCGAGAGCCCCCGTACCTCCAGCGGGAACGGCGTCGCGGGAGCGGCGGCAGGACGCTCGGGCTCCCGTACGGGAACGGGCGCGTCCAGCACCTCGCACACCCGCTCGGCGCTGCGCGCGGCCCGCTGCCGGTACTGCACGGCGAGCGGCAGACCGGCGACCGCCTCGAACGCGGCGAGCGGCGTCAGTACGACGACGGCCAGCGCGACCCCCGGAAGCCGCCCATCGTGAACGGCGCCCACCCCGGCGTACGCGGCGCCCGCCACCGTCAGCCCGCAGATCAGCGCGGACAGTCCGCCGCCGAGCGCGGTGGCGGTCGCGCCACGCGAGGCGATGGCCGTCAGCGTCGCGTCGGCGTCACGGGCGGCGCGGATACGGCTCCCGAGGGCGCCCGCGACGGCCAGTTCGGCGCAGCCGTCGAGGAGTTCGGCGACTCGGGTCGCCAGCAGGCCGCGCGCGGGGGCGAGTCGCCGCTCGGCGCGGCGCGCGCGGGCGCCGCTCACCAGCGGCACGCCGACGCCCGCGGCGAGCAGCCCGACGGCCAGTACGGCGCCCGCCTCGGGCAGCAGCCAGCCGGTGAACCCGACGGCGCCCGCGCCGACGAGCACGGCGGAGCCGACCGGCAGCAGCCAGCGGAGCCAGTAGTCCTGGAGTTCGTCGACGTCGGCGACGAGACGGGAGAGCAGATCACCGCGCCGGGTCTCGCGCAGGCCGGCGGGGGCGAGGCGTTCGAGCCGCCGGTAGACGGAGACCCGGAGGTCGGCGAGCATCCGCAGCACGGCGTCGTGGGAGACGAGCCGCTCGGCGTACCGGAAGACGGCCCGCCCGATCCCGAAGGCGCGGGTCGCGGTCACGGCGACCATCAGATACAGCACGGGCGGCTGCTCGAACGCCCGCGAAATGAGCCACCCGGACACGGCCATGAGCCCGACGGCGGACCCGAGAGCCAGACTCCCGAGCACCAACGCCAGCACGAACCGCCCCCGCAGGGCCCCGACGGCGGCGCGCATACGGGAGAGGGGGTGGGCCCCTGACCGGGCACCGGGGAAGTGAGCCCCGGCCTCGACGCCGCCGCCGTCGGCGGCCGTAGTCCGGGTGGGCACATGCCCGGAGGGCGTCTCGGCTCCGGTGCCCGGCCCAGCCGCCGAGGTTGCCGACGGCGGAGTCCGACCAGCGCCCAACGGCCAGGTGCGTGCCACGCCCGATCCGTCGGTCGCACCGTCCGCACCCGCCGTCCGATCCACGGGGAACGGCCCGAGGGGCCGTCCGTCAGCGCCGGCACCCGACCGCGACGCACCCGCGCTGTCGGAACCGCCGGCCGCGTCGCCTCCGGCCGACGCGATGGCGCCGCCAGGCACCACGCCATCCGCCCCGCCAGGAGCCGTCGTGCCGCCCCCCAGTTCGATCACCCGGTCCGCCACCGGCAGCAGGGCCGGGCGGTGGATGACCAGGATGACCGTGCGGCCCACCGCCAGTCGGCCGATCGCGTCGGCGAGGCCCGACTCCGTCTCGCCGTCCAGCGCCGCCGTGGGCTCGTCCAGCAGGAGCAGTGGGCGGTCCGCGAGGAACGCCCGTGCCAGGGCGAGGCGTTGGCGTTGGCCGGCCGACAGGCCCGTGCCGTCCTCGCCCAGCAGGGTGTCCGGGCCCTGGGGGAGTGCGGTCACGAAGTCGTACGCCCCCGCGTCGCGCAGCGCGTTCCGTACGGCGTCCGCATCCGCGTCCGGGCGGGCCAGGGTCACGTTCTCGGTGATCGTCCCCGCGAAGAGGTAAGGGTGCTGCGGCACCCAGGCGATCTGTTCGCGCCAGCGGTCCAGGTCCAGGGCCGACAGGTCGGTGCCGCCCACCCGTACGCGGCCCTCCGTCGGCGCCGTGAAACCGAGCAGCACGTTGAGCAGCGTCGTCTTCCCGGCCCCGCTCGGCCCGACCAGGGCGACCGTCTCCCCCGGCTCGACCACCAGCGTGGTCGCGGCCAACGACGGTTCCGTACGGCCTTCGTGGCGGACCGTCACCCCCTCCAGCTCCAGCCGCGGCGAGCCCGGCACATCCGCACCGCCGCCCGAACCCGAGCCCGAGCCCGCACCCGTACCAGAGGTCCCCGTCTCCAGCACCGCGAAGATCTCCTCCGCCGCCGCCAGCCCCTCCGCCGCCGCGTGGTACTGCGCCCCCACCTGCCGCAGCGGCAGATACGCCTCCGGCGCCAGGATCAGCACCACCAGGCCCGTGTAGAGGTCCAGGTCCCCGTGCACCAGCCGCATCCCGATCCCCACGGCCACCAGCGCCACCGACAGCGTCGACAGCAGCTCCAGCGCGAAGGACGACAGGAAGGCGATCCGCAGCGTGCGGAGCGTGGCCCGCCGGTACTCCGAGGTGATCCGCCGCACCGACTCCGCCTGCGCCTTCGCCCGCCCGAAGACCTTCAGCGTCGGCAGCCCGGCCACCACGTCGAGGAAGTGCCCCGACAGCCGTGACAGCAACTGCCACTGACGGTCCATCCGGGACTGGGTGGCCCACCCGATGAGCACCATGAACAGCGGAATCAGCGGCAGGGTCAGCACGATGACACCGGCCGACACCCAGTCGTCGGTGACGATCCGCGCCAGTACGGCGACCGGCACCACCACCGCGAGACCGAGCTGCGGCAGATAGCGCGCGAAGTAGTCGTCGAGCGCGTCCACGCCACGGGTCGCCAGCGCCACGAGCGAGCCGGTGCGCTGCCCGCTCAGCCACCCCGGCCCCAGCTCGGCGGCCCGCTCCAGCAGCCGCCGCCGCAGCTCGGACTTGACCGCCGCGCTCGCCCGGTGCGCCGCCAGCTCCGTCAGCCACGCGACCAGTGCGCGCCCGACGGCGACCGCGCCCAGCAGGAGCAGCGGCGTACGGAGCCCCGCGGCATCCAGTCCGCCCTCGAACGCCCCCACCACCACCTCGGCGATGATCACCGCCTGGGCCACGACCAGCCCGGCACCGGCCAGTCCCAGGACCACAACCGCCACCAGGAAGCGCCGGGTGGCCCGTGCGTACCGCAGCAGACGCGGATCGATCGGTTTCACGTGAAACACCCGTCCAGCAGTTCGAGGCACATGGTTCTAGTGCGCGTCCGCGATGTGATGCGTACCGATGCGCTTACGGAAGACCCAGTACGTCCACCCCTGGTACAGCAGCACCACCGGCGTCGCGATCCCCGCGCACCAGGTCATGATCTTCAGGGTGTACGGCGTCGAGGACGCGTTCGTCACCGTCAGGCTCCACTGCTCGTTGAGCGAGGACGGCATGACGTCCGGGAAAAGCGTCAGGAAGAGCATCGCGACGACGGCCACGATCGTGATCCCGGACAGCGCGAACGACCACCCCTCGCGGCCTGCCCTGATCGCCACGACCGCACCGGCCAGCGCCACCACGGCGACGGCCATCGCGCCCAGGCTCGCCCCGTCCCCGCCGTCGGCCTGGGTCCAGCTCAGGAACCCGAGCGCCAGCACGGCCGTGAGCAGCCCCAGGCTGAACGCCAGCTTCCGTGCCCGCATCCGGATGTCCCCCACCGTCTTGAGCGCGGCGAACACCGCGCCGTGGAAGGTGAAGAGGGTCAGCGTCACCAGCCCCCCGAGGAGCGCGTAGGGGTTGAGCAGGTCGGCCAGGTTGCCCACGTACTCCATGTCCGCGTCGATCTTCACGCCGCGCACGATGTTCCCGAACGCCACACCCCACAGCACCGCCGGCAGCAGCGAGGTCCAGAAGATCGCGTGCTCCCAGTTGCGCTGCCAGCGCTCCTCGGGCCGCTTGGCGCGGTACTCGAAGGCGACACCGCGCACGATCAGACAGACCAGGATGATCAGCAGCGGCAGATAGAAGCCGGAGAAGAGGGTGGCGTACCACTCGGGGAACGCCGCGAAGGTCGCGCCGCCCGCCGACAGCAGCCACACCTCGTTGCCGTCCCAGACGGGCCCGATGGTGTTGATGAGGACCCTGCGTTCCTTGCGGTTCCGGGCGAGCAACTTCGTCAGGACACCGATCCCGAAGTCGAAGCCCTCAAGGAAGAAGTAGCCGGTCCACAGGACGGCGATCAGCACGAACCAGACGTCGTGGAGTTCCATGACTCAGATCAACTCCTCAAGTCCTCAGTACGAGAAGGCCATCGGGCGGTCGGCGTCCTCGGAGTCGTGGCCGCCGATCTTCTTGGGTGGGTTGAGGTCGTCGTCCGTGAGGTCCGGCGGTCCCGCCTTGACGTATTTCACGAGCAGCTTGACCTCGATGACGGCGAGCACCGCGTAGAGCAGGGTGAAGACGATCATCGAGGTCAGCACCTCGCCCTGGGACGTGCCGGGGGAGACGGCGTCGGCGGTGCGCAGCACCCCGTACACCACCCAGGGCTGCCGCCCGGTCTCGGTGAAGATCCAGCCCCAGGAGTTGGCGATCAGCGGGAAGAGCATCGTCCACAGGGCGACGAGCCAGTACATGTGGGCGAAGCGCGGGCTGAGCGCCTTGTTGCGCAGGAGTACGAGATTCGGCACCTCGTCCTCGCCGGTCCGCAGCGCCTTCGGCAGCAGGAACTTCCGGCGGGTCAGCCAGAGTCCGAGGAGGCCGATGCCCAGCGACGCCATACCGAAGCCGATCATCCAGCGGAAGCCCCAGTACGCGACGGGGATGTTGGGCCGGTAGTCGCCGGGCCCGTACTTCTCCTGCTCGGCCTTCTGGACGTCGTTGATGCCGGGGACGAAGGAGTCGAAGTCGCTGTGGGCGAGGAAGGACAGCAGGCCGGGGACCTCCAGGGCGACCTTGTTGTGGCCCTTTTCCACGTCCCCGTAGGCGAAGAGGGAGAACGGCGCGGGCGCCTCGCCGTCCCACAGTGCCTCGGCGGCTGCCATCTTCATCGGCTGCTGCTCGTACATGATCTTGCCGAGGGTGTCGCCGCTGACAGCGGTGAGCAGGCCTGCCGTCACCAGGGTGACCAGCCCGAGCCGCAGCGAGGTCCGCATCACCGGGATGTTCTCGCGGTGCCCCTTGCGCCCCCGGCGCGCGAGGTGGAAGGCGGAGATGCCGACCATGAACGCGCCGCCGACCATGAAGGCCGCCGTCATGGTGTGGAAGAACTGGGCGAGCGCGGTGTTCTGGCTCAGCACGGCCCAGAAGTCGGTCAGCTCGGCCCGGCCGCGCTCCTCGTTGATCCGGTAGCCGACCGGGTGCTGCATCCAGGAGTTGGCCGCCAGGATGAAGTAGGCGGAGAGGATCGTGCCGATCGAGACCATCCACATACAGGCCAGATGGATCTTCTTGGGCAGCTTGTCCCAGCCGAAGATCCACAGGCCGATGAAGGTGGATTCGAAGAAGAAGGCGATCAGCGCCTCGAAGGCGAGCGGGGCGCCGAAGACGTCGCCCACGAAGCGGGAGTAGTCCGACCAGTTCATGCCGAACTGAAACTCCTGCACGATGCCGGTGACGACCCCCATCGCGATGTTGATCAGGAAGAGCTTGCCCCAGAACTTCGTCGCCTTGAGGTACTTCGGGTTCGACGTCCGCACCCAGGCGGTCTCCAGGCCGGCGGTCAGCGCGGCGAGCGAGATCGTCAGGGGGACGAAGAGGAAGTGGTAGACGGTGGTGATGCCGAACTGCCATCGCGCGAGAGTCTCGGGGGCCAGTGCGATGTCCACGTCATCTCTCTCCTTCTCCTTACGGGCCCCTTGCCGGGGGCAGCAGCTTGCCCTGAAGCTCCCGGTAGGAATGGGAGGAACCAGTAGAACCAGGGAACAAAAGCCGCGCTTGTGAACGCGTTCACATTCACAAGCAAAAGTATGGCGCACGGCCCGACCGGATCTTCAAGGGGGGTCCCCTTCGAACATCCCGCCGTGACCGCGCGCCGGAAACGGCCCGCCGAGCGCCCGCTCAGATCTCCTTGCGGAACGACTCCGCCGTGTGCAGGAACAGGTCGTTCGCCTCGTACTCGCCGATCGTGACCCGTACCCCCTCGCCCGCGAACGGCCGGATCGTCACACCGGCCCGCTCGCACGCCGCCGCGAAGTCGGTCGTACGGTCCCCCAGCCGCAGCCACACGAAGTTGGCCTGCGTCTCGGGCACGGTCCAGCCCTGCTCGCGCAGCGCGTCGTACACCCGCGTGCGCTCACCGACCAGCGACCCCACCCGCCCCAGCAGCTCGTCCTCGGCGCGCAGCGAGGCGACCGCCGCGTCCTGCGCGATCTGGCTCACACCGAAGGGCACCGCGGTCTTGCGCAGCGCGGCGGCCACCGGCTCGTGGGCGATGGCGAAGCCGACCCGCAGACCGGCGAGGCCGTACGCCTTGGAGAAGGTCCGCAGCACGGCCACGTTGGGCCGCTCCCGGTAGATCTCGACGCCGTCGGGGACACCCCCTCCTCCACCTGCGGCGGCACGGATGAACTCGCGGTACGCCTCGTCCAGCACCACCAGCACATCGCCGGGCACCCGGTCGAGGAACCGCTCCAGCGCGGCCCGGCGCACCACGGTGCCGGTGGGGTTGTTGGGGTTGCAGACGAAGATCATCCGAGTCCGCTCGGTGATCGCGTCCGCCATCGCGTCCAGGTCGTGCGTCTCGTCCGCGTCCAGCGGGACCTTCACCGACGTGGCACCGGAGATCTGCGTGATGATCGGGTACGCCTCGAAGGAGCGCCACGCGTAGATCACCTCGTCGCCGGGGCCCGAGGTGGCCTGAAGCAGTTGCTGGGCGACACCCACGGAGCCGGTACCCGTCGCGAGATGCGAGACGGGCACCCCGAAGCGGTCGGCCAGCTCGCTCATCAGCCCGGTGCACGCCATGTCGGGGTAGCGGTTGAACGCACCGGCCGAGGCCAGAACGGTCTCCATCACGCCCGGCAGTGGCGGGTAGGGGTTCTCGTTGGACGACAGCTTGTACGCGACGGGCCCGCCGGCCGCCGCCGGCCTGCCCGGCTTGTACGTGGGAATGCCGTCCAGCTCGGCGCGCAGCTTGGGGCTGGTCTCGCTCACCGCGGGTCCTCCTCGGGCGTCTGGGCGTTCTGGGGCGTTCTGGGGGCCGTACGCATGACCGGCTCACCTCATACGGATGCACCAATACTGCTCACCTTAAGAGGATTGCCGGGCCCTGCGAACAGCGGTCGCCGAACCGGCCTCCGCGACAGCGTCCGGAGGAGCCTCCGAGGGCGCCGTCGAGGCGCCGAAAAGCGGGCCATGACAGGGGGAGCGCCAGCGAACCTGGCGCGCGCCGGTGGCTCGCTCCGTGGCGCGCATCCCCCGTGGGGGTGAGTTGAGACCTCTTCGAGACATCGGACACTCGCCAGGCCTATCCAGCTCAACGCTTGACAGACAACAACCGAATCGCTCAACGACCTGCATTTCCATGCCTATTGAGCGTTGTTGATCATGCAGAAACGTGACTCTTGGGAGGTGAATCTGCGACCGGCTTTACCACCTTGATGAGCCCTACTATCGGCTCGCCATGACACCAGCAGGGAAACACCAGGTGAGCCGGACGGACACATCCCGCCGGGGCAGCCGGCAAGGTCGGGCGGGCATCCGGGACGTGGCCGCCGCAGCCGGTGTCTCCATCACGACCGTCTCCGACGCGCTCAACGGCAAGGGACGGTTACCCGACGCCACACGCCGCCATGTCCGAGAGGTCGCCGAGCGGTTGGGCTACCGCCCGTCCGCCGCGGCCCGAACCCTCCGTACCGGCAAGTCGGGACTGATCGGCCTGACCGTCACCACGTACGGGGATGAACCTTTCACCTTCACCGAATTTGCCTACTTCGCCGAGATGGCACGGGCCGCGACCTCCGCGGCACTCGCCCGCGGCTACGCCCTCGTCATCCTCCCCGCCACCTCCCGACACGACGTCTGGTCGAACGTCGCACTCGACGGCACCGTCGTCGTCGACCCCTCCGACCACGACCCGGTCGTCACCGAACTCGTCCGCCAGGGCCTGCCCGTCGTCTCCGACGGCCGCCCGGCCGGCACCCTCCCCGTCACCGCCTGGGTCGACAACGACCACGAGGCCGCCGTACTCGATCTGCTCGACCATCTCGCCGCGGCCGGCGCCCGCCGGATCGGGCTGCTCACCGGGACCACCACCGACACCTACACGCGCCTCTCCACCACCGCGTATCTGCGCTGGTGCGAGCGCGTCGGACAGGACCCGGTCTACGAGTCCTACCCCGCGCACGACCCCTGCGCCGGGGCCGTCGCCGCCGACCGGCTGCTCGCCCGGCCCGACCGCCCCGACGCCGTGTACGGCCTCTTCGACCCCAACGGCACCGACCTGCTCGCCGCCGCCCGGCGGTACGGCCTGCGGGTGCCCGAGGACCTGCTGCTGGTCTGCTGCAGCGAGTCCACCGTGTACGCGACCACCGAACCGCCCATCACGACGCTCTCGCTCAAGCCGCGCCGTATCGGCACCGCCGTCGTACAACTCCTCATCGACGCCATCGAGGGAATCGACACCGGGCGCCCCGTCGAGCAGGTGATACCGACGGAGCTGATCGTCCGGACCTCGTCCCAACGGCGCCCGCCCCGCACCACGGTCAGCGCTCCAAGGTCTCCCGCGAGAGACTGACACGGGCGGGATCCGGAACACGCAATTCGGGCGATCCGCGTGAAAACAGCCGGTGAAACGTGGGTGGAATCGGATTGACCACCCCTGGTGCGTCACACAGGGGTGGCCGCATTCCTATGATGGGCGCACGACACCGCGGACCTTCCCCTACCTCCGGTGGGGATGTCCCGCCCGATCAGGCGGGCCCGAGAGGTGTACGCCAGGCGCGACGGTGGTGGAGGGGTCGATGACGCAGGGGGCCGGGACCGGTCAGGGACCCGTGGTGCGGACGGCGACGTTGCGCGATTTCCGGGTGCCGCCGTACACGCAGGTTCCCGTGCAGGAGGAGCGGCCCGCGCCGCCCGAACAGCCGGTGCGGAGCGGTGAGATGACCGACGGGGAGCCGATGGCCGTCACGCCCGTGGCGCCTGTGGCGCCCGTGACCGTGGCGTTCGAGACGCCCGGCGCGGTGGGCGAGCCGGGCAGCGGGCCCCGGACCAATCCGCAGAGGGTCACGAACGCCCCTGACGCCTCGTCACGCCCCGATCCGCGCAGCCTGGTCGGTACGCTTCCGGGCGTCCCGGCCACGGCCGTGACACCGCCGGCGCCGCCCGCCGCACCCGCCGCCGCGCCTACCGCCGAAACCGCCCCTTCCGGCCACCCCGGCAACGCCGTCCCGCACGACGAGGTCCCCGAGGGCTACACCCCCACCGAGCGCGACCTCCCCGTCATCAACCGCGGCGACACCGTGCGCGTACTGCGCCCCGAGACAACGGCCGAGAGCCCCGCCGACCCGGACACCCTCGGCCCCCTCTTCGTCGTCGGCGACGTTCACGGCTATCTCGACGAACTCGTCGCCGCCCTCGCCGAACAGGGCCTCATCGACGACGAGGGCAGCTGGGCCGCCGGCAACACCCGCCTCTGGTTCCTCGGCGACTTCACCGACCGGGGACCCGACGGCGTCGGCGTCATCGACCTCGTCATGCGGCTCTCCGCCGAGGCCGCCGCCGCCGGCGGCTACTGCAAGGCCCTGATGGGCAATCACGAACTGCTGCTGCTCGGCGCCCGGCGGTTCGGCGACACCCCCGTCAACTCCGGTGCCGGCACCGCCACCTTCCAGGCCGCCTGGTTGCTGAACGGCGGTCAGAAGACGGACATGGAGCGCCTCCAGGACGTCCATCTCCAGTGGATGTCCCGGCTCGACGCCCTGGTCGAGGAGGACGGGCATCTGCTGATGCACTCCGACACGACCGCGTATCTCGACTACGGCACCACCATCGAGGACGTCAACGACAACGTCCGCGCCATCCTCACCCGCAACGACGCGGACGAGTGCTGGGACATCTTCCGCAAGCTCACCAAGCGCTTCGCGTTCCGCGACAGCGGTGGCCCGGAGGCGGCCAGGGAGCTGATGGCGGCGTACGGCGGACGGCGAATCGTCCACGGCCACAGCCCGATTCCTTATCTGCTCGGCGAAGTCGGCACCGAGGACGCGTCGGACGGCGAGGACAGCTCCGGGCCCGTGGTCGACGGACCGCATGTGTACGCGGACGGGCTCGCCATCGCCATGGACGGCGGCGTGACCATGGCCGGAAAGCTTCTGGTCGTACGGCTCCCGTTGCATAACTGAACAGAGTGGGGGCAGGTGTTTTCGGTGAACCCCCTGTCACCCCGTGCCTTAACCGCTCTACCATCGGCTCATCCGTAGCAGGCTCTCCTCCGTTTTCGCCAATTGGCCGTTCACAGCGGGCAATCCGGCCCTACGGAGCATCGGGGGATGCACATGAACAGCGCTCCGCATCTGCTGACCGAGGATCGCGCCGATTTCGAGCGGATTCTCGACGAGACGCTGCGCCATGCGCACGACCGTCCGGATCTGGCCGATGTCGGACAGCGGCTCAATACCGAACAACTGCGCACCATGGCTCTCAACGCGACGTCTCTGATAACCGCCACCGCGGCGACGGAGTACGAGCACTACGCGAAGGTCCGCGAGGAATTCCGTGCCCCGGCCGCCACACCGGCGGGCAACTCGGTTCTCAGTCCGGCGATGCACGGGACCGCCGAGACCGGCGCGGGTCTCGCCGCCGTCGTCGCCGTCCTGGTGCCGGTCCTGGCGGGCGCCGCGGCCCTCGTCTTCCTGCTCGTCGGCTACAGCCTGAGAATGCTCAGCCCGGTGCCCGCCTTCTCCGGCACGCTGCTGACCGTCGGCTGGTTCTTCGGCGCCGTCGCGGCCCTCGGCCTGGCCGTCGCCGGGGCCGGGCTGCTGATCACGGCCCTGCGCAACGCCGCGACGCAGGTCCCGGCCGGTGAGACGGAAGGCGACTGGCCCGACGAGGTGTCACGGGCCCGCGAGGCATGGCGCGTCGCCGTACTGGAACGGGGCATTCTGCCGTTCCTGCGGGAGGCGCTGGCCGCGCCCGACGTCGAGCCGGCGCCGAAGGCCCGCCCGGCGCAGCATCTGCCGAAGATGGGCTACAGCCGCCCGGACTTCTCCAGCCCCGGCGACGGCGCGACGGCGGGCCAGCGCCCGACGTTCTCCAGCCCGGACTTCTCCAGTCCCGACTACGGCGGGCCCGAGCACCAGCCGGAGTGAGCCCGCGGTGCGAAGGCCCCCGACCGGTCACGTCGGGGGCCTCCCACCGTCACTGCCGAAGGTCAGTCCGCAAGGGGCAGATAGACCCGGTTGCCGTTCGCCGCGAACTCCTTCGACTTGGCCGCCATGCCCGCCTCGATCTCGTCCTGCGAACCGCCGTGATCACGCCGGATATCGTGGGAAATCTTCATCGAACAGAATTTCGGTCCGCACATCGAGCAGAAATGCGCGGTCTTCGCCGGCTCGGCGGGCAGCGTCTCGTCGTGGAACTCCCGTGCCGTGTCCGGGTCGAGCGCCAGATTGAACTGGTCCTCCCAGCGGAATTCGAACCGCGCGTCCGACAGCGCGTCGTCCCACTCCTGCGCCCCCGGATGCCCCTTGGCCAGATCCGCCGCGTGCGCCGCGATCTTGTACGTGATGACTCCGGTCTTCACGTCGTCGCGGTTCGGCAGGCCCAGATGCTCCTTGGGCGTCACGTAGCAGAGCATCGCCGTACCCCACCAGGCGATCATCGCGGCGCCGATGCCGGAGGTGATGTGGTCGTACGCCGGGGCGACATCCGTCGTCAGCGGGCCGAGCGTGTAGAACGGCGCCTCCTCGCAGATCTCCTGCTGAAGGTCAATGTTCTCCTTGATCTTGTGCATCGGGACATGGCCCGGACCCTCGATCATGGTCTGTACGTGGTGCCGCTTGGCGATGGTGTTCAGCTCGCCCAGCGTCCGCAGCTCAGCGAACTGCGCCTCGTCGTTGGCGTCGGCGATCGAGCCGGGGCGAAGACCGTCACCGAGGGAGTACGTCACGTCGTACGTCGCGAGGATGTCGCACAGCTCCTCGAAGTTCTCGTACAGGAACGACTCCTGGTGGTGCGCCAGGCACCACGCCGCCATGATCGAGCCGCCGCGCGAGACGATGCCGGTCTTGCGGCGGGCCGTCAGCGGTACGTACCGCAGCAGCACGCCCGCGTGGACGGTCATGTAGTCGACGCCCTGCTCGGCCTGTTCGATCACCGTGTCCTTGTAGATCTCCCAGGTCAGCTCCTCGGCCTTGCCGTCGACCTTCTCCAGCGCCTGGTAGAGCGGCACGGTGCCGATGGGGACGGGGGAGTTGCGCAGCACCCACTCACGGGTGGTGTGGATGTTACGGCCGGTGGAGAGGTCCATGACCGTGTCGGCGCCCCACTTGGTCGCCCAGGTCATCTTGTCCACCTCCTCCTCGATGGAGGAAGTGACCGCGGAGTTGCCGATGTTGGCGTTGACCTTCACCAGGAACCGCTTGCCGATGATCATCGGCTCGATCTCCGGGTGGTTGACGTTGGCCGGCAGTACGGCGCGGCCCGCGGCGATCTCGTCGCGTACGACCTCGGGCGGGACGTTCTCCCGGATGGCGACGTACTCCATCTCCGGGGTGATGTCGCCCCGCCGGGCGTACGCGAGTTGGGTCACCGCCTGCCCCTCGCGGCCCCGGCGCGGCTGGCGCGGGCGGCCGGGGAAGACCGCGTCGAGATTGCGTAGCCCGCCGCGTGGCGAGGTGTGTTTGAGGCCGTCGTCCTCGGGGCGGACGGGGCGGCCCGCGTACTCCTCGGTGTCGCCGCGGCCGATGATCCAGTTCTCCCGGAGCGGTGCGAGCCCGCGCCGTACGTCGGTGTCAACGGTGGGATCGGTGTACGGCCCCGACGTGTCGTACAGCGTCACGTCGTCGCCGGTGGTGAGGTGCACCTGACGGACGGGCACCCGGAGGTCGGGGCGTGAACCCTCCACATATCCCTTGTGCCAGCCGATGGACGTGCGTGTGTCCTGAACGGTCATATGAGACCTACTCCCTACGCCGGCATTACCCGGTAACAGGTTCGGCGGTCGACGCAGCTCAGGGATCCGGGGAGACCCCGGAACTCCACAGTCAGCGTCCTCTCAGCCCGGTGCTCCGAGCTCCCGCGTGTGTAAAGGCACCACCACGCTAACGCGATGTCGGGCGTGCTGAACAGAGGGCCCCCGTCGTTCTTGCGATGATCGGTCGGTGACCTCATCCCAGCAGACACCCGATACGCACGGCCACGGGCACGGCCACTCGCACAGCCATGGTCCGGCCGCGCCGGTCTCCAAGCACCTGCGCAAGGTCATCGCCGCGGTGCTGATTCCCTTCGCGACGGCCGTCGTTGTCGGGCTCGTCGTGCTCTGGCCCGGCGGTGCCCCTGCGCACGAACGCACCGGTGTCGGCTTCGACCGGCAGACCGAGCAGGGCGAGGTGGTGAAAATCGAGAAGATCGACTGCAAGGACGTCAACGCCGGCCAGGTCCCGTCGACGGGCGACACGTCGACGCCGGAGGGCCGGGAGGCGGAGCAGCGCCAGTCCGGGGACTGTGTCAAGGCGACGGTCGAGGTGACGACCGGGAAGAACAAGGGGCGTACGTTCGTCGAGATCGTCCAGCCGGACGCACCGCGGCAGTTTCACGTGAAACAGGGCGTTGTGGTGGCTTACGCCCCCGACGCTCCGCGTGATCTCCAGTACTCGGTCACGGACGTGAACCGTACGACGCCGATGGCGCTGCTGGCCGGGCTCTTCGCGCTCGCGGTGGTCGTGGTGGGGCGGCTGCGCGGGCTGATGGCACTGGTCGCGCTCGTCATCTCGTTCGCCGTACTGACCCTGTTCATCCTGCCTGCGATTCTCCAGGGCTCGAATCCGCTGATCGTGGCGGTGGTCGGGTCGAGCGCGATCATGCTGATCGCGCTGTATCTGTGCCACGGTCTGACGGCCCGTACGTCGGTGGCCGTGCTCGGCACGCTGATCTCACTGCTGCTGATCGGGCTGCTGGGCTCGCTGTTCATCGGCTGGGCGAGCCTGACGGGCAACACGGACGACAACACCGGGCTGATCCACGGGCTGTATCCGGAGATCGACATGAGCGGTCTGCTGCTGGCGGGCGTCATCATCGGATCGCTCGGTGTGCTGGACGATGTGACGGTCACCCAGACGTCGGCGGTGTGGGAGTTGCGGCAGGCGGACCCGGACATGGGCCCCCGCGCTCTGTACCGGGCGGGGCTCCGGATCGGCCGCGACCACATCGCGTCGGTGGTCAACACGCTCGTACTGGCCTACGCGGGTGCGGCGTTGCCGCTGCTGCTGCTCTTCTCGATCGCGGAGTCGAGTGTGGCGACGGTGGCCACCAGTGAGCTGGTGGCCCAGGAGATCGTACGGACTCTGGTGGGCTCGATCGGGCTGGTCGCCTCGGTGCCGGTGACCACGGCGCTGGCCGCGCTGGTGGTGTCGGCGGACCGTCCGGGGGCGTCGGGACCGTCCATGGAAGCGGGGTCGACGAGGGCGCCGGGGGCGTCTGGGCCGGGCGGACTGGCTGGCTTGGCCGGGTTGCGCGGTGGCGGCGGGCGGCGCCGTAAGGCATAACTCTCGTTCAGGGAGCCTCAGCCCGCGTTCTCCTCGGCGAGGATGCGGCCGAGGGTCTCCTCCAGGTCCCTCTCGAAGTCCCCGAGCGTCATCTCATGGCCGAGCGGGACCAGCCGGTCCGTCCGGTCGAGGAAGGCGACCAGCGGCGGCGCGCTGACCCGGAACAGGGCGTGCTCGGTGCCGACCTGGAGTCTGATGTGGACGTCGGAGAGTTCATCGGGCTGGGTCGGCGAGATGTACACATCGCCGTCGCCGCTGGGCTCGTTGATGCCGTCGACCAGCAGTTCGCGGCCGAAGGCCCAGGTGACCGGGGCGTCGCCGGGCAGATGGAACGTCATCCGTACCGCGTAGGGGTCAGCCGTCTCGTAACGGAGTTCCACGGGAATGCGGAATGACAGCTCTTCGGAGACGAGGAAACTCATCTGGACTTCGGCCTGGACCGACTCGCGCATCAGGTGCCCCGCAGTGGATGACGGAAAGTTACGGAGAGTAAGAAATAAGAGGGATTTCGGAGGTTTAAGGTGTGAAACGTCCGATACTGATGCCCCTTGATCCTCTTCTTTATCGTCCAGCACGCGGTAACAGATCACAAGGAGTGATATTTCAGATACTGATAGAGAATTCCAGCGAGCCGATCAGGTTTCCGCCCGCTGCGGGGCGGGGCTGTTGACCAGCCGGTCCACCGCGTCCCCGAGCAGGAACAGCCCCTTCTCCCGGCGGAGATAGCCCTCGTGGGTCAGGGTGCGCAACAGGTGATAGGTGGTGGCGAGGGGGATACCGGCCTCGCGCGCGAGTTGTTTCGCCGTGGCGCCGTTCGGATGGGCGCCGGCCGACTCCAGCAGGCGCAGCGCACGCCGCACCGAACCGATCAAGGTAGGAGCAGCTGAGGTGGTCGCTGTGGCCAAAGGTCACCCCCAGGCGTACTGACGGGCGTGCGCCCGCTCGCGGGGGCCGCCCCCGCGCCCGCCGCACCCTGGGGGCCTCGGACAGAGTCTGAGGCCCGGCGCCGAGAACTCGTACAAAGCGTTGGCCAGAGTGACCTTCGACGCTCTTTTCGCAGGATGCGGAAGAGGCTTGCCACTCTAATGGCAGCTTCTGAGGAGGGAGCGGTTTCGTCTACGCCGTTCCCCCGCGCGGGCTAACGGCGCGGGCGCGGGGGCCGCCCCGGCGGGGGCGGCGAGGGCGGGGGCGGCGGCGCGGCCTACCAGCCGCCGCGCGAGGACGACGACGTGAACTTCCGCACGGCGAAGACGAGCCCGCCGACCAGGGCCACCAGGATCAGCACCTTGAAGAGCAGCCCGATTACAAACCCGACCACGCTCGCGATCAGCCCGCCGAACACGACGAGAACGACCACGGGCAGCGCGATCCACTTCACCCACCAGGGCATTCCCGAAACAATCTCCCGTACCGCCATCGTCCCTACCTCGTTCCGTGAGTGCCTGAAGCATGAAGGAGCGTGAATACGTGAGCTACGTTCCCGCTGCCTTCGATGCTAGAGCGGCGCGGGCCGGAGCGGAGGTCCCGGAGCCCTGGAACTCCCCTGATCCGACCCTGACGAAAGTGATGAGGGTCCCCGGTCGCCACTCACACCCTGAGCCGCACCCGGCCTCATCCCTCCGGCGGCGAGAAGACGACCATGACCCGCAGGTCCTCGCTGATGTGGTGGAACTTGTGCGGCTGACCGGCCGGGACATAGACGACGCTGCCGCGCCCGACCTGCGTCGTCTCCATGCCCACGGTGATCGACGCCCGCCCGCTCACGACGAAGTAGACCTCGTCCTGGCGGTGCGGCTGCTGCGGGTCCGTGGCGCCGGCATCCAGTGCGTACAGGCCGACGGACATGGACCGTTCCCGCACAAACTGCAGATATGCCCCATCGTTGGCGGCACGTTCCGCCTCCAGCTCGTCAAGTCGGAATGCCTTCATGCCACGATCTCATCATGAAGAATTTCGTAGTCAAGACGATCGCCAACGCCGGTGCCCTGGCCGTGGCGATCTGGCTGATCAATGACATCACGCTGACCGGTGACAGCACCGGCAAGAAGGCTCTCGCGCTGGTCGTCGTCGCGCTGATCTTCGGTTTGGTGAATTTCGTCGTCAAACCGATAGTCCAGCTCCTCACGCTGCCGCTGTTCATCGTCACCCTGGGCCTGTTCACCCTGGTCGTGAACGCGCTGATGCTCATGCTCACCTCCTGGCTCGCCGACAAGCTCGACCTGAGCTTCCATGTCGAGGGCTTCTGGACGGCCGTGCTCGGCGGCCTCATCATCTCGATCGTGTCGTGGGCGCTGAACGTCGTGCTCCCCGACGACAAGGACTGACCCCCATGGCAAGCGGGACAGCCGCCCCCGGTCCGGACCACGCGGTGGGGGACGGCACACGCGTCGTACGGGCCGGGCTGCCCGAACCGGTGAAGTACGAACCGACCATGCCGGGACCGGTGTTCGCCGCCCACTTCCATCTGCCGGGCGAGCCGACCGGCCCGTACACCTACGGCCGCGACACCAACCCCACCTGGACCCATCTGGAACGGGCCATCGGCGAGCTGGAGGCCCCCGGCCGGGCCGTCGAGACGGTCGCCTTCGCCTCCGGGATGGCCGCGATCTCGGCGGTCCTCTTCTCCCAGCTGCGCACCGGCGACGCGGTCGTGCTGCCGGACGACGGCTATCAGGCGCTGCCGCTGCTGCGGGAGCAGCTCACGGCGTACGGCATCGAGGTACGGACCGCGCCCACCGGCGGTGACGCGCAGCTCGACGTGCTGGCCGGTGCCCGGCTGCTGTGGATCGAGACCCCGTCCAACCCCGGACTCGACGTCTGCGACATCCGCCGCCTCGTCCGGGCGGCGCACGAACAGGGCGCCCTCGTCGCCGTCGACAACACCCTCGCCACCCCGCTCGGCCAGCGCCCCCTGGAACTCGGCGCGGACTTCTCCGTGGCCAGCGACACCAAGGGCATGACAGGCCACGGCGACATCCTCCTGGGGCATGTGACCTGCGAGAATCCCGAACTGGCCGCCGGTGTACGGCGCTGGCGCAAGATCGCCGGTGCCATCCCCGGACCGATGGAGGCCTGGCTCGCCCACCGCTCACTGGCCACTCTCCAACTGCGCCTCGACCGGCAGTGCGCGAGCGCGCTGCTGCTCGCGCGGGCGCTGGGCGGGCACGCCGACGTGAGCGGGCTGCGCTACCCCGGACTGACCGACGATCCCTCGCACGCCGTCGCGTCCACGCAGATGCGCCGCTTCGGGTGCGTGGTGTCGTTCGTCCTGCCCGACCGTGAGCACGCCGATCGCTTCCTGGACGGGCTGCGGCTGGTGGACGACGCGACGAGCTTCGGCGGACTGCGGTCGACCGCGGAACGGCGGGGACGGTGGGGCGGCGACGCCGTACCGGAGGGCTTCATCCGGTTCTCCGTGGGCGCCGAGGACCCCGACGACCTCATCGCGGACGTGCTGCGCGCGCTGACCGAAGCCGCACCCTGAGGACCTGCCGGACCCTCGAAGCGGAACGGGCGGTCCGAGCCTCCCCCCTCGTGGCTCGGGCCGCCCCCGGGTTCCACGCGCGAAGAACCACGTTCACAAGGCTAATTGACTCTGCGTCAGTGTCCAATCACCGTAGCGACAGCGGCCTATCGACTTATTTATAGTTGGACGCTCCGGCGACGGGCCCCCGGGGCGGGTTCGCATGAGGCCGGAAGTTGAGGAGGGCTGTCATGGATCTGGCCCTGCTGCGTACCTTCGTGACCGTCCACCGAGCCGGCTCCTTCACCCGCGCCGCCGCCCTGCTCGGGCTCTCGCAGCCCGCGGTCACCGGCCAGATACGCACCCTGGAGCGGCAGTTGGGCCGGCCGCTGTTCCTGCGCCAGGCCCGTGGCGTCACGCCCACCACCATGGGTGACGAACTCGCCCACCGCGCCGCGCCCCACCTCGACGCCCTGGTCGAGATCACCGAGACCGGGCTCGACGACGAGTCGGGCGTCCGGACACTGCATCTCGCGGGGCCGCCGGAGTTCACCTCCGTACGCGCCCTGCCCGCGCTCACCTCGCTGACCGGCCAGGGCCTCGCGCTCCGCGCCTCCTTCTTCGCCAACGCCGAGGAGACCCTGGACGGCCTCGCCGCCGGACACCACGACCTCGCCATCGCCACTGCCCGGCCGCGCGGCGGACTGCTCACCGCGACCCCGCTCTGCGACGAGGAGCACGTCCTGGTCGCCTCTCCGCGCTGGGCGGCGCGGCTGGGCCACAACGTGCTGCGCAAGGGCCATGTCGTACTGGAACAGCTGCCCGTGGTGGAGGTCCACGAGTCCCTGCCGCTCGTCTCCCGCTACTGGGCGTCGGTCTTCGACTCCCGGCCGGCCGCCGCCGGCGCCGTCATCGCACCCGACCTGCGCGCCGTCCTGGAGAGCACGGCGGCGGGCGCCGGACTGGCCGTACTGCCCCGCTATCTCTGCGAAGCCGCGCTGGAACGCGGCGAGATAGTCGCCCTCTACGATCCGCCGGTGCCCCCGCTGCGCACGTACTTCCTCGTCGTACGCACCGGCACGCTCGCCCTGCCGCATATCGCGCGGGCGCACGAATGGCTGCTGCGCGCTTCGGTCGACTGGTGACCGGGCGCCGCGTGGGAGTTTCGACGCGGCCGTATCGGGCCACGCTCTTCCCATGACCGAACGGCCCGTGGTCAAGCGCACCGCACGCGCCATCCTGCTCGACGGCGACCATCTCGTCCTCATCAAGCGCACGAAGCCCGGCGTGGATCCGTACTGGCTGACTCCGGGCGGCGGGGTCGAGCCGGACGACGCGACCGTCGTGGACGCGCTCCACCGCGAGGTGGACGAGGAGCTGGGCGCCAAGATCACCGATGTCGTGCCGTGCTTCGTCGACACCGTCGAGCACATCACGGACGGTGGCACCGCCGGTGTGAAGGTGCAGCACTTCTTCGTCTGCCGGCTCGAATCGATGGACCCGTCGCTGCGGCACGGGCCGGAGATCGACGCGCCATGCGGGGAGTACGAGATCGTACGGGTGCCGTTCAGCCGGGTCGGGATCGCCGCCGTCCATCTCGTACCGCTGTCGCTGCGGCACTATCTGGACGGCAACATCGAGGGAGTACGGGCGATGCACGCGCCCGACCTGGGCTGACAGCGGCGGGAGTGCCCTCCGGCTCACGGCAGGGACTGTCCGCGTACGCCGAGGTCGGTACGGACGGTTACTCCCTGCGTCAGACGCCCTTCGAGGCTGATCACGGCACCGTGTTTCACGTGAAACCACTCAAGCGGCCCGCCCGCCGGGCACTCCTCGTCGTCCATGTCGCCGTCTCCGTGAGCTGGCTGGGCCTCACCCTCGGCCTGCTCACGCTTGGTATCACCGCCTACACCACCGGCGACTCCACCCTCACCGAAGCCTCCTACCGCGCGATGAAGGTCTTCTCCGACTGGCTGCTCGCACCCATCGTCGTGGTCACGCTCGTCAGCGGGCTGGTGCTCTCCCTCGGTACGCCCTGGGGTCTGGCCCGGTACCACTGGGTCTGGATCAAGTTCTGGATCACGTTGGTCACCGGCGCCGCGACGGTCTTCGCACTGCGGCCGGGGATCGTGCAGGCCGCCGGCAGCGGCGGTGTGGCCGACAGCAGCCTGGTCGCCGCGCCGGCGGTGGCGACCGGCGCGTACCTCTTCATGACCGTGATCTCGGTGCTGAAGCCATGGGGGCTGACGCGCCGGGGACGACGGCACCGGGCCGGACGCCAGGGCCGTAAGCCGTCGGCGAAGCGCCTCAGCCCAGCCGCGTGAGGGGCCGGGGCGAGGCGGTGACCTTGTCGCCGCCACGGGCGGCGCGCCGTTCCAGGGTGTGCGAGAGCACGGCGAGGAACAGCGCCGACGCGGCGAGTGCGGCACCGACCCAGTTGGGCGCGGTGTAGCCGAGTCCGGCGCCGATGACCAGTCCGCCGAGCCAGGCGGCGAGGGCGTTGCCCAGGTTGAACGCGCCGATGTTGACGGCGGAGGCGAGCGTCGGGGCGCCGGACGCCTGGTCGAGGACGCGCTTCTGGAGCGGCGGCACGGTCGCGAAGCCGAGCGCGCCGATCAGGGTGAGGGTGACGGCCGCGGTGATCTTGTTGTGCGCGGTGAGGGTGAACAGCGCCAGGACCACGGACAGGGCGCCGAGCGCCACGTACAGCATGGGCATGAGGCGGCGGTCGGCGTACCTGCCTCCGACGAGGTTGCCGCCGACCATGCCGACGCCGAGGAGCACCAGGAGCCAGGTGACGGAGGAGTCGGCGAAGCCGGCGGTCTTCGTCATCATCGGCGTGATGTACGTGATCGCGGCGAAGACCCCGCCGAAGCCGAGGACGGTCATCCCCATGGCGAGCAGGACCTGGACGTTGCGGAACGCGGCCACCTCGTGGCGGAGCCGTACGCCCTCCAGGCGCGGCTGCTCCGGTACGAGCTTGGCGACACCGGCGAGACCGACGACTCCCAGACCCGCGACGAGCAGGAAGGTCGCGCGCCAGCCGGCGGTCTGGCCGACGTACGTACCCAGGGGGACACCCACAACATTGGCGAGGGTGAGACCGGTGAACATCATCGCGATGGCGCCGGCGCGCTTGTGCGGGGCGACCAGCCCCGCGGCGACGACTGAGCCGATGCCGAAGAACGCGCCGTGGGCGAGCGAGGCGACGACACGGCCGGTGAGCATGAGACCGAAGGTGGGGGCGAGGGCGGACAGGACGTTGCCCGCGATGAACAGGCCCATCAGCAGCATCAGCATGCGCTTGCGGCTGACGCGGGTGCCCAGGATGGTCATGATCGGCGCGCCGAGTACGACTCCGAGGGCATAGCCGCTGACCAGATGGCCCGCGGTGGGGATGGTGACGCCGTACTCGGTGGCGACCTCGGGGAGCAGCCCCATGATCACGAATTCGGTGGTCCCGATCCCGAACGCCCCGATGGCCAGGGCGAGGAGCGCGAGTGGCATGGGTGTGGCCTTCCAGGGAGAAGTGCGTCTGCGCGGCGATGCCCGCCTCTGCGGGCAGGCGCTACTTGTTGTGCGTGCGCTTTACAAGCGTGGACAATACTTGCAGACGCGGTTTAATTGCAAGCGCGCTATATTGCAGACGTGCCCTATCCTGGTCTCAGCAAGCTCCGGTCGATGGAGACCACGGAGACGACGGAGGAAGACGCCCATGGCTGCCACGGATCCCGCGCTCACCGCCCTCGCCCAGGGCTGGGTGGCGCTCTCCCTGCTGCACAGCAGGATCGAGTCGCACATCGAGCGGGAGTTGCAGCGCGGGCACGATCTCAGCGTCCGCGAGTACTCACTGCTCGACGTCCTCAGCCGCCAGCACGACGGCGAGGGCGGCCACCTTCAGATGAAGCAGGTCGCCGACGCCGTCGTCCTCAGCCAGAGCGCGACCACCCGCCTGGTCACCCGTCTTGAGGACCGCGGACTGCTCACCCGCTATCTGTGCCCGACAGACCGGCGCGGGATCTACACCGACGTCAGCGAGTCGGGCCTCCGGCTCCTGGCCGACGCGCGGCCGACGAACGACACCGCGCTGCGCGAGGCGCTGGACGCGGCGGCGACCAACCCTGAGCTGGCACCGCTGGTCAGGGCCGTGGAGGAACTGCGTGTGCCCGCACGGCCGGCCCCGGCGTAATCTGCGAGCCATGAACGATCTGCGCATACGGCCGGCCGACGCCGGTGACCTCCCGGAGATCGTGGCGATGCTCGCCGACGATCCGCTGGGCGCCGCACGCGAGTCGCCGGACGACCTCACCCCGTACCTCAAGGCCTTCGGGCGGCTCGCCGACGACCCGAATCAGTACCAGGTCGTCGCCGAGCGCGGCGGACGGATCGTCGGGACGCTGCAACTGACGATCATCGCGGGCATCTCCCGCCGGGGCGCGACGCGTTCGATCATCGAGGGCGTACGTGTCCACGCCGACGAGCGGGGCTCCGGCCTCGGCACCCGGTTGATCCAGTGGGCCGTCGACGAATCCGGGCGCCAGGGCTGCCAGTTGGTGCAGCTGACGTCCGACGCGTCGCGGACGGACGCCCAGCGCTTCTACGAGCGGCTCGGTTTCACCGCGTCGCACGTCGGATTCAAGATGAGCCTGGAGGGACGGGCGTAACGTGCAGAACCGGCGTGGCGTCCGGGGCCGCCGGGGTGCGGCCCTGGATTCCTTCGTCCGGTTTCACGTGAAACATCACAGACCGCGCCAGCCCTGCGCGTCCACCCCGCCCGGCACCGCGTCCCCCGGCTCGTACGGCTCACGCGTGTAGACAAAGGAGCCCAGGTCGAGATGGCTGACCCGGCCGTCCGGGCGCCGTACCACCTTCAGCGTCTCCCCCGCGTAGTAACCGTCGAGCCCCTTCCACGTACCGTCCGGCTGCGCCACGAACCGGGAGCGGCGGCCCGCCGCGCGCAACGGCTTGAAGTCCAGGCCGCGGTCCGCCGTCAGGCGCAGCACGAACGGAGTCGCGCCCCAGTACCAGGCGCCGGTCAGCGCCAGCAGCGACTGGTCGACCTCGGGCAGTGGCCGCCACGGCTCCGGGATCCGGGGCTCCGCGTCCGCCACGATGCCGATCAGTTCGGCGGCGACCAGGCCCGTGAGCGGTCCCGAGGTGACGTTGGCCAGCGTGACGGCGACCAGTCCGTCCTCGACACTCACCCAGAGCGCGGCGATGAAGCCCGGCAGCGAGCCCGTGTGCCCGGCGAGCGTGCGACCGCCCCGGTGAACGAGCTGTACGCCGAGCCCGTAACCGCCCTCCCACTCCCCGTCCTCGGGAGGCGTGGCGGGCGTGCGGGCCTCCCGTACGGACGCGGCGCTCAGGACCCGGTCGTCGCCCTCTGCGAGGAACGCCCCGAAGCGGCACAGGTCGTCGGCCGTCGACCAGAGCTGGCCCGCCGGGGCCATCAGGCCCAGATCCTCGGCCGGTTCGGGCAGGATCGCGTCGGCCCAGGGATGCACGGCGAAACCGCCGGCCGCCGGGGCGACCGGCTGGGTGCTCGTACGGTGCATCGACAGCGGCTCCAGAATCTCCCGCCGCAGCACCTCCTCCCAGGACGCGCCCCGAAGCGCCTCGATGAGCGAACCGAGCAGCGTGTAGCCGGGGTTGGAGTAGTGGTGCAGCCGGCCGGCGGGGTGCAGTACGGGGTGCTCGCCGAGGACGTCGGCCAGCTCGGGGCGCGTCGTGCCCGGTGTCCGCTCCCACCAAGGGGCCGGCGCCTCGGCCGCCAGACCGGCTCCATGGCCGAGGAGCTGGGCGATGGTGACGTCGCCGACCCCGGTGCCGGGAAGGTGCTTCTCCAGCGGGTCCGCCAGATCGAGCAGGCCCTCGTCGCGCAGCCGCAGCACCAGAACGGCGGTGAAGCACTTGGTGATCGAGCCGATCCGGTACTGGGTGTCCGCGTCCGGCTCATGACCGTCCACACAGCTGCGCCCGGCCGCCCAGACGGTGCGCCCGCCACGGGCGACCGCACCGACGACCGAGGGGGCGCGGCCCTCGGACTGCGCGGTGGCGATGCGGTGGAGGAGAGCGCGCCGGGTACCGGGGAGAAGGTCTTCGAAGGATGACGTCATGGTCCAGATCTATCGGTAGGCCCCTGCCCCGTCGACCGCATTTCCGCCCGGTACCCGCTCCGCGCGTCGTCGGGCAGGCTGGGGGGCGGCGCTCAGAGCGCCAGGCCGTCGAGGATGCCGGCCACCTTCGGGGCCTGGAGCAGGAAGCCGGTGTGGCTGCTGTCCAGACTGTGCACCTCGTAACGGTTACCCGGCGTCAGCTCGTCCGCCTCGGCGATCAGCCGGTCCTGCATGGCCACCGGGAGCGACCGGTCATTGGTGAGTCGGATGTAGGAGCGGGCGATCGTGCCCCACGTATCGGCGTGCCCGCGCCCGTCGCCGCCGATCACCGCCAGCGACTCGTCTGGCTGGAGGATGTTGATGAAGGCCATGAACTGCGCGTCGGTGGCTTCCGCCATCGTCGCCGCCTTGAGGCGGGCGAGCAGGTCCGGATCGGCGGTCCGGTAGTTGGCCCGGCCGGCTCCGACGACGGACGGGTCACCCACGTTGAAGCCGCCGAGGCCGGGGAGCAGGCTGTCGGCGAACTCGGGCTCCGCCATGTACTCCATCGGGTTGGCGCGCCCTACGCACGACCACGCGGAGATGTATACGAGCCGGTCGATCAGACCCGGAATCTCGTTGCCGACGGCGGTGGTCGTCAGCCCGCCGAGGCTGGCGCCCACGAGCACCACCGGCCCGTGCTCGGCCACGCGCCGGACGACGTCGGCCACCATGTCGACGTTGTCCCGGAGGGTGACGCCCGCCAGCGTCGACGGCTCGGCCGCCCACGCGCCGAGATCCTGCGGTGCCTGATAGGCGACGGGATACTGCGCGTCGAGCCCGTGCCCCGGCAGGTCGACGGCGAAGCTGCGATGCCCGAGCAGCGCCAGCTCACGCTGGACCGGGGCCCACATGAACGAGCTGGCGCACGAGCCGTGGACCAGCACGAAGGTGGGGCGGTCCAGGGGTGACGTGGTGGAGGCGGAGGCCATAAGGATCAGTCCCATTCAACGGATCACGGGAGCGCGGATGCGTTCCCGTTACGACTTTCGTCGACCGGCGTCGGCGGAGCGTCATACCTTGGACCGATACGGGTGGCCGGAAGGCGGATGTTCATCGTGCTGTCGCCGGCAGCGCCGCCGGACTCGGCTACGTCGCCGCCGTCGCGCCATTCGCCCGCTGGTGGACCCGCGGGCAGGACCACCGCCGGGGCGCACGGGCCGTCGAGGCGGTGTCCGCCGTCGGCAAAGGCTCCCTGTCCAGCTACCTGACCCACTCGCTCATCTTCGCCCCGCTGCTGGCGGCGTGGGGCCTCGGGCTCGGCGAGCATCTGACGAGCGCCACGATGGCGCTGGGGGCGTTCGGAGTCTGGCTGGTCACGGTGGCGGGGGCGTACGCCCTGGAACGCACCGGTCGCCGCGGCCCGGCCGAGGCCCTGCTACGAGGATGATGTACCGATCCTGAGCGGCCCACGCCCGCGGTGTCCCCTACCTCAAGTCTTCCTCTGAACCGCCGTCGCCCCAGGCCCAGTTCCGGGCATCGCCGCCATACTGACGAAAGGCGACATCAGGGACAGGGGGCTCCTGTGCGGACCACGATCTGGCGGCGCGTCTCGGCAGCCGAACGACGACTCGAAACCTACGAGGTGGCCTATCTTGCCGGTGGCCCCCAACGCGTCCTGGAAACGGCGCTCTTCGCACTGCGCGACCGGGAGGCCATCACGATGGCAGGCCGCCGGGTGCGCGCGGTCGGAGAGGACGACAGCCTCGCGGAGCACCCGGTCGAACGGGCGGTCCTCGTGAGTTGCCCGCGGGGAAGGAGCCTGGCGGTCGTCGCGACGGCCTTACGCGACGGACCGGAGGTCGCGGAAATCAAACGCGAACTGATCGCCCTCGGCCTGCTCACCCGCCTCCGTCACCGGCTCACGCGGGCGGGCGCGAGCCGGCTGGAGGCGGCGCGACGGGAGGCCGCCCTCCCCGCGTACGTCTTCGACGGCCCGCCCGCCCACCAGAACCGCAGACTGCGCCGCATCGTCGCGGCCACGTCGATCCCTTCGGGCCTGGGGCGTTCGCTGATCCGCATGGGCAAGTCGACCGACCCGGACCACGACGACAACCACGCCCCGGACGCGACAACGGACTCCGGCGGCTTCAGCTGCGGAAGCGGTGGGGGTGGCGGCGGGGGCGGCGACTGACGCCCGTCGTGGCCACGCCCGCCGGCGGCTCGGCGCCGCGCCGGTGATTCGTGCCCCTCAGTCGAGACAGAACTCATTGCCCTCGATGTCCCGCATCCCGATGCAGGACTCGTTGACGCCGTCGGCGCGCAGCAGTCGCTCGCGTACCGCGCCGAGAGCGACCAGTCGTGCGCACTCGGCCTCAAGCGTCGCCAGGCGCTCGTCACCGACCAGCCCGGTGCCGACCCGCACGTCAAGGTGCACCCGGTTCTTGACGACCTTGCCTTCCGGGACTCGCTGGAAGAACAGTCGCGGGCCCACACCTGAGGGATCGACGCAGGCGAACGCCGGACCCTGTTCCTCGGGCGGCAGCGAGCTGTTGAAATCGTCCCAGGTGGCAAACCCCTTCGGCGGCGGAGGTACGACGTACCCCAACACCTCGCACCAGAAACGAGCAACACGCTCAGGTTCCGCGCAGTCGAACGTGACTTGGAACTGCTTGATCGACGCCATCGACCCACCATAGTGGCGCGTGCCGATCCGGAAGGTGTGGTCGGCGTCCAGGTGGGCGGCATCGCGCACCACCGTGGCCAGCGCGGGGAATCGGCCGGTGGCGAAGGTTCGCTCCAGATAGGGCCCGAGCGCGGCCTGCCAACGCTTCTCGTCCATCCCGGTGGCCCGCTCGGCACGCCGCTCGGCAAGCGCAACCTGCTGCTGGATTCCCTCCCCGAAAACGCGGTGCGCTGGGGGCACGCGTGCACATCCGCCGGCAACGGCCTGCTCCACTTCGCCGACGGCAGCAGTACGCCGTATGACCTGCTGGTCGGCGCCGACGGCGCGCAGTCACGGGTCCGCGCGCTGCTCACCGACGCCCGCCCGGCGCACATCGGCCAGAACGTCGTCGAGGTCGGCATCCCCGACATCGACCGCACGCACCCCGACCTCGCCGCGATGGTCGGGCGCGGCAACTACTGGGTGCTCGGCAACGGACTGTCCCTGGCGGCACAGCGCAACGGCGACGGCCGCGTCCGCATCGGCCTCAGCTTCTACAACACCCCCGAGGACTGGTTCGCCACCAGCAACATCCCCTTCGACGACCCTGCCGCCGCGCGGGCACGGCTGATCGACCTGTGCCCCGGCTGGGACTCACGCTTCACCGCGCTGATCGCGGCCTGCGACGACACGGTCGTGCCGCGGTCGATCACCACTCTCCCGGTCGGCCTGACCTGGCCGTCGACGCCAGACGTCACCCTGCTCGGTGATGCCGCGCACCTGATGCCGCCGGTCGGAGAGGGCGCCAACATGGCACTGCTCGACGGCGCCCTGCTCGGTCTCGCGCTGGCCGCACACCCGGACGACTTCCCCGCCGCCGTCAAGGAGTACGAACACGAGATGTTCGAACGCACCGGCGCTGCCGCCCGGATGTCCGCGGACATACAGCAATTGCTGATGTCGCCGGACGCCGCCCAGAAGATGCTCGCGTTCTTCCAACCCGGCTGAAGGGAGCATCCCGAGACCCCGCACCGCTGCTGTAGGGTCTCGACGCTCGTGACATGTCGATCTTGCGTGACCTGGGCGTTCCTGGCTGTCTCACGGCCTTGTCACCCATGCCTCGCGAGGGCGAGGGCGAGGTCGAGATCAGGCGGCTTGCCCGTGTCGGCCGAGTACACCACGCTGAGCCACCGAGCACGAGGACCACCGGCGAGCCCAGATCGCGCACCGATGAGTTTTCCGAGCCGCGCTGGTCTACACGCCGGACACCCACGGACGGAAGGCTGAACCATGCGGAAACTGATCTACGGCATGAACCTGACCCTGGACGGCTACATCGCCGCGCCCGGCGACGACATCGGCTGGGGCGTGCCGAGCGACGAGCTGTTCCAGTTCTGGTCCGACCAGTTGCAGGCGACCGACCTGACGCTGTACGGGCGCAAGCTGTGGCAGACGATGAGCTCCCACTGGCCGACCGGCGACCAGCAGCCGGGCGCCACCCCGGCGGAGATCGAGTTCGCGCGCCGCTGGCGGGACATGTCGAAGGTGGTGTTCTCCTCGACGATCGACAAGGTCGACTGGAACACCCGCCTGGTCCCCGGCGACGCGATCGCCGAGATCACCCGGCTCAAGGCCGAGGACGGCGGCCCGATGGACATCGGCGGCGCGACGCTCGCCGGGGCGGCCATGCGGGCCGGGCTGATCGACGAGTACGTGCTGGCCACCACGCCGGTCCTGGTGGGCGGCGGCACGCCGTTCTTCACCGCGCTGGACAGCTGGGTGAACCTGAACCTGGTGGAGACGCGGACGCTTCCCGGCGGCGTGATCCTGACCAGGTACGAGACGAGGCGCTGAGCAGCTTCCCACCAGCATCAGAGCCCAACCACCCATACGAGTGGGCGGCTTGACCTGCCAGTCTCAGATTCGTGTCAGATATGCCATCGCTTGGCCATCGCTCGTGAGAGGTGGCCACGAAACCTGAGACCTGCAACAGCTGTAGGATCTCGCAGCTCGTGTCATAGAGCACTGCTCTGACCAGCGGGCCTCTGATCTGTCTCAACTCCTGTCCGCGTGCCGGAGTCTCAGTTCCGTGGCATTTCCTCAGGACTCATACGCTCTGACCACTCGCGCTGGGTCACGGCTTGCCCAATGCGGGTGACGATGTCCTTCTTGGACGCAGCGTCCAAGGTCTCCGGGATCTTGTCGAAGGTGTCGGGGAGGATGTCGAGCAGACCCCAGATCTGTTCACCTGTCCTGACGGTCAGCAGTTGCTGGCACCGCCACTGCTGCGGCATGTCGGGTCGGTGCCTGAGGTGTTGCACGATCGTAGGGAACAGGTAGTGCGTCGCCTCTGCGGCGAGGTGCTCTTGGAGCCAGTCGACCGGGAGCCGCTGGCTGAAGCCGTGCATGGCCGCCTCCTGGGCCAGGTCCAGGAGCTGAGCGGTGTCAACGGCTCGGACGGTGCGGGGAAGGGTCGGGGTCATGTCGCGATGATGCCAAGAAGTTCCCGCAGGTCCGAGAGGTCAGCGGAGGCGGGATGCGATCTGCCGCCGGGCAGGGCCCCAGACTCTTTCGAACTGCTCGGAGGTCAGCGTCTCAGGGTCGTGGCCTTCCCACTCCGAGACGGGCAGTTCAGCGGTGATCCCGAACCGGTGGTCGTACTCGTCAAGGCGGCCAGCGTCTTGGGCCTGCTGCCATTCGTCGAGGGAGGCCGCTGCAATGGGGTCCAGTTCAGGGCCCTGAAGCTCGACCTGCCGGGTCACCCAGCCTTCCGCGTCGACCTCGAAGTAGAACCAGATGTCTTCCTCGTCCCAGTGGCAGCGCATCCAAGTCGTCACCGGACCATGATGGCGGAGATTCCATGCCGGGCAGATCTCAGTTGTGACAGGCCCGACCTGCTGGGATGCTCCCGAAGTGGCAGAAAGAGAAGACAACGCCCCGCTCAGTGCCAGTTGGGACGGTGCTTATTACCGGGTTCGCGCCGGAGCTCTGGAGATGTTCTTCCTTCCAGGTCCGGACAAGGCACTGGACGAAGTGTGCAATGTCGATGCGGAGGTCCTTCTGCCGGACGGTTCACGCTGGAGCGCAACGATCTTCACGGTCGCTGAGGTCGAACGGCTGATGACCCGATGGACCGACACTGGTGAGGCATTGAACGGCCGGTATTTCTGGTGTTCGGACGGCTTGATCGTCAAAGAGCCCGGAGTCCTGCCGATGGCCAAGGTCATCATGGGCTTGCTCGACAACGGCGAGTTTCACCAGGTCCTTCAGCGGCTCGACGACTCCGAGTGACCCGTCCTTCGGCATACGGTGAGTTTTCAGTTGCTCGGCCTCGAAGGGCTTCTCGCAGCTGTTCGCAGGCTCATGGCATGGGGAGGAAGCCCGCTGATTGGTCGAGCATGAAGGGGGCCCAGGGCTCGTCGGGTTCCAGCCCCGCGCTCGCGCCTCGCGGATACTCGCGGCGACGTGAGCCGGCCGGATGGGCTCGGCCTTGATGTCCAACCAGTTGCTGGGATGCGGCTGACCACTGGTGACGACCAAAGTCGTGCCGGGCTGGTCGGCATCGGCGATCTCCACCGCGAAAGTCAGCGGTTTCCAGCACAGTCCTTGCATGTAGGAGGGCTTCCTGCGGATTCGCCAGCGGTACTCAGTCTCGTCGACGGTGATCCCTCGGGACCCCTTCTTGTTCAGCGCCATCACGCCCCCTCTCCCGTCTCGGACTGTAGCGTCCCGTTCTTGCCCCACACCCCGAGATTCCTGGCAGCAGCCACGACCTCTTCCCCGAAGACGGTCAGCTTCATGGCCCGGCCCCGCTCGGCCCGCTCGAAAAGGGACTGTCCGAGGTCCGCTTCGAGGCGGTTGATCTGGACCACCAGGGCCGACCGGTGGATACCGAGGTCTCGGGCTGCTTCGGTGAGGGTGGGATAGGACCGGGCTGCCAGGAAGCGCGAGAGCCGCTGCCGCGCGGACGGGCCAGTGAGAGCTTTTCGGAGGATGGCGGGAAGAGCCTCGGCTTCATCGGCGGTGCGGAGGACGGCGTGGTGGCTGGCTCCGCCGCGGGGGCGGAGAGGGACCTTGTGGGTGTGGGCCCAGCGGGCCATGTTCGCGGGGCTCATGCCGGTTTCGCGGGCAAGATCGGGCAGGGTTCGCCGACGGACGACGTACTGCTCGATGAGCCATGCTCGTTCGATGGTTCCGCGTCGCTTGTAGTCCTGGGGTCCGTCGCGGACCGGGATGTCGTATTCGCGAGCGAGAGCTGCCAGCAGTTGTCTGGAGAATCCGGTGTGTTCGGCGATCTGCTGAAGCGAGCGGTGTTCGTCCAGGTAGAGGCGGGCGAAGGTCTCTTTCGGCACTTCCTGACGAGCTTTGAGGCGGATGAGGCCGGTCGCCTTGGCGGTGGTCTTGGTCGGTGGGAGAGCAGGGGCGGGCTTTTCATCCAGAACGAAGCGGATGGCCTCAATGCTGGTGCCGAAGATCTCGGCCGCGTACTGGACCGGGTTCTTGCGCTGCTGGACGAGCTGGTGCAACTGGGCAACATCGATGCGGTCCGGATCAGGTCCGGGCAGGGCGAGTCCGGGCAGCAGGGTGACGGTCGGTTGCCAGGTCACCGGCTCGTCGTGGATGCGGTGGACGGCGAGGAAGGTGCGGGCTTCCTCGGCCAGCGCGTGGGCCAGCTCCGGGGTTTGGATGGTGGCGAAGCGGACGGCCACGGCCCGGAACCGCGCTTCGTTGATGCTGGAGTGGCCCGGGGCGGCTTCGGCGGGAAGACCGCTGATGCGCTGGAACAGCTGGCAGCGGACGACACGCTCGCGGAGCCCATTGCCGGGCATGGCGCCGGTGCGGCGGCAGATGTCCCGCCAGCGCTCGTGCGGCAGCAGCTGGGTGTAGTCCAGGCGGCGGCGCCGCTGGTAGTCGATGGGGACCTCAGCCGTGTCGAGGTGATCGGAGAGCCGGACCAGTGCAGTGACGGTGTCCGCCCAGTGAGGCTGGTCGTCCAGTATCTGCAAGATGCGGGAGATCCCGATGCCGTCAGTGACTGCTCCGAGGTGTTCAGCAGCGTCCTCAAGGCGGACCTTGCTGCCGATGACCAGCAGGGACGCGGCCAGGACCGGGGCGAGAGTGCGGGGATAGACGCCGTCGGCAGGAGTGAGCCGGACTGCCCAAGCCGGCCAGAACATGCTGGGGATCTTCCGTGCCCGACGGGTGATCTCCCGGAGGGTTCTTTTCGGGAGCCGGGGCATGTCGGTGGGAGTGCGATAACGGAGGTGTTCGCTGGGCCGGAGCGAGGGGGCGAGGGCTGCCAGATTCACCGCGCTCAGCACGGAACTCTGTCCGCGTCCCCAGCTGTCGATGCTGGTGGCGCTGATCTGCCAGAGCTCCTCACGCATCGCTTCCAGCAGGCCACGCAACTCGGTCCCCGCCCGGTGAACATCGGGCTGTCCGAGAACGTGCAGGGCGATACTCACCGCGACGGCCGTACTCACGGATCTAGGTGGGGCCATAAAGCCGGGCCGTTCCACTGCTCGCAGGGCAAGGAGGGAGCCGGGATCGACCGTGAAGTGATCTTCGGCGATGTCCGCCGGCACCAGGTTCCGGATGTCGTGTTCGGGCAGGTCTGCCAACACCCGCCCGCCGATGGCCCGGAGATCAGCCAGTGCCGCCCGGGACGGCTGCGGGCTGAGCGCGTAGGGGCCGAAGTCTGCGACGTCCGTCTCGATGACGTTCATCAGCAGCTCCTGGTCCCTGAGCGCGGGATGCGCATCGGGCAGCCGGAGCGTACGGGTCTGTGAAAGATCGAAGCCGCAGCCGCCGGAGAGCGGACCGCCCTCGTAGGCGGCCGGATTGCCGCAGTGCCCCGGGCGGGGAACGACTCGCCCGGAGCGAGGCCGCTGACGGGGAATGCGCCCGCACTCAGGGCAGCAGTCCGCCAGCAGCCGGGTATGGCGAGGACAGGCGAAAGCCCAGCCCAGGCGCCAGAACAACTGCCACCGTCCGCCGGTTTCCCGCAGGCAGTCCGGGCAGAACCGCGAGCCCCGGCCGCGCCCCCAGAGGACACGCCGGTTCACATACCGCCGCTCGAAATTGATGTCCACGGCCCGTGAGTCGAAACGGGCGAGCGTCATGCCCGTCACTGCCTGCTGGTCCAGCCCGCTCGCATGCGTGATGGCCGCGATCTGCTGCTCGTTGAGCAGAATCGTCCAGTCCGAGGGGATGCCCCGAAGGTGGTTCCCGGACCGGCCCCTGACCGGGAGTCCCAGATGCCCCAGCACCTCGCCGAGCTGGGTATCCAGCTGCTGGGCCAGCGCCTCCAGCCAGGAATCCAGCGCCTCTCCGTCAAGCGGTGCGAACCGGATGGGCCAGGTCCGAACGGCCGCGTTCATGCTGTCTTTCGGCGCCGCGGCCGGCTCGTCAACTTTCTTTGCTCCAGGGCTGCTTCTAGTTCTCGGCGGGCAGCTTCGGACGCCTCGTCGTTCCTCACCCCGTCGAGGAGGTCGCGGTCCAAACGCTCGCTGCCAGTGCGGACCGCCCGCTGGCAGCCGCGGTTGATCAGTGTCATCAGTGAGCCGATGTGGCCGGTGCTGCGGGCGAAGAGGTAGTCGGGCAGGTCCTCTGCGAGCATCCCGGGATGTGCGTCGGCCAGCACGACGCGCTGTTCGAGAGCCAGCAGCATCTGCCGCCATTCCCGTCGGCCGACCTCGGACTCGATCGTGAAGGGCCGCATGCCCAGCCGGGTGGTGCGGCGCCCGGTCTGGGCGAAAGCGGCATCCCGTCGGGCATCGCCTTCGCTGAAGAGCCCCTTGTCGGCGAGGCCGACGCCGATCAGCAGCAAGGTCACGGGGAACTCGTTCGCGATCCATTTGAGGTGGTTGCTGACCTCGATGCCGTTCGTCTGGTTCCACTTGAGGAAGTGCACGTCGTCCAGAGCCAGGAGCCGGACCTCACAGGACAACACGCAGTCCAGGGCTCGCTGCCCGAACTGGGCAGTAGTGCCGCGAGCCCGGCCCGGGTGGCCGAAAAACTCCAGCAGAGCCCGATTGAGGTCCTTCATCCCGGTGTTCCCCGTCAGCCCGACCCGGCAGACCGGCCACCGCTCATTGCCCTTATCGGTGAACTCGCCCCGCTCAGCGATCTCCCGGCGGTGGAACTTGCGGGCGAACGCGAGGACCGAAGTCGTCTTCCCCAGGCCGGGGAACGCGTCGATGGCCACCGCGCCTTTGGCCTTGTCACCGTCTTGCAGATTGCTGTCGACGATGTCCCACAAATCCTCATGCAGAGAGGCCAGTTGAGGAGTCTTCAGCGGGCCGATGTTCGCATGCCACTCCCGCCGCAGCAGGTCGTACTCGGCTCTCGGCCCCTCACCGAGTGCATTCAGCCGACGGCGGGTCAGCGTCACGGGCTTGGTGCGAAGGGGAGTCTCGGCGAATGCCTTGAAGTCCTCCTTCCGCGACAGCGCCAGATTGCCCAGCCCCGGCGGACTTGCCGTACTCACACGTCCTCCAGAGCGTCCGCGTAGAAGTCCTCCTCGGCGGCGAGGTCCTCCAGATCGGCCTCGTCGTCATCGCCCATCTCGGCGATCTCCGCCAGCGGTTCTTCCGCAGGCTCCTCCAGGTCCTCGGCCTGGCCCAGGGCTTTGCGTACTGAGGGAAGCGAGACAATGACCTCCTCCTCGGTCTGGGGCAGTTCGATGCCGGCCTGCTCGCGCGAGAGCCGCAGGACCATGCGCCGTTCCACCAGGGTGGTGCCCAGCCCGAGGTTCCAGCGCTCCAGCAGATCAGCGACGGCGAGCCGGTCGTCGGGGTAGCGGTACTTCTCCGCAGCCAGCTGACGGGCGAACTTGAGCGCGTCCTCACTCAGCGGCATACGCGCCGACGGCGCGTGTTCCCAGGTCAGGGCATGCCACTCGCGGGTCGTAGGGTTGCGGAAGTAGATCCGGGTGATGTCGTCCGGGTCCACCTGGAACGGCCAGCCGTTCTTCACCGGGCCACCGTAGGGACTACGGATACCCGTCTCCGGCAGGCCCGGCCCGCTGTAGCGGCGGCGGCCGATCTCCACGCCGTAGTGCTGGACCGTTCGCCACTTCGTGGGCAGGAACTCGAAGGCGAGGTCACGATCGCGAGGCACCTCGATGTAGCCGGCTCGGGCCATGCCGTGTTCGAACATCTGGGCCGGGGACATCCGCAGCCCCGGCAGACCGGGATCGACCAGGCTGGAGTGCGGACGACAGTGGTACTTCGTCGCGGTCCACTCCCGGATGATCTCCTCCAGCTCATCGAGGAAGAAGAACGCCTCTCCTTCCGGGTTCTCGCCGCGAGAATGGATGTCCGGACCCTTGTAACCGGGCAGGGCTTGCAACAGGTCCTCCCGCAGGGTGCGGAAGAACCGCTCGACCGGCCCTTTGTCCCGGCCGGTCCGCAACCGGGCAGGCTGGATCGAGATCCCCATCCGCCGGCAGACGCTGCTGAGATGGTCCGAGACGTAGACCTTGCCGTGGTCAACTACCAAGGTCTCCGGCACGATCGGCGGCGAGGCCAGACCGATCCCCTCGACTGCGACGTCGACCAGCGCGGTGCGCGGGATTCCGTGCTCGGGCCAGACCGCCCCTTGCGGCCAGTCGCGGCCGAACGGCCGGGGCCGGAAGGACTCGAAGAGCACCGCGGCAACGTCCACGGCCTTCGTGGACACCGGTGTCACCCGAATCCCGGTGATGCAGCGGGTGTACCAGTCCATCCCGACGCTCAACTCAGCCTGCACCCACCGCAGTGTGAACGGATCGAACGCGAACACGTCCAGCCGAGTGGAGTCCATCAGCAGGTACTCACCCGGCCTGGTCGGCCGCAGCTTCCCGTACGGACCCTCCGGGCGCCCCGCGATATCCCGGTTGCGCTTCGTACTCAGCCGGAACAGCGGATGCCGCCGCTCCAACTCCTCCAACAGCCGAAACGCCGTCGCCCGGCTCGGCTGCGGCACTACCCCCGCCCCGAACCGCGCGATCACCCTCGCCCGGGTCCGCTCAATCACCATCGTCCGCGACGGCTTCGACTGGTCGGCGTGCTCGACCATCACCTCCACCGCGGTCTCCACCCACCGGTCATCGGCCTTCGTCTCAGGGCGCCGGACCCCCTGTTCCAACGAGGCCAACCCGGCCTCGCCGTGGCGCCGGTAGTCCTTCACCCAGCGCTGAACCGTACGCGTGTTGACGCCAAGCTCGGCCGCTTTGGCTGCGTAACGGTCGTAGAGCGGCTGGTCAGACGCATATTCCTGCCTCGGCTCGCCCTCCGAAGCCAGCTCAGCAGACCCGGACCGAAAGCCCGTGAGGACTTCACGGATATGCGCCGCGCGTTTCAACACCCGGCTCCGCGCAGCCTCGGATAACTGGCTCAGGATCACGTCGGCCGCATCCTCGCCGTCATCCGCAGACGGTCCAGGCCCCTCCGGAATGACAATGGCCCGGTCGGACACCAACAGTTCCTTGACAGCCAACCGCAGAAGCCGTCCGCGACCGTCCTTCAGGACCACCTCGTTGCCCGCCGCGGTGATGGCCAATTCGACGACCTCAACGGATTCACCGTCGTAACGAAAGCGAGTACCGACTCCCACCCGTGTCGCCGCCTGGCTCATGCAGGCCTCCTCAATCGGTGCCGATCACCCAGCGGAGCGGTCAAGTCAGTGGCCAATTCGCCCCGCCAGAGCAGGTGCAGGACAGACGACCGGACCGCAGCGGGTTCCTGAGAAGACAGAATCTCGACGACCTCGGCCAGGGCCTGCCCGTTCACTTCGACGGACCGCACCTGATCCAGCAGCCTGTCGTCGAAGAGCCAGTCCCGGCGGTAGCCCGCCAGGAATCGAATGTTCTCCAATTCCACGGCCGGAGGCTCGCTCCAGACCTCGTACTTCCATCCGCGCGACTCGACCACCCGGCGGGTCCAAGCGAAGGTGAACGCTACCTCCGGCATGGATAACCGGTGCAGCGGCTTGACGTCGACAACCATCGGCACTTGCTCGGTGATCAGGAGATAGTCCGGGATGTGCCGGCGGACCTTTCCCTCCAGCACTGCCTTCAGCAGGAAGGGCTGAGCCACGATGCCGCGTACAGACCGGTCGAAGTCAGCAAAGAGCAACCGTGACAGCTCCAGGCGCGATTCGTAGATCACGTGATCGCGCATAGTCGAGGAACCAGTAGGTGCCCGAATAGTGCTTCTGGCCCTTGTACCAGCGGAACGTCCGCCACGGCACCGCTCCGGAAAGGACCGCGCTGCCCACACTCGTCCACGGCTCGTCCTCAACGACACACCCTGATGTACGGAAGCTCACGGCTGCCAGATCAGATGCCATCGTGCCTCGCCCCCAGCGTCGGTCCGCGCTGTTTCCAAGCAGTCGATAACAGCGTGGATCCAACAGCGGTACCGTCGCTAGAGGCGAGCACATCGCCCACACGATTGAGCGAATCCGGGCTGTACCCCTTGGCAGTCTCACGACGATGTCGTAAACGACATCCGTACGGCATCGGCCGTGAGATTACGACACGGGGCGCGAGACCCTACAGCTGCGGCTCAGGTCTGCGCCATGTCCACGAAGCGTGAGTAGTGGCCCTGGAACGCCACCGTGATCGTCGCCGTCGGGCCGTTACGGTGCTTCGCCACGATCAGATCCGCCTCCCCCGCGCGCGGTGACTCCTTCTCGTACGCGTCCTCCCGGTGCAGCAGCACCACCATGTCCGCGTCCTGCTCGATGCTGTTGTGAATGTTGATCCCGTCCGCGATGAAGTTGTGCGTCCCCAACACCGTCGCGTCGTAGACCTCTTGCCTACCTCGGCTCTCCACCGAAACGACCTCGTCCCAGAAGACGTCACTCGTGGCCAGCATGTCCAAGTCGGCGCTCTGGAGAACCTCGGCCACCATCGACAGACGCGCACGACCCGGAGACGCCTTGTACAGCGCAGACCCGCAGTAATTCGTACCCATCGCCGACTGGAAGGCGCGGGTCGTCACCGCCTGTCCGCGCATCAACTCGCGCACGGTGTCCCATACCTCCTCGGGCACCGTGTCCAGGTTCGTGTTCGGCTTGACGTCCCGCAGCCGCTCGGAGGCCGTGATCACATGCTTGGCGCGGGCCCCATGAACCCCGACGTCCCGCAGGAATCGCCGTTGGTCGTCCGCACCTGAGATGTCCACCGCCCATCCCGGCCGCCCCCGAGTACTGCCCACGGCGCGCAGCCGACCACGGATGTCCAGACGCAGCAGCAGCAACTGGAGGTCGCGGGCCAGCCGCTCGCTCGTCGTCGCGTAGTAGATCCGCACCGCGCCGGACTTGGAGACCGTCACCGAGCCGTCCGTCGCCCACAGATGGCGCAGGAACAGTCGAACCTGTTCGTCCGGGAGCCCGAAAAGCCCGGGCGGCAGAAACCTCTCGTGCGCGCGCTTGCCGTAGAGCCCGAAGTGTGCCGCCGCTTCCTCGACGGTGCGGAGGTTCGCCTCGTCGTTGCTTGTGTAGTGAACCGACTGACGCGGCGCCACACAGCCGTCTCCGAGGAGATGGGCAAGCATGACCAGCTCCGGCTCCGCCCACGCCGTCGTACGCGCGGGAGCATCGATCCGGCGGGGAGTCGCGATCCGCGAGCCGGCACTGAGCTCGCCGAGAGGCCGCCAGCCGTCGTATGTCAGGAACGGATGATTCGCCGTCGCCTCGATCTCCTTGCCCGAGGCCAACCTCAGCCGAAAGACCTCCTTCACGCCGCTCGGGAAGACATGTGTCATCGTGCGGGGTACGAGCCGGAGGCTCTCGTCCAGCGACCAGACAGGGATGTCCCGCTCACCACTGGCGAGCAGCTCGCCCATGGTGACCTCCGCGCCCGTGTCGGCACGGAGCACGCGGGTGCCCGCCGTGACGCAGCCCGACTCACGCAGGTCGGAGACCATCGGCTTCTTGTCCGTACGCTGCTCGGGGCCACGGTTCAGCTGGGAGAGCGCGATCACCGGCAGCTCCAGCTCCTTCGCCAGCAGCTTGAGGTTTCGCGACATGTCCGAGACTTCCTGCTGGCGGCTCTCCGCGCGCTTGGAGCCGCCCGACTGCATCAGCTGGAGGTAGTCGATGACCACCAGCTTCAGTCCGTTGCGCTGCTTGAGGCGGCGGCACTTCGCGCGGATCTCCATCATCGACAGGTTCGGCGAGTCGTCGATGTACAGCGGCGCCTGCGAGACATCCGGCATCCGGCGGGCCAGCCGCGTCCAGTCCTCGTCCGTCATCGTGCCGGAACGCATATGGTGCAGCGCCACCCGCGCCTCGGCCGACAGCAGGCGCATCGCGATCTCGTTGCGCCCCATCTCCAGCGAGAAGATGACGCTCGGCAGGTTGTTCTTGATGGAGGCCGCACGCGCGAAGTCCAGTGCGAGCGTGCTGTTGTGAGTGGGGATCATGGAACGGGTCGCGAGGTACAGGTGCGCAGGGTTGTCCACCTGGACGCAGCGGACCGGGACGCTGTCGACCTCTTGGACATCCGTGATGAAACGCTGCTTCAGCTTCGGTGTCGCAGGACGGCTTCGGTCCCGCTGCGTCTGCTGCTTCCGGCTCAGCCGGAACACCTCGTCGGCGGTCGTGAAACTGATCTTGTAGCACGTGGAGGACTCCTCCGACCGTCCCTTGACGCGCTTGGTCGACACTCCGCACCGGTAGCCGAGGCTCAGCACCAACTCACGGAAGCCCTCGGCGAGGGCCCGATTCGTGACGGCGAACTGCACCGCCCCAGTGCCCGTCACGGTGCCGTCGGTGTCGAGAAGGCCGGCAAGCAGCTCCCGACGCTGCGAGAGGGAGGCCCGTAGGTACTCCTGCGGGATGTGCTTGTCCCCCAGAACTCCCATGTCGCGCAGGGCGACGAGCAGGTTGCCGCCCAACAGCTCGGGGTCCACCCCTGCCAGCCAGGCGCCCAGCGTGTACGGAGGGACCGGGAGATCGAGCTTGGGCAGGTCAAGCGGGGCGGTTGTCCGTACGGAGTGGTTCAGGCGCCGATCGGACGCGACGCACCGGACCGTTTCGGCGATCTCCTTGGTTGTCTTGACCGAGGCGAACATCCGCTGATTCCGCTGGCGGTTGGGCTCGGTGGCCGCTTCCTGGGCTGATCGGCGGGAAGCGCGAGTGTCCGTGAGCCACTGGTGTTCGGCATCGGCGACGACGCTCGACCCGTCATCAAAAGTGATCTTGTAGCAGGGGCGATCATGCAGGACGCCGGTCGCGGCCACCACACGTGTGGGTCGGCCCGTCGCGTCGAGGAGGAAGTCCCCCGGCTGCGCCTCTCTCATGGTGGTCCAGCCGGTGGGGGTGGGCAGCGGGGTGTCCAGAGCAAGTGCCTTGCCCATGGCCGGACGAGCCGCGATGACGATCATCTGGCCCGGGTGCAGCCCGTTCGTGAGTGAGTCGAAGTCCGTGAAGCCCGTCGGCACACCCGTCATCTCACCGCTGCGTGAACCGATCGCCTCGATCTCGTCGAGCGCGCCCTCCATGATGTCGCCGAGGGGCAGATAGTCCTCACTGGTGCGCTGCTCGGTGACCGCGTAGATCTCGGCCTGGGCGGAGTTGACGATCTCGTCGACGTCGCCGTCCGCCGCGTATCCCATCTGCGTGATCTTCGTGCCGGCCTCGACCAGACGGCGCAGCACCGCGCGCTCGTGCACGATCTCCGCGTAGTACGACGCATTCGCCGCCGTCGGCACCGACTGGACCAGCGTGTGCAGATACGACGCTCCGCCGACGCGGGTGATCTCCCCGCGCTTGGTCAGCTCGGCGGCCACCGTGATGGGGTCGGCCGGCTCGCCCTTCGCGTACAGGTCGAGGATCGCCTGGAAGACCGTCTCGTGCGCGGGACGGTAGAAGTCGTGGCCCTTGATGATCTCCACGACGTCGGCGATGGCGTCCTTGGAGAGCAACATGCCGCCGAGCACGGACTGTTCGGCGTCGAGATCCTGTGGGGGCACCCGCTCGAAACCGGGTGATCCGCCGTCCCACGCGGTGTTGTCCCTGCCGCGCTCGTGCTGCTCCTCGCGGCCCCTTCCCTCACCTCGGCGCTGGCGGGAGACCGGCAGACGATCGCTCGGACCGGCTTCGGTCCAGGGGTCGTCCAAGGGCTCGGGAATGGTCATCCGGCCACCTCCTCCCGTCCGCCAAGCGGACCTCGCCGTGCCCTTCTTTCTACGGCACGACACTGACAAATCGAGTGGCCTGACTCCGGCTTCCGGCGCGTCGGACGCCGGTCCACGGTAGGCCTGCGGGGGCCGTCCGCCAATCTGGTTATCCACAGGCCATGTGGACGAAGGACCATATGCTGTGGAGAACTCCGGTGAACCTGTGCACGGACCGGGGGACAGCACTGTGGACAACCTCGCGCCCCTTCCGCCGCACCTACCCTGACCTGGCCTTTCTCCATCCACCGGCTGTGGGGGAGAAAAACTTTCCAAGCTGGTCCAAGATCCGAGCAAACGGCGCACAACAGTGCCCGAATCCAGCGAAAGAGTAAGGATCGCCGTCGCATTGCGTCTCTTACCTGTGGAAGATTAGATTGAGCCCATGACACAGGTCCCCACGGCACCCGGCAGCCGGTCCAAGGCCGGCCGCCGACGGCACGATCGCGAGATAGTCGCACTCGCCGTACCCGCCTTCGGCGCCCTCGTCGCCGAGCCCCTCTTCCTGATGGTCGACAGCGCGATCGTCGGCCATCTCGGCACTCCGCAGCTCGCCGGTCTCGCGATCGCGGCGGCCCTGCTGGCCACGGCCGTGAGCATCTTCGTCTTCCTCGCCTACGCCACCACGGCGGCCGTCGCACGCCGCGTCGGCGCGGGTGATCTTCAGGCGGCCATCCGGCAGGGCATGGACGGGATCTGGCTCGCCCTGCTGCTGGGCGCCGTCGTCATCGCCGTCACCCTGCCCCTGGCGCCCTGGCTCGTCGGTGTCTTCGGCGCCTCGGACACCGCCGCCCCGTACGCGATCACCTATCTGCGGATCTCCAGCCTCGGCATACCCGCCATGCTGATCGTCCTGGCGGCGACCGGCGTCCTGCGCGGTCTCCAGGACACCCGGACCCCGCTGTACGTCGCCATCGGCGGCTTCGCCGCCAACGCGGTCCTCAACGTGGCGCTCGTCTACGGCGCCGGGCTCGGCATCGCCGGTTCCGCCTGGGGCACCGTCATCGCCCAGTTCGGTATGGCCGCCGCCTATCTGGTGGTGGTCGTACGAGGCGCCCGCCGCCACGGCGCCTCCCTGCGGCCCGACTCCGCGGGCATACGGGCGAGCGCCCAGGCGGGCGTCCCCCTTCTGGTCCGTACGCTCTCCCTGCGCGCGGTCCTGATGATCGCCACCGCCGTCGCCGCCCGCCTCGGCGACGCCGACGTCGCCGCACACCAGATCATCCTGTCGCTGTGGAGCCTGATGGCCTTCGCGCTGGACGCCATCGCCATAGCCGGGCAGGCGATCATCGGCCGCTATCTGGGGGCGAACGATCCACGCGGCGCCCAGGACGTCTGCCGTCGCATGGTGCAGTGGGGCGTGGTCTCCGGCGTGGGGCTGGGGGTGCTCATCGTGCTGGCGCGCCCGTTGTTCATCCCGCTCTTCACCGGCGACCAACTGGTCCAGGACACCTTGCTGCCCGCGCTTCTGGTGGTGGCGGTCACCCAGCCGGTCGCGGGCATCGTCTTCGTCCTGGACGGTGTGCTGATGGGCGCGGGCGACGGCCCTTATCTGGCGAAGGCGATGGTCGTCACGCTGGCCGTCTTCGCCCCGGTGGCCCTGCTGGTGCCGGTGGTCGGAGGTGGGCTCACCGCCGTGTGGTGGGCCATGACGCTGATGATGGTGGTCCGCCTGGCGACGCTCTGGCTGCGCACGCGGTCGGGCCAGTGGCTGGTCACGGGCGCCACCCGCTGAGCGCGGCCCTGACGGGCGCCGGGCGAGCCCGGCCTCCGTCTCGTTTCACGTGAAACGACAGACGAAGGGCCGCACCCCGGCTGGGGATGGCTTGTGCCCCGTCGAGCGTTAGCTCGGCGGGGCACAGCGCTGCGAAGTGGCTGGTGCGGGTGCGGGCTCGGGGTGTGCCGGCGAGGTGGGCGTC
>NZ_JBITIB010000045.1:0-46194 GCF_044458565.1 Streptomyces sp. NPDC050433 | reverse complement strand
AACCCGCCAGAGAGTCATCGATCTTCACGTACAGTGCAAGCGCGAGGGTTTCGAGGTCTGTCGTCACAAACGGACCAACGAGACCCTCGCTTCATTCACACGACCACGACTTCGGACTTACTCATCTAGGCCGTGTCTGACAAATCCCGCCTGGCGCGCGACGCCCGGCACGCACGCTCGCCGCGTTGGCAGCGCTCTCGAAGGCACCCGAGTACGCCCAGTACGAGAGCGATCCTCCGCCTTGCGATCGCACGCACCGGACGCCGCTCGCCCCGCCCCAAAGGCGGACGGCGCTATTTGTCAGACACGGCCTAGGGACGACGCCTCGTCGCACCGTCCACGTGGACGTCCTCTTCAGGAGGAGGCCGGTGACGACCTCGGGACCGTGAGCGTCACCCGCAGCCCGCGCGGTTCACCGTGTTCGTACGCGATCGTCCCGCCTCCCGCCGCGAGCAGCGCCCGCGAGATCGACAGGCCCAGTCCCGACCCCTTGACGTTCTGGTGGCGGTTGCTGCGCCAGAAGCGGTCGCCGATCCGGTCCATCTCGTCGTCGGAGAGTCCGGGCCCGCCGTCGGTGACAGTGATGGTGGTGCGGTCGCTGCCGCCGCGAGCCACCCGCACATCCACCTCGCCGCCCTCCGGTGTGAACTTCAGGGCGTTGTCCACGACCGCGTCGAGCGCGCTGGAGAGGGCGACCGGGTCCGCCCAGCCGGTGACCGCGCCGGTACTCTCGGTCAGCCGTACGCCTTTCTCCTCCGCGTACGCCCGCCATGCCGCGACGCGCTCGGACACCAGCGCCCCGACGTCGGTGAGCCGCAGATCGGCGGGGGCGTGTTCGGCCAGCGCCAGGTCCAGCAGGTCGTCGAGCACCTGCCCGAGCCGCTTGCCCTCCGTACGGACCGAGGCGATCTCCTCGTTCCCGGCGGGCAGTTCGAGGGCGAGCAGTTCGATCCGCAGCAGCAGAGCGGCGAGCGGATTGCGCAGTTGGTGGGAGGCGTCGGCGACGAAGGCGCGCTGCTGTTCCAGTACGTCCTCGACGTTGTCGGCCATCTCGTTGAAGGAGTGGGCGAGCCGTCTGAGTTCCGGCGGGCCCCCGGCGGCGGCGACGCGGGACTTCATCCGGCCGGTGGCGATGTCGTGCGTGGCGGCGTCCAGGACCCGTACCGGACGCAGCACCCAGCCCGTCAGACGGAACGCGGCCCCGACGGCGAGCAGCATGGCGGCGGCCTCGCCGACCGCGATGTACAGCCAGCCTTCGAGGATCCGCGACCGCATCTGCCCGGTGGGCGAGTCGGTCACGACGACGGCGACGACGTCCCCGTCCCGTACGACGGGGGACGCGACGATCAGCCGGCCGTGGCCCTGCCAGGGCCAGACCTGCTGGGGATCGTCGCTGCGCCGCCCCAGAAGGGCCTCCTGGAAGGCCAGGCGCCCTTCCCCGGTCCGGGGCACCCTCCAGCCCTCCGGGGCCCGCGCCATGGCCTCTCCGTCGCGGTAGAAGACGCCCGCCCGGATGCCGTACACGTCGTAGTAGCGGGTGAGCTCCTCCCCCAGCATGGATCCGCGCTCGTCGGACCCTCTGCCCGCGCCGGAGCCCGCGGCCCCCGCGTCGCCCTCGCTGACGAACTGCGCGAGGGCGGCGACGCGCGCCGTGTCGTCGATCCGGTCGACGACGACGTCCTGCTGCTGGGCCGCGGCGAGACTCACGGCCAGCGGGAAGCCGAGCGCGAGGAGCACGCCCGCCATGAGGACGATGAGCAGCGGCAGAAGTCGGGTACCCACCGGGTACTACGGTCCCTGGTGCGCGGCGGGGGCGACGAGGCGGTAGCCGACGCCGCGCACGGTCTCGATCAGCGCCGGCATCCGGAGTTTGGAGCGCAGCGACGCCACGTGCACTTCGAGCGTCCGGCCGGTCCCCTCCCAACTGGTGCGCCACACCTCGCTGATGATCTGCTCCCGGCGGAAGACGACGCCGGGACGCTGCGCGAGGAGCGCGAGCAGGTCGAACTCCTTGCGGGTCAGCTGGATGGGGGCGTCGCCCACGGTGACGCGGCGGGTGGACAGTTCGATGGTGACCGGTCCGAGGCGCAGCGAGTCCCCGCCGGCCACTCCGGTCTCCTCACCGCCGACGCTGCGCCGGCTGACGGCGTGGATCCGGGCGAGCAACTCCCCGGTGTCGTACGGCTTGGTGACGTAGTCGTCGGCGCCGAGGTTCAACCCGTGGATCCGGGAACGCACGTCGGCCCGCGCCGTCACCATGATCACCGGGGTCGAGCAGAGCTTGCGGATCTTGCCGCAGACCGCGTAGCCGTCCTGGTCGGGCAGCCCGAGGTCGAGGAGTACGACTCCGTAAGGAGACTTCGTCCCGTCGGTCACCGGGAGCAGGGCCTGCAGCGCCTCTTCACCGCTGCGCGCGTGCGTGACGTCGAAGCCGTGCCTCGCCAGTACGGCGGCGAGGGCCGCCGCGACGTGGTCGTCGTCCTCGACGAGCAGCAGCCTCATGGCCCTCCTCCGTGGTGCGTCCGTCACAGTACGTACCAGGGCATCCACGCCCATGGCCGCGGCACCAGTCAAGTCACTTCCCGTTAAGGGACAGTTTCCGTTACCCACCCGGTACGCCGAACCGGCCCTCTTCACACGGTGTGTCCGGTTGCGGCCGGATCGTTATGCTCAATTTCCCCTCAGATGTAATGACGCTGGTCGCAGTGCGTGACTAAGGTCCTCCCAACCGAGGAGGACGGAGCAAGAAGCCGATGAGCGGAGTTTCAGTGACCAAGGAAACCGAGGGCGCCGGGCCGGCGTCGGGCGACCTGGTCGTGCTGAGCAACGTCAACAAGCACTTCGGCGCGCTGCATGTGCTCCAGGACATCGATCTGACCATCGCCCGTGGCGAGGTCGTCGTCGTGATCGGGCCCTCCGGGTCCGGCAAGTCCACACTGTGCCGCGCCATCAACCGTCTGGAGCCGATCGACTCCGGCAGCATTTCGCTCGACGGGAAGCCGCTGCCCGCCGAAGGCAAGGAGCTGGCCCGACTGCGCGCCGATGTCGGCATGGTCTTCCAGTCCTTCAACCTCTTCGCGCACAAGACCGTCCTGGAGAACGTCACTCTGGGGCAGATCAAGGTCCGCAAGAAGGACAAGGGGGCCGCGGACGAGTTCGCGCGGACCCTGCTCGACCGCGTCGGTGTGGCCAACCAGGCGGACAAGTATCCCGCACAGCTCTCCGGTGGCCAGCAGCAGCGCGTCGCGATCGCCCGCGCGCTGGCCATGGAGCCCAAGGTCATGCTCTTCGACGAGCCGACCTCGGCGCTCGACCCGGAGATGATCAACGAGGTGCTCGAAGTCATGCAGCAGCTCGCACGTGACGGCATGACCATGGTCGTAGTGACCCACGAGATGGGCTTCGCGCGGTCCGCCGCGAATCGGGTCGTCTTCATGGCGGACGGCCAGATCGTCGAAGAGGCGACGCCGGAGCAGTTCTTCACCAATCCTCGCAGCGACCGGGCCAAGGACTTCCTGTCGAAGATCCTGCACCACTGAGCTGCCCGTAACTTTCGAGACAACGAAGGATGTTGACCATGAATCTCCGTAAAGCAAGCGCTGCTGCCGCCACCGTACTGGCCCTTTCCCTCACCGCGACCGCGTGCGGTTCCGACGACAGCGACTCGGCGAGCGAGGGCGACGGTGGTGGCAAGAAGATCACCATCGGTATCAAGTTCGACCAGCCCGGTATCGGCCTGAAGACGCCGGACGGCTCCTACACCGGTTTCGATGTCGACGTCGCGACGTACGTCGCGAAGGAACTCGGTTACGCCGAGAAGGACATCGAGTGGAAGGAGACCCCGAGCGCCGACCGTGAGACCGCCCTTGAGCGCGGCGACGTCGACTTCATCGCGGCATCCTACTCGATCACCGACGAGCGCAAGCAGAAGGTCGACTTCGCCGGACCGTATCTGCTGGCCCACCAGGACCTGCTGATCCGCAACGACGACAACATCGCCAAGGGCTCGGACCTCAACGGCAAGAAGCTCTGTTCCGTCACCGGCTCCACCTCGGCGCAGAACGTCAAGGACAAGGTCGCGCCCAAGGCGCAGCTGAGGGAGTACGGCACGTACTCGGAGTGCATCGACGGACTCTCCAGCGGTGCCGTCGACGCGCTGACCACGGACGACTCGATCCTCGCCGGTTACGCCTCGCAGGAACAGAACAAGGGCAAGTTCAAGCTCGCCGGCCTCAGCCTGAGCAACGAGAACTACGGCATCGGTGTCAAGAAGGGCGACACCAAGATGGTCGACGACATCAACGCCGCCCTGGAGAAGATGGTCTCGGACAAGGCCTGGGACAAGGCCGTGACGGACAACTTCGGTCCGGCCGAGTACAAGAACGAGCCCGCCCCGAAGATCGGCAACATCGTCAGCTGAATCGGCGGGCCCGTCGGCCCGTACGGCTCATTCGGCGCAGATGTGGCGCGCCGCCCCGTGAGGGTGGCGCGCCACGCCATCAACAAACGCGAGAGCGCGGGAGATCGTGTTCGACTTTCTTGAAGGTTACGACCTGCTCGGGGCGTTCTGGGTGACGGTGCAGCTCGCCGTCTTCTCCGGAATCGGCTCCCTCATCCTGGGCACCATACTTGCCGCGATGCGGGTGAGCCCGGTTCCGCTGATGCGTGGATTCGGCACGGTCTACGTCAACGTGGTCCGGAACATTCCGCTCACCGTCATCATCGTCTTCTCCTCCCTCGGTCTCGCCGACGTCTTCGGTATCACTCTGGGCGCGGCCGACGACTTCGACGCTCTGAGTTTCCGGCTGGCCATTCTCGGACTGACGGCGTACACGGCCGCGTTCGTCTGTGAGGCCATCCGCTCCGGTATCAACACGGTGCCCGTCGGGCAGGCGGAGGCGGCGCGGGCCATCGGGCTGAACTTCACCCAGGTCCTGTCCCTCATAGTCCTTCCCCAGGCGTTCCGCTCCGTCATCGGGCCTCTCACCAACGTGCTGATCGCCCTGACGAAGAACACGACGGTGGCCGCGGCCATCGGTGTCGCCGAAGCGGCCCTCCTGATGAAGGAGATGATCGAGAACGAGTCGCAACTCATCCTCATCTCGGCGATCTTCGCCTTCGGGTTCGTGGTCCTGACACTGCCGACCGGTCTCATCCTCGGCTGGGTCGCCAAGCGAGTGGCGGTGAAGCGATGACTTCCGTTCTGTACGACGCGCCGGGTCCCGGCGCCAAGCGGCGCAACACCGTCTACTCGGTGCTGTTCCTGATCGTCCTGGCCCTGGGCGCCTGGTGGGTCTACTCCGCCATGTCGGACAAGGGGCAGCTGGAGTGGGCGAAGTGGAGCCCCTTCACCGAGTCCCAGGCGTGGACGACGTATCTGCTGCCGGGTCTCGTCAACACCATCAAGGCCGCTTCGCTGGCGCTGGCCATCGCGCTGCCGCTGGGAGCCCTCTTCGGTATCGCACGGCTCTCCGACCACCGGTGGGTCAGAGTCCCGTCCGGTGTGGTCGTCGAGTTCTTCCGCGCCATCCCTGTGCTGATCCTGATGGTGTTCGCGAACCAGCTCTACGCGGAGTACACCGACATCAGCACGGACATGCGTCCGCTGTACGCGGTTGTCACCGGCCTTGTGCTGTACAACGCTTCGGTGCTGGCCGAGGTCGTCCGCGCGGGCATCCTGTCGCTGCCCAAGGGGCAGACTGAGGCCGCGAAGGCGATCGGTCTGCGCAAGGGCCAGACGATGCGCACCATCCTGCTGCCGCAGTCGGTGACCGCGATGCTGCCCGCGCTGGTGAGCCAGCTCGTCGTCATCGTGAAGGACACCGCGCTCGGCGGTGCGCTGCTCAGCTTCACCGAACTGCTCAACGCCCGGAAGACACTCGCCGCGAACTACGGCAACGTCATCCCGAGCTTCATCGTCGTCGCGGTGATCTTCATCCTGCTGAATCTCCTGCTCACGACGTTCGCGTCCTGGCTGGAGAAGCGGCTGCGCCGCGCCAAACGGAGCACCGGGGCCGTGCTGACGGGCGGGGCCATGGACAATCTGAGCGCCACCGGTACGCCGGCGGGTCTGGGCCCGGTGGGCAAGACCGACCGAGCCACCGGCGACGAAGGCGGCGGAAGCTAGCCGCGCGGCCCCGAAAGCGGGGCCGGAGGACCCGACGGAGGCAGCGGCGCGCGGCGTCGCTGCCTCCGTCACTTGACGCAAGCACTCGCAGTAGGTTGCATACGTTCTGTGATCGCTCCCCGGGTTCCAACCGCCAATCGCCACATGACCGTACGGGCCGGAGGGGTCGCGCCGTGGACCCGGTGATCGTCGTCGGCGCGGGCCCTGTGGGGCTCGCGCTCTCGCTCTGCCTCGCCACCCAGGGCGTTCCCGTCGTCGTGCTGGACGAGGGGGCGGGCAACGACGACCCGCGCCCGGCCCGTACGGCGGTGCTGCGGCCCGACACCGCCGCGCTGATGGCGCGGCTGGGCTGCTCCACGCTCCGTGACGAAGGGGCCTGGTGGGTCGGATGGCGACAACTGCGGCGCAAGCAGCAGATGCGGCAGTTGGTACTCGGTAAGGCCGGTGGGACGGGTGAGCCCGACGAGGTCGGTCAGGCGAGGGGGGCCGGTGGCGGCGCGTTTTCGGGTGGCGGTGCGGGTGCCGGCGCGGGTGCCGGCGCGGGTGCGGGTTCTGGCGCGGGGGGTGCCGTCGGGGACGGGGAACGTGCCGACGCGGTGTTCCCCTCGCCCTTACACCTCCCCCAGCACGCCCTGACGCGTGCCCTCAGGGGCGCCGTCGCTCACCATGACCTGGTGCGGCTGGTGACGGACAGCAGGCTCGACTCGCTGGAGCAGGACGCGCGGGGCGTCACGGTGCACACACGCGGCCCCGGCGCGACCTGGTGGCGGGGAAGTCATGTGGTGGGCTGCGACGGCGCCAGATCCACCGTCCGCAAGCTCCTGGGCGTCCGTTTCCCGGGCCGTACGGCGGTGGAACGGCACGCGGTCGCCGCGCTCCGTGTCGAACTGCCCTGGCCCGGTGAGGCCGTGCTGCACCGTCAGCCGCCGTGGCGGGGCGGCGGCCAGGAGGTGTCCGCCAGGCCGCTGGCCGACGGCGTGTGGCGGCTGGACTGGCTGCTGCCGGCTCGGGGGGAGCTGGTCACGCCGGAGTCGCTGGTGGCGCGGGTGCGCGACACCCTGGCCGGCTGGTGCGGCGAGACGCCGCCGTACGACCTGCTCGACACCGGCGTGTACACGCTGCACCACCGGCTCGCGCGGCGCTGGCGCGTCGGCCGGGCCTTCCTGGCCGGGGACGCCGCGCACCTGCTCGGCGCGCTGGGCACGCAGGGGCTCGACGAGGGGCTGCGAGACGCCGACAATCTGGGCTGGAAGCTGGCGCAGACCTGGCACCACGGGGCGTCGGAGACGCTGCTGGACAGCTACCAGGCGGAACGCCGTACCGCCGTCGCCTCGCGGCTGCGCGCGGCCGACCAGTCGCTGACGATACTTCGCAGCGGCGGAGGGCTGCGTACGTACCTTCCGGGCACCGCGCGCGGCCATGACTCACTGCTCGCCGACGGGCACCTGGGGAACGGGCCGCTGGGCGCGCCCCCCGCGTACCCGCACTCCCCCCTAGCGCCTCCGTACGCCGAGGCGCACACGACGGTCGACACCCGAACGGGCGCGCCCGTCGACGACGTGCTCGTGACCGCGCCGGACGGCAACACCGTACGGCTGCGGGACCGGCTCGGCAGAGGCAAGTTCCTCGTGGTGCTGGTCGCGCCGGGGACGGGCGTGTGGGATCGCCGGCACTGGCTGACCGCGGGTGTGATGCCGAGGCTCGCGGAGGCCGTGGCGGCGCTGCCGTCAGCAGCCGAACTGCTGGTCACCGAGAGCTATCCGGGGGCGTCCGCGCACTCGGTGCTGCTGGTCCGACCCGACGGGCACCTGGTCGCGGCCTTCGGCGGAGTGCGCCCCGACGAGCTGTACGCGGCGGCCGACGCCGCACGTGGGGGCGCGCCCGAAGCCACTTCGGCGAGAGATCGCTCCAACCGTTCGGATCGGACCGCCAACATCAATTGACCGTCGTGGTGATCACATGGTGTACTCCGGAACGTGACTGACACCGATGTGCGCCTGTGGCGGAGGGTCCATATGGACCTGGTCCGCTATGCGGGCTGCGTGTGTCGTCCGTCCTGCTGAATTCGCCCCCCCTTCTCGTAGCGCTCGTCGTGTCGGCACATGGCGGCGCGACCTCGCGAACTTCCAGGACGGTGCTCATGTCTTCCTCTCTCGACACCCCCGCGCCAGCCGCCCCGGCGTCAACTGCCGTTGCTTCTCCGGCTGTTGCCTCTCCCACCCAGGCCGACCTGCTGGCTTTCGTCCGGCGTACGGCGGCCGACGCGGAGCTTGTCTCCACCCTTCCCCTCGACCCCGGGGGCCGTACCTGGATCCGCCTCGAAGGCCCCGCCGGCAGCGAGGCGTGGATCATCGGCTGGCCGCCCGGCACGGGGACCGGCTGGCACGACCACGGCGGCTCGTACGGCGCCTTCGCCACGGCTGCGGGCGCGCTCCAGGAGGACTCGCTGGCCGCGCGGCTGCCCACCGAGGGCTGGAAGACGCTGGAGCTGGCCGAAGGGGTGGACCGGGAGCGGAAGTTGACGAAGGGTGACGCCAGAGCGTTCGGCAGCCACCATGTCCACGAGGTGCGCAACGAGTCGGACTCGAAACACGCCGTATCGGTGCACGCCTACTACCCGCCGCTGCCCCTGATGCGCCGTTACAGCCGCACCGGCGCGGTGCTCCGCCTTGAGCAGGTCGAGCGCCCGCAGGAGTGGCAGTGAGCGACGGGCGGGGCGAACAGACAGGGCAGAGCCGGGCGGCGGCGGGAGTTGAGGCGCCGTTGGGGATAGACGAACTGCTCGACCGGGTCCGCGAGGGACTTGACCGGATCGACCCGCGCGAGGCCTTCGCCGCCGCCGAGAACGGCGCGCTGCTGGTCGATATCCGGTACGCGCAACTGCGGGACCGCGACGGGCTGATCCCCGGTGCACTGGTCGTCGAGCGCAACGAACTGGAGTGGCGCCTCGACCCGCAGGGCAGCCATCGCGCAGCGGAGGCCACGAGCCACGATCTGCGCGTCGTGGTGTTCTGCAACGAGGGCTACGCGTCGAGTCTCGCGGCGGTCTCACTGCGCCAGTTGGGGCTGCACCGCGCGACGGACCTCGTCGGCGGCTTCCAGGCCTGGAAAGCGGCAGGTCTGCCGGTCTCACTCCCGCACTGAGCCGATCGATCTGACAACACCCGCTGCCGGTCGGCCACTTCGGCCGTCGGTCGCCTCGGCCTGAGCCCGGCCCTCCCCCCGCGCGGGCCGGGTTTCGTTCGTCGTTCTTCTCGCCCCCCTGTGTTTCTGACTTGCTCCCGGCTTCCCGGACCTCAGTAGATCCCCTCGTCCAATCCTTCCGTGTCCTCGCCTTCCGCCTCCAGTGCCTGCTTGACCACCCGCAGGGCCACGCCCTGCGGATATCCCTTGCGGGCCAGCATTCCCGCGAGCCTGCGCACCCGCCTGTCCCGATCCATGCCACGGGTGGAGCGGAGCTTGCGGGCGACCAACTCCCGTGCCGTCGCCTCCTCCTGTTCGGAGTCGAGCTGCCCGACCGCCTCGTCGATCAGGTCGGAGTCCACACCCTTGGTGCGCAGTTCACGCGCCAGGGCGCGGCGGGCCAGCCCCCGGCCGTGGTGCCGTGACTCCACCCACGCGTCGGCGAACGCACCGTCGTTGATCAGTCCCACGTCTTCGAAGCGGGAGAGGACTTCCGCCGCGACATCCTCGGGGATGTCGCGCTTCTCCAGCGCGTCCGCCAGTTGTTTCCGGGTGCGAGGGGTCCCGGTGAGCAGGCGCAGACAGATCGCCCGCGCCCGCTCCGCCGGGTCCTGGGGCGGCAGCTCCTTCTCGGCCCTCGACGAGTCGGGGCTGCCGCCCTGCCGCTCAGTTCGCCGCCTTTTCGCGTAAGGCACGGCGCCGAACTAGCTCTTTGCCGCCGCCGCCTTGGCGGACTTGGCCTTGGTGGCGGGAGCGGGAACCGTCTTGGCCGTGTCGGTGGCCGGGGCACCGGCCGCGACAGCTCCGGCCGCGTCCGCTCCGGCCCCGCCGGGAGACTCCTCCGGCTTCACACCAACACCCAGCTTCTCCAGGATCTTCTTCTCGATCTCGTCGGCGAGATCGGGATTGTCCTTGAGGAAGTTGCGGGCGTTCTCCTTGCCCTGGCCGAGCTGGTCGCCCTCGTACGTGTACCAGGCGCCGGCCTTGCGGACGAAGCCCTCCTCCACGCCCATGTCGATCAGACCGCCCTCGCGGCTGATCCCCTGGCCATAGAGGATGTCGAACTCGGCCTGCTTGAAGGGCGGCGAGACCTTGTTCTTGACGACCTTGACGCGGGTGCGGTTGCCGACGGCGTCGGTGCCGTCCTTCAGCGTCTCGATACGACGGATGTCGAGCCGCACCGAGGCGTAGAACTTGAGCGCCCGCCCACCGGTCGTGGTCTCGGGCGAGCCGAACATCACGCCGATCTTCTCGCGGAGCTGGTTGATGAAGATGGCCGTGGTCTTGGACTGGTTGAGCGCACTGGTGATCTTGCGGAGCGCCTGGCTCATCAGCCGCGCCTGAAGACCCACGTGCGAGTCGCCCATCTCGCCCTCGATCTCCGCGCGCGGCACCAGGGCCGCGACGGAGTCGATGACGATGAGGTCGAGCGCCCCGGACCGGACCAGCATGTCCACGATCTCCAGGGCCTGCTCGCCGTTGTCCGGCTGGGAGAGCAGCAGACTGTCGATGTCGACGCCGAGCTTCTTCGCGTACTCCGGGTCGAGGGCGTGCTCGGCGTCCACGAACGCCACCGTGCCGCCCGCCCGCTGGGCGTTCGCCACCGCGTGCAGCGTCAGCGTCGTCTTGCCGGAGGACTCCGGGCCGTACACCTCCACCACACGGCCGCGGGGGATGCCGCCGACTCCGAGAGCGACGTCGAGCGCGGTCGATCCGGTGGGGATGACCTCGATGGGCTCGTTCGGCCGCTCGCCGAGGCGCATCACCGCGCCCTTGCCGAATTGCCGTTCAATTTGGGCGAGAGCGGCGTCCAGCGCCTTCTCGCGGTCGGATCCTGCCATGGGTTCCACCCGATTTGCTTGTGTCGATCGCTTCACATCGAAGACGCTATCCCCTGCCACTGACAATGGGCCTCGACGTCCTCCCGGCCTGTGGAAAACTCCGGCTCCCGGGACCCCGGCCGACCGGCGTCCCGAGTCCATGAGAATGCTTGTTCGATTTTGGTGTCAAGCGCATCGCGTGGGTGTGTCGCGGAGCGGGCGGGGGTGAGGGGGCGGTTCTGGCGGGTTGACCTTGCCTCAGGGGCAGACCTCACCCTTCTGCTCATGAACAGCGACGACGATGCCCTTCTCGCCGAGCAGATCGCCTACTACCGCGCAGGCGCGGCCGAGTACGACCGGGCCTATACGGAGCGCGAGGAGCTGCGGCGGCTGCTGACCGTGGTCGATGAGCTTCCGATCGGCGGGGACGTGCTGGAACTGGCCTGCGGAACGGGCCGGTGGACCCCGATGCTCGCCGCTCGCGCACGTTCGGTGACGGCTGTCGACGTGGCCGCCGAGGTACTGGCCCTGGCTCGTGCGCGTACACCCTTCCCGCACGTCCACTTCCTGCAGGCCGATGTGTTCGAGTGGCAGCCGCCGCGGCGCTACGACACGGTCTTCTTCGCCTTCTGGCTCTCCCATGTCCCGCCGGCGCGGTTGCCCGACTTCTGGAACACCGTCGCCTCCATGCTCGCGCCGGGTGGCAGGGCGGTCTTCGTCGACGACGGCCCCGATGCGGTGGCGAGCGAGGAAGTCCTCGCGGAGGGGCCCGTTCCCGCGGTGCTGCGCCGACTCGGCGACGGCAGTCGGTACCGCATCGTTAAGGTGTTCCACGAAGCCAGGACGCTCATGGGTGACCTCGCGGCGCTGGGGTGGACGGCCGACGTCCGGACTCGGGACGGAGCCGTCGTCGGTATCGCGGAACCGCCGGCGGACCCGCCTGACCGCTCGTGAGCCGTGCGCCGTGAGCCGTGCGCTGTACGCGGTCGTCACGACGGCGTGGCTACTCGCGCGTCCCCGCGTACTCGGCCGGCCTCGTGCGCAGCGCCGTCAGCGCGGGTACGACGGCGGCCACCACCGCCAGTACGGCGCTCGCCGCCACCACCGCCCCCAGGCTTCCCCAGGGCACGACCAGGGGTGACCGGACGGAGAGCAGCGCGAGGGCGCTCCGCAGCCCGAGGAGGTTCAGGCCGGCGACGGCGGCGCCGAGGAGGGAACCCACGGCGACGACCACCAGGGCCTCGGCCGCGACCAGGCGGAGCACCTGCCGTTTGGTCGCCCCGGTCAGCCGGAGCACCGCGAGGTCGCCTACCCGGTCGGACGTCGCCATGACCAGGGTGTTCGCCAGCGCGATCCCCGTGTACAGCAGGGCGATCCCCAGAACCAGCAGCAGCCCCAGGTGGGTCGTCTCGCTGGAACGGGGGTGGCTCCGCGCCATCCACGCGTCCTTCGTAAGGACGGTCGTCTGCGTCGCCCGTCCCGCCTCGCGCAGTGCGGTGTCGACAGCGGCGGCGTCCGCGCCGTCACGCAGCTTGACGTCGACGCGATCGACCGTGGCGCCGGGGGCGTTGCGCGGGGTCACGTACACACCGTTGTCGCCGGTGCCGGTCCGGAGCACCGCCACGATCCGCAGCGTCACCTCACGGCCGTCGCCGAGCCAGACCCTGACCCGCTGCCCGACCGTCCGTGTCAGCCATTCCTCGTTGACGACGATGCCGCCGTCGTCGAGATCGGCCACCCGGCCGGACGCCACCGGCAGCCGGGACACCGCCGCGAGATCGGCCGGGTCCACCGCTCTGGCCTCGGACCTGACGAGCGCGACACCCTCTTCGAGAACGGTCACGGAGGTGGAGCGCGAAGCGCTCACGGCCGTGCCGGGGATGCTCCACGCCCGTGCCACGAACGGTGCGGGCACCGTGCCCTCCTCACCTGGCGCAGTCACCACGTAGTCGGCGGTCGTCTGTGTCGCGGCCTCGGTGGCCTTGGCCTCGTTGATCGTCGCCGTCGTCCCCAGGAGGGAGGCGGCGAGCGCGACGGTGATCAGTACGGGAGCGGCGACGGCCGCCGTGCGGCGCACCCCGGTGGCCGCGTTCTCCCGCGCCAGCAGGCCGGTGGCGCCCGGCAGTCGGGCGGGCAGCCAGGTGACGAACCTGACCAATGGCGGTACGAGCGCCGGCGCGAACAGGGCGAAGCCGACGATCAGCAGCATCGGCCGGGTGGTGTAGGTCTTCCGCTTGAGTGCCTCGCCGGGATCGGTCGCCAGCGACCACACGAGCAGTCCCAGGCCCGCGAGCAGGACAAGGGCTCCGAGCACCCAGCGGCTCGGGGGCATCGCCCTGCTGTCGATTGCGGCCTCGCGCAACGCCTCTGTGGGCTTGATCCGTCCCGCCCGCCAGGAAGACGTCAGGACGCCGGCCATCGCCACGCACAGGCCGGTCCAGAAGGCCGTGTGCAGCGGCCAGGTCTGGTCGCCGATCGCGAACCAGGACGGTGCGATGCCGCTGTCGACCATCCACGCGGCGAGCGGTGGCGCACCGAGGGCGCCGAGCAGGCAGCCGGCGGCCGATGCGGGTACGGCGACGAGGACCGCCTCGGCGAACACCGTGCTCCGTATCTGTCGCGGTGTGGCGCCCGCCGTACGGAGCAGACCGAACTCGCGTCTGCGCTCGGCGACGGCGAAGGCGAAGGTCGAAGCCACCACGAAGACGGAGACGAAGCAGGTAATGCCGGCCGCCGTACCCAGCAGCGCGTTGACCGCGACCAGAGCCTCGCTGTCCCGGTCCGGGTCCGGGTCGGCCTCGCGCCGTTCGTCTCCGGTCAGGACGTCGATCCCCGTGCCGGTGCCGGTGCCGGTGCCGCTGCCTGCGCCGGTCGCGCCCTGTCCGGTGGTCGCGCGTACGGCCTCGCGTACGGCCGCCGCGTCCGCGTGCACCACCAACGCGTCGATACGGGGCGAGAGTTGGGCCGCCTCGGCGTCGGTGAAGAACACGGCGCTCTCGAAGCCCGTCGCGGCCACGGTGCCGACGACGGTGCGGCCGCCGGCCCCGGCCGGGGTGACGACCTGGACGCGGTCGCCGACCGCCACTCCTCCGCCGGTCCGGTCATGTGCACGGGGCGCCACGGCGACGACGATCTCGCCGGGCGCCGCGGGCGCGCGACCGTCCGTGAGCCGGTACGGCGTGGCCGCCGCCACGGACCACGGATGCCCGACCGCCCCGTCACCCTCACTGTCCGTACGGTCGGCTCCGCCTCCCAAGGAGGCGTCGGCGAACGACACCGGGAACGTCCGGTCCTCCACCGTCCTGCCGAGCCGCGCGAGTTCGGCGGCCAGGGCGGCCGGCACCGCACGTGGATCGGCGAGGTGCTGCGTACGCTCACCGATGGGTGTGGACACCCGAAGGGTGTCGGTGGCCCGGACGACCACCGGGGCCGCGGCGAAGCGTTCAGGGCCGCGGTGAGGAGCCTGGAACGTGGCCGCCAGCGCCAGCCCGGTCGCGGCGATGAGCCCCACCCCGAGGGCGAGGGCGACGAACGACCCGGTGAAGGTGACCCAACGGGCCCGCATCCCTTGGAGCGTCAGCCTCAGCACGGGGCCACCGCCAACGCGGTCATCCGCTCCGCGACCCGGTCCGCGGTCGGGGAGTCGAGGGCGTCGCGCACCCGGCCGTCCGCCAGGAACAGCACACGGTCCGCGTGCGACGCCGCCATCGGGTCGTGCGTCACCATGATCACTGTCTGGCCCCCGTCGACCATGTCGCGCAGCAGGGTCAGGACCTCGCGTCCCGTCCGGGAGTCCAGCGCCCCGGTCGGCTCGTCCCCGAAGAGCACGTCGGGGCGCGTGACCAGCGCCCTGGCGAGTGCCACACGCTGCTGCTGGCCGCCGGAGAGTTCACTGGGCCGGTGTCCCGCGCGCTCACGCAGCCCCACCCGCTCCAGCACGTCGAGAACGGCGCCCCGTTTCGGCCGGCGACCGGCCAGCCGCAGCGGGAGCGCCACGTTCTGTTCGGCGGTGAGCGAGGGCAACAGGTTGAACGCCTGGAAGACGAAGCCGATGCGTTCGCGCCGCAGCAGGGTCAGCTTGTTCTCGCTGAGCGCGGTCAGTTCGCGGTCCCCGAGCGTCACGGTGCCGCTGGTGGGCCGGTCCAGTCCGGCCGTGCACTGGAGCAGGGTGGACTTGCCCGAGCCGGACGGCCCCATGACGGCGGTGAAGGTGCCCTTGGGTATGTCGAGAGTGACCCGGTCGAGCGCGGTCACCGCCGCCGCGCCCTTCCCGTAGGACCGGGTGACCGAACGGAGCCTGACCGCCGTGCAGTCCGTCGGGACGCTGTTCGTGGCGATGCCATACGTGGGGGCGCTGTTCGTGCCGATGTCGTTCATGGCGATCACTCAAGCCGCGCCGGACGCCGCGCACATCACGGCAGGACGGCATGCCTGTGGTGGAGCTAGCTGGGTGGTCGCCCCGTACGGCATCCGCCTACCGTGCGTCCATGCACTCCCCCAGCCTCTGGCAGGCGCTCCGGGCGCCCCGTTACCTCCTCAGCGGCTGGCCGTGGCGCTCCGCGGCGTATCTGCTGAGCGGCGTCGTGGTCGGTCTCGCGACCCTGGTCTCGCTGCTTCTGCTGGCGGTCACGGGAAGCGCGCTGGCGGTGGTCCTCATCGGTGTTCCGCTGCTGCTGATGTTCGCGCTCGCGGGCATCCCGGTGGCCGCGCTGGAGCGTCGCCGCATGCGGCTGGTCGACCCCGTCGTGCTGGCCGACGCGCACCGCGAACCGGCCGGCACGGGTCCGGCCGCCTGGGTTCGCGTCCGTCTCAAAGAGCCGATCACGTGGCGGGAGTTGGGCTACGCCCTGCTGTTCGCGTTCGTGCTGTGGCCCCTGGAGGCGGTGGTCCTGGGAACGGTGCTCGGCGTCAGCGGCGGCCTGCTGGCCACGCCCGTCGTGATGGCCACGGTCGGCGGCGGCGAGGAGGTCCGCGTGCTGAAGATCTGGCTGGCCGACTCGTATCCGCAGGCGTTCGCGGCGGCGCTGGTCGGTGCGCTCCTGCTGCCCGTCCTCGCGTATCCGCTGGGTGTGGTGGCGGCCGGACGCGCTGCGCTGACCAGGCAGTTGCTGTCCTCCCCTGACGCCGCCGTCGATTCCCGGATCCAAGAGCTGGGCCGGTCCCGGATGCGGCTGGTGGACGCCTTCGAGGCGGAACGCCGCCGGATCGAGCGCGACCTCCACGACGGCGCGCAGCAGCGCCTGGTGGCCCTGTCTATGACGCTGGGCCTGGCGAGGCTGGAGAACCCCGGTGAACCACTGGGCGGCCTGCTGGCCAAGGCGCACGACGAGGCGGGCACCGCGCTGGTGGAGATCAGGGAGTTGATCCGGGGGATCCACCCCCAGGTGCTCACCGACCGGGGGCTGAAGGACGCGGTCGAGGACGTCGCCGACCGGTCGACGGTGCCGGTCGACGTACGGTTCGAGCTGCCGGGGCGGCTGTCCGAGCCGGTCGAGACGGCGGCGTACTTCGCGGTCTCCGAGGCGCTGGCGAACGTCGCCAAGCACAGCGGGGCCGACCACGCGGAGGTGAGTGGCAGGATCGCCGACGGCGAGCTGGTCGTGGAGGTCAGGGACGACGGGGCGGGCGGCGCGGACTTCGCCGGCGGCAGTGGCCTGCAGGGCGTGGCGGACCGTATCTCGGTGCTCGACGGCCATCTGCTGGTCTCCAGCCCCGCCGGCGGGCCCACCGTGTTCCGGGTACGGATTCCCTGCCCGCCCGGCGACACGCCCTCCGGCGCTCCCAGCCGCACTCCCAGCCGCACTCCTACCGGCGCTCCCACCCGCACTCCCACCCGAACGAGGACCTGATGTTGCGCATCGTGCTGGCAGAGGACAGCGTGCTCCTGCGGGACGGACTCACCGGCCTGCTCGAACGTTTCGGGCACAAGGTCGTCGCCGGGGCCGGGACCGCCGACGAGCTGGCCGCGGCGGTGGCCGAGCACCGGCCCGACATCGTGGTGACGGACGTGCGCATGCCACCGGGATTCTCCGACGAGGGCCTGCGGGCCGCGCTGGAGTTGCGTGAGCGGCAGCCGGGGCTGCCCATCCTCGTGCTGAGCCAGTACGTGCAGCGCGCGTACGCCGAGGAACTGCTCGACTCCTCGGACGGCACCGGCGTCGGCTATCTGCTCAAGGAACGGATCGGGCACGTCGAGGAATTCGTCGACGCCGTCCGCCGCGTCGCCGACGGTGCCACGGTGGTGGACCCCGAGGTCGTACGGCAGCTGCTCAGGCACCGGCGCGACCCTCTGTCGAGGCTGACGCCCCGCGAACAGGAAGTACTGGCGCTGATGGCGGAGGGCAGGTCCAACGCCGCGGTCGCCGAGGCGTTGCACGTAAGCGAGGGGACGGTGAGCAAGCATTTCGGCAGCATCCTCACCAAACTCGACCTCTCTCTGACCGACGCGACCAACCGCCGCGTCCTGGCCGTGCTTGCCTATCTGCGCGGCTGAGGCAAGCCCCGGCAGGCGAAACGCGGGCACCAATCACAGGAAGCCCCTCGCGACGGTCAGGCGCCGTCCCGCGCGCGCGGCGGTCTGACGCGCCGGGCACCACGTCGCAGCGCCCCGCGGATCCGCGCCAGCGTGCGCCCGCTGCCCCGCCGCCGGTGCCCGTGCACCCGCGGGTCGTCCGTCACGTCGTAACGCTTCACGTACGCCCCGAGGAACGCCTGCAGCGTCGCGACCGCGGGGATGGCGATCAGCGCGCCGACGGCGCCGAGCAGCGCTGTGCCGGCGATGACCGAGCCGAAGGCCACGGCGGGGTGGATGTCGACGGTCCTGGCGGTGAGTTTGGGCTGAAGGACGTAGTTCTCGAACTGCTGGTAGATCACGACGAATCCGAGCACCCACAGCGCGTACCAGGGATCCACCGTGAAGGCGATCAGCATCGGCAAGGCGCCGGCCAGATAGGTGCCGATGGTCGGCAGGAACTGCGAGACGAGGCCCACCCACACCGCGAGCACCGGCGCGTAGGGGATCCCCAGGATTTCCAGCAGGATGTAGTGCGCGACACCGGAGATGAGCGCCATCAGTCCGCGCGAGTAGATGTAGCCGCCGGTCTTGTCGACCGCGATCTCCCAGGCCCGTAGCACCTCGACCTGCTTGGCCGGGGGCAGAACGGAGCACACCGCGCGCCGCAGCCGCGGCCCGTCGGCGGCGAAGTAGAAGGAGAACAGGAAGATCGTCAGGAGCCGGAAGAGGCCGCCGAGCACGGTGGTGGAGATGTCGAGCACGCCGCTCGCGCTGTTCTGGACGTATCTCTGGAGCCATTCGGAGTGGAGGAGGCTGTCCTGGACGGCCACCCGTGACAGCTCGGTACGGAAGTTCTGGTTGATCGAGTTGATGAGGGAGTCGAGGTAGTTGGGGAAGTCCTCGACGATCTCGATGATCTGCCCCGCGAGCATCGAGCCGAGCAGCAGCACGAAGCCGACGCTCACGATCAGTACGGCGAAGAAGACCAGGAAGGTGGCGAGTCCGCGCCGTATGCCGCGCGATGCCATCCGGCTGACGGCCGGCTCGACCGCCAGCGCCAGGAAGAAGGCGATCAGGATGTTGATCAGCAGCCCGACGAGCTGGTGGAAGGCCCAGCTGCCCAGCTGGAAGCAGGCGATGAGCGTGAGCGCAAGCACCATGGCACGTGGCAGCCAGCGGGGCATGCGGGCCGCCTCACCGCCGTCGCCCGCTGCGGGAGGGGTCGGCGGCGGGGTGGACGGCTGAGGATCCTGGGCTGTTTCGTCGGTCAGTGCCACGGAGCCAGTCTGGCCTACGCGTACGTCACCTTTTGTCGGCGGGCACGCCCATAGCCGCGCAGACCGCCCGCCAGACGTCCTTGGCCTCCCAGCCGGCGGCGAGGGCCTCGTGCACCGTACGGCCGCCGAGCTCCGCCATCACGTGGTCGCGCGCGAAGGAGTCCGCGTACGCGGGGCCGAAGTGGTCCGCCATCCGTTCCCAGAAAATCGTCAACCGCATGACCCCAGTATCCCGCTCCTGAGAGTGCGGCCGGAGCCGTCCGCCCCTTACGGGGCCGCCTCGCGTCCTACCGTCGGCGCATGGCCGTGACCGCAGCATCCCAGTCGACTCCCCTCGCCCGCGCGGAGCGCTTCGTGTGGCTGACGGGGCGGGTCCTCGAACAGCGGCGGTTCGCCCATCACTTCACCCGCGGCCGGGCGGAGGCCGTCGAGACGGCGCTCGCCACGTATCTCAACGAGGACGGCGGTTACGGTCACGGCCTGGAGCCCGATCTGCGCGGCCCCGTAAGCCGCACGCCGCACACGGCGCACGGCGCACGGCGCATGCGCTGGATGTCCTGGGCTCCGTCGGGCGCTGCGGTGGGCCCCGGGTGGAGCGGGTGTGCCGGTATCTCACGCAGGTGTCGGGGCGCAGCGCGACGACGGCGGCTGGCCGCCCGGTCGGCCGCCGTGGACGCCCCTCGCGGCCCTGGAGCGGCGTTCCATGGCGACGATCGAAGCCCTGCGGACACTGCGGACACTGCGGGCGTACGGGCGGGCCATCGGCTGACACCCGCATCCGGGACGAGCGGCCAGGGGTCAGGGGTCAGCCGCCCAGGGCGCGTATTCCTGCGGTCACCACCACGGCCGCGCCGATGACGACCAGGAACGGGGCACGCAGCACCAGCGTGATCCCCGCCGCGACGAGCCCGGCCACCCTGGCGTCGACCACCAGCGAACCGTCGGCGCCGCCGAAGGCCTGCTGCGCCGTGAGAGCCGCCAGCAACGCGACGGGGAGCAGCGCGGACAGCCTCTGTACGAGGGGGCGTTCCAGCGCGCCTGCGGGTACGAGCAGCCCGAGCAACTTGACGAGGTAGCAGCCGACCGCGGTCAGCCCGATGGCGATCCAGATAGTCAACGGTCCGTTCCCTTCGGGTCGGTGGTGCCAGGGTCAGGACGACCGCCGGTCCCGCGGCCCTCGAACCAGAGCACGGCGGGGGCGGCCAGCGCCGCGACGAGCACCGGCACACCTGCGGGCAGCACCGGCAGGAAGCCGAGCCCGAGGACCACGGCGACTGCGGCGACCGCGCGCTCCGTGGTCGTCCGCAGCATGGGGGCGAGCAAGGCGAGGAAGACGGCGGGACCGGCCGCGTCGAGTCCCCACGCGGCGGTGTCACCGATGGCCTCGGCCCCGAGCGCGCCCAGCAGCGTGGTGAGGTTCCACAGCACGTAGAGGCTGAGCCCGGTGACGGTGAAGCCGAGGCGCGCGCTGCGACGCGTGGGCTGCGCGAGTGCGACGGCCGTCGTCTCATCGATGACCCACTGGGCGGCGAAGGGGCGTACGAAGCGTGGCAGCGCCAGCAGTTGGGACAGGCGCAGACCGTAGAAGGTGTTCCGTACGCCGAGGAAGAAGGCACCGGCCGCGGCGGTCAGGGGGTTGCCGCCTGTCGCGAGCGCGCCGACGAGTGCGAACTGCGAGGCGCCGGTGAAGACCAGCAGGCTGAGTGCGCAGCTCTGTAGGAGGGTGAGGCCCGCCCCGGCGGACGTCACGCCGAAGGCGAAGCCGGAGAGACCGACGGCGATGCCGACACCCAGCGCGTCGCGTACGACGGCCGAGTCCGGCTTCGGCTCACCGCCGGGCTCACCGCCGGGGACGCCTCGCGGCGCCGTACGGGCGGTCGCGCCGTCCTCGGCGCCGTCCCCGGCCGCACGTGTGCCGCCCCCGCCGTGCGGGGAGCCCGTCCCCGTACCTCTCGCGCCGTGATTCTCGTACTCGGGGGCCGACCCGGCGGATATCCCCGCGGCTTCGGGCCTGTCTGCGGATGCTGTCTGTTCTGCCACGTCAGGGACGCTACGGGGCGGGCTCGCGCCCCGTCTTGTACGTTCTTGCGCGTTACCGGGCGACCACGAACCGCCGGCGTCTCTGGAAGGAGCCCGAGCCCCGTGGACGTCGGTATCCAGAGTTTCGCCGTCGCCACCCTGCGCCGGCCCCTGGAGGTCGCGGAGTACGGGGCGTTCGTGTCCCCCCGCGCCATCGCGGCGCTGGTCGAAGCCTTCCGCGAGCGTGGCCTTCAGCCCCGCGTGCAGGTCACAACCGACACCTCTCCGGGTACGGAGTCGGCTCTGCGTCAGGCGGGGTTCTCCACGGAGGCCGGTCCCTCCGGCCTTCGTCACGTCTCCCGCCCACTCAGGCGCCGCCCGGCGTCCGCTCCTTGCGGTACGCGCCCGGTGGCACGCCCACGATGCGGGTGAAGTGCCGGTTGAGGTGCGGCTGATCGGTGAAGCCGACGAGGCCCGCCGCGTCGGCGGGGGTCGTCCCGCCGTCCAGCAGATGGCGGGCCCGGCGCACCCGCGCGTCGGTGAGCCAGGTGTGCGGCGGCATGCCGTACGTGTCCCGGAAGGCCCGCAGCAGGGCGAACGGGCTGGTGCCCAGTTCCGCGGCGAGCCGCTCCAGGGACGGCGGGTCGGCCATCCGTCGCTCCAGCACGGCTCGCGCGCGTGCCGCCGTCCTGGCGCCCGCGCCCCGCACCGTACGCTGCGGCAGCGTCCCCCCGTTCAACCGCAGGAGGCGGGTGACGGCGACCCGCAGCAGTGTGTCGGCGGCCAGCGCGTTCCCCTCGTCGGCGGCGCGCAGGACCTGGTGGACGAGGCGGACGGCGTACGGGTCGTCCACGACGGGGGCGACGAAGCCGGGGGTGCCGCTGATCCGGGTCGTCTCGGCCGCGATCTCCGCGACGAGGCCGGGCGACGGGTAGACGGCGCCGTACTGCCAGCCCTCGGGGCCCTGTGCGTGGCCGGTGTGCGGGGTGTCGGGGTTGACCAGCGCGAGGGAGCCGGGTCCGGCGTACTGGAGGCTGCCGCCGTGGTGGAAGACATCCACGCCGTCGGTGATCGCGGCCATGACGAACGTCTCATGGGTGTGCCTGAGGAACGCCTTCCGGATGTATCTGGCCCGCAGCAGGTCGACACCGGGCAGCTCGGAGTAGCGCCAGTGCCGTGCCTGCTCCCGAGCCGCCATGGCTTAAGTCTGCACCGGCCGCGCCCCGTCCCACCTCCCGGTTTCGCCCCCGCCTGCCCCACGCCCTCCCCGCCCCCTGCCCCGTGCCGTGTCGCCCCCCCCACCCCGTTGGCTCCTCCGTTTCCGCAGGTCCGGGCGATTGTCAGTGGTCGGGTGCACGATGGGGAGATGTCCGGCACCGCACTCGACTCGTTCTCCCCCGCGACCCGCAGCTGGTTCTCCGGGGCTTTCTCCGCGCCCACCGCCGCGCAGGAGGGCGCCTGGCGTGCCATCGCCGAGGGCTCGGACGTGCTGGTCGTGGCCCCGACCGGCTCCGGCAAGACCCTGGCCGCCTTCCTCGCCGCCCTCGACCGGCTGGCCTCGGTCCCCCCGCCGGCCGAGGCGCAAAAGCGCTGCCGGGTGCTGTACGTGTCCCCGCTCAAGGCCCTCGCGGTGGATGTGGAGCGCAATCTGCGCAGCCCGCTCACCGGCATCCGGCAGGAGTCCGTCCGCCTCGGACAGCCCGAGCCGGAGATCCGGGTCGGCATCCGTTCCGGCGACACCCCGCCCGCCGAGCGCCGCGCGATGTCCACCAAGCCGCCGGACATCCTGATCACCACCCCCGAGTCCCTCTTCCTGATGCTCACCTCCTCGGCACGGGACGCGCTGGCCGGTGTCGAGACGGTGATCCTGGACGAGGTGCACGCCGTCGCGGGCACGAAGCGCGGCGCGCATCTCGCGGTCTCCCTGGAACGGCTCGACGAGCTGCTGCCGCGTCCGGCCCGCCGTATCGGCCTGTCGGCCACGGTGCGTCCGGTGGACGAGGTCGCCCGCTATCTCTCCCCCCAGCGCCGGGTCGAGATCGTGCAGCCTCCCTCCGGGAAGGAGTTCGATCTGTCGGTGGTCGTCCCCGTCGAGGACCTGGGCGAGCTGGGAGGCTCCCCGGCATCCGACACCGGGAGCGGCGGAGGCTCCGGCGACGGCGACAAGCCCTCGATCTGGCCGCACGTCGAGGAGCGGATCGCCGATCTCGTCCAGGCGCACCGTTCGACGATCGTCTTCGCCAACTCCCGCCGCCTCGCCGAGCGTCTGTGCAACAGGCTCAACGAGATCGCGTACGAACGGGCCACGGGCGAGCCCATGCCCGAGGCCCACTCGCCCGCCGAGATCATGGCCGAGGCGGGCGCCGCCAAGGGCGCCCCGCCCCTCCTGGCCCGCGCCCACCACGGCTCGGTCTCCAAGGAGCAGCGCGCCCGCGTCGAGGAGGACCTGAAGGCGGGCCGCCTGCCTGCCGTCGTGGCGACGTCCAGCCTGGAGCTGGGCATCGACATGGGCGCGGTGGATCTCGTCGTCCAGGTCGAGTCGCCGCCGTCCGTGGCCTCCGGCCTCCAGCGCGTGGGCCGGGCCGGCCATCAGGTGGGGGCGGTCTCCACCGGCGTCGTCTTCCCCAAGTACCGGGGCGATCTGGTGCAGGCCGCCGTCGTCACCGAGCGGATGCGCACCGGCTCCATCGAGGCCCTGCGGATCCCGGCCAACCCACTGGACGTGCTCGCCCAGCAACTTGTCGCGACGGTCGCGCTCGACACCTGGCAGGCCGACGACCTGCTCGCTCTGGCCCGCCGCGCGGCGCCGTTCGCCTCGCTCCCCGAGTCCGCGTTCACCGCCGTCCTCGACATGCTCGCGGGCCGCTATCCGTCCGACGCGTTCGCCGAGCTGCGCCCCCGTGTGGTGTGGGACCGCGTGACGGGTACGGTCACGGGCCGCCCCGGTGCCCAGCGGCTCGCCGTCACCTCGGGCGGCACCATCCCCGACCGCGGCCTCTTCGGAGTGTTCCTCGCCGGGGCGTCCGGCGCCGGTTCCGGCAACGGCAAGGGCCGCGGCGGCGGCCGGGTGGGCGAGCTGGACGAGGAGATGGTGTACGAGTCGCGGGTCGGCGACGTGTTCACGCTCGGCACGACCTCGTGGCGTATCGAGGACATCACCCGCGACCAGGTGCTGGTCTCCCCCGCCCCCGGAGTGCCGGGCCGGCTGCCTTTCTGGAAGGGCGACCAGCTGGGCCGGCCGCTCGAACTGGGCCGCGCGGTGGGCGCGTTCCTGCGCGAGGTCGGCGCGCTGTCCCCGGAGGACGGCCGGCTGCGGCTGGTGGCCGCCGGGCTCGACGCCTGGGCGGCGGACAACGTCCTGGCGTATCTGGACGAGCAGCGCCGCGCCTGCGGTCATGTGCCCGACGACCGGACGATCCTCGTGGAGCGGTTCCGGGACGACCTGGGCGACTGGCGGGTCGTGATCCACTCCCCGTTCGGTGCTCAGGTGCACGCGCCGTGGGCGCTGGCTCTCGGTGCCCGGCTCTCCGAGCGGTACGGCATGGACGCCCAGGTCATGCACGCCGACGACGGCATCGTGCTGCGGCTGCCGGACGCCGATCTGATGAGTCTGGACCTCCTCGACCAGGACCCGATGTCGCTCGACACGACGTACGACAACGAGCAGGCGCCGGTCGGCGCCGGCGATGTCGCCTTCGAGCAGGGCGAGGTCGGCCAGATCGTGACCGACCAGGTGGGCGGCTCCGCGCTGTTCGCCGCCCGCTTCCGTGAGTGCGCGGCGCGCGCCCTGCTGCTGCCGCGCCGCAGTCCCGGCAAACGGACACCGCTCTGGCAGCAGCGCCAGCGGGCCTCCCAACTGCTCCAGGTGGCAAGCGAGTTCGGTTCGTTCCCCATCGTTCTGGAAGCCGTCCGGGAATGTCTCCAGGACGTCTTCGACGTGCCCGGACTCACCGAGCTGATGGGCGACATCGAATCCCGCCGGGTCCGGCTGGTCGAGGTCACGACCACCGAGCCGTCCCCCTTCGCCCGTTCGCTCCTCTTCGGTTATGTCGCGCAGTTTCTGTACGAGGGCGACTCCCCCCTCGCGGAGCGGCGCGCAGCCGCCCTCTCCCTCGACTCGCGGCTGCTGGCCGAGCTCCTCGGCCAGGCGGAGCTGCGCGAGCTGCTGGACGCCGACGTCCTTCAGGAGCTGGAACGCGAGCTCCAGTGGCTCACCGACGACCGACGCGTCAAGGACATGGAGGGCGTCGCCGACCTGCTGCGGGTCCTCGGACCGCTCACCGACGCCGAGTTGGCGGCGCGCGGGTCCGAGCCGCGCTGGCCGGCCGATCTCGCCGCGTCCCGCCGCGCCATCCGGGTCCGGATCGGCGGCGCCGAGTACTGGGCGGCGATCGAGGACGCGGGCCGGCTCCGTGACGCGCTCGGCACCGCGCTGCCCGTCGGCGTCCCCGAGGCGTTCACCGAGCCCGTCAAGGACCCCCTCGGCGATCTCCTGGCGCGCCACGCCCGCACACACGGCCCGTTCACCTCCTCCTCAGCCGCCGACCGCTTCGGACTCGGCCCCGCCGTCACCGAAGGCGCGCTCCAGCGCCTCGCCGCAGGCGGCCGTGTCGTCCAGGGCGAGTTCCATCCCTCCGGGATCGGCCAGGAGTGGTGCGACGCCACGGTCCTGCGCCGGCTGCGCCGCAGGTCGCTCGCCGCGCTGCGGCACGAGCTGGAGCCGGTGCCGCCCGCCGCGCTCGCCACGTTCCTGCCGCAGTGGCAGCATCTGGGCAGCCACAGTCTGCGCGGCATCGACGGACTGGCCCGTGCGATCGAGCAGTTGCAGGGCGCGCCCATCCCGGCGTCCGCTCTGGAGAAGCTGGTGCTCCCCTCCCGTGTCACGGGTTACGCCCCGACGCTCCTGGACGAGCTGACCACCACCGGCGAGGTCCTCTGGGCCGGAGCCGGGGCCCTCCCCGGCAAGGACGGCTGGATCTCGCTCTATCCGGCGGACTCCGCCCCGCTGCTGCTCCCGCCGCCGCACCCTCTTGAGCTGACGGCGGTGCACGAATCGGTCCTTGCCACCCTGTCCGGGGGTTACGGCCTGTTCTTCCGTCAGATCGCCGACCAGGTACGGGCCACCACCCACCCCGATGTCACCGATCCCCAACTGGCCGACGCCGTCTGGGACCTGGCCTGGTCGGGGCGACTGACCAACGACACCCTGGCGCCGCTGCGCTCCCTCCTCGGCTCCGGGCGTACGGCCGGCTCGACGGCCCACCGCGCCAAACGGACCGTCCCACGCGGCCGTTACGGCAGCCTCACCGCTGCGGCCCGGCCCGCCTCCCGCACAGGGCCGCCGACAGTCAGCGGACGCTGGTCACTGCTCCCGGCCGCCGATCCGGACACCACGCGCCGCGCGCACGCCCTGGCCCGCACCCTCCTGGACCGGCACGGCGTGGTGACCCGCGGCGCCGTCGCCTCCGAAGGCATCGAGGGCGGCTTCTCGGCCGTGTACCGCGTGCTGTCCGCCTTCGAGGACAGCGGGCAGGCGCGCCGCGGCTATGTCGTCGAGGGCCTCGGCGCGGCCCAGTTCGCCATGGACGGGGCGGTGGACCGCCTCCGCGCGGCCTCCACGGCCCGTGACCGCGCGGCGTCCGACCCGGCGCCCCGCGCCGTGGTCCTGGCCGCCGCAGACCCCGCCAACGCCTACGGGGCGGCGCTGCCCTGGCCCGATCCGCCGACGGGCGCGGGCCACAAGCCCGGCCGCAAGGCGGGCTCCCTGGTCGTCCTGGTCGACGGCGCGCTGACGCTGTACATGGAACGCGGCGGCAAGACCCTCCTCGCCTGGCCGGGCGAGGATGCCGCCCGGTCCGGCCCGGCCCATCCGGACGCCGCCGATGATGCGGCGCTGCAGGCGGCGGCCGAGGCTCTGGCCTCCGCCGCCCGCGCCGGCGCGCTCGGGACGGTCACGGTGGAGCGGGCCAACGGCGAGCAGGCGCTGACCTCCCCCGTGGGCCGCGTTCTGGAGTCGGCGGGCTTCCACGCCACCCCGAGGGGGCTGCGTCTGCGGGCGTGAGCCAAGGCCCGTCGCCGTACATCTGCGCACGCCACACCCCGTACGCCACCCACCCACGGCCCCCCTCTCGCGCATGATGGAGACATGCCCGAAGGTGACACCGTCCTGCAGACCGCCCTGCGCCTGCACACCGCCCTCGCCGGGCGGCTGCTGACCAGGTCCGACCTACGCGTCCCCCGGTTCGCGACCTCCGACCTCACCGGCCGGACGGTCCTCGACGTCACCCCGCGAGGCAAGCATCTCCTGACCCGCATCGAGGGCGGCCTCACCCTCCACTCACACCTGCGGATGGACGGAGCCTGGCGGGTGTACGGCCCCGACGAGCGCTGGCGCGGCGGCCCCGCCCACCAGATCCGGGCCATTCTCGGCAACGCCGAGCGCACCGCCGTCGGCTACCGGCTCCCCGTACTCGAACTGCTCCGCACGGCGGACGAGGCGAGCGTGGTGGGCCACCTGGGTCCGGACATCCTCGGACCGGACTGGGATCCGGACATCGCGCTGCGCAATCTGCTCGCCGACCCGGCGCTCACCGTCGGCGAAGCGCTGCTGGACCAGCGGAATCTCGCGGGCATCGGCAATGTCTTCCGGTGCGAGATCTGCTTCCTCACCCGCACCACCCCCTGGCTGCCCATCGGTGACCTGCCGGCCCCCGAGCGGCTGGTGACGGCCGCGAAGAAGCTCCTGGAGGCCAACCGGGCGCGCTCGCGCCGTCATCTGTACGTATACGGCCGCGGCGGCCTCCCCTGCCGCCGCTGCGGCACCCCCGTCAGCAAGACGACGGATGACGACCGCCCCGTCTACTGGTGCCCCCGCTGCCAGTTGGGCCCCGTCCCCTGAGACCCGTCCGCCCCGTCCCCCTCCACCACGGCGCCCTTCCCGGACCTCATCGGCGTACGGGCCGCCGCGTGCACCGGCAGCAGGCTCAGCCCCCAGCCACCCGCGGCCACCGCCCCCTCGATGACCCCGGCGTGCTCGGGCGCCAGCGCGAGCCGCAGTACGGCCCACCACCAGAGCCCGCCCACGACGAGAGCCGGCAGAAGGATCCGTCGCCGTGCCATGGCCGCCTCCTCAGACCGACGCTAGACCGGTCCGCGTATCCGGCGAAAGGGCGCATCGGAGGCGTGCACGGCGTGTATCCGACAGCCGCCGTGGCACACCATGCGCAGCACTCGCATCCGGCCCACGTGCCCTACGCGCTCTCCGCCTGGAACATCCAGTGGTGCTTTTCAAGATCGGCCGTCAGCCCGATCAGGATGTCCTGGGTGACCGGGTCGGGCTTGTCTGTGACGCTGATCCGCTCACGCATGCGGACGATCACGGCGCTGAGAGCGTCCACCAGTGTCCGTACGGCGTCCCCGTCCTTGATCCAGCCGCTGGGAACGGTGCCGATCGCGCTCTGCGCCGCCACCGTCGCCGCACGGCCGTCCGGGGTCACGCCGATCGCCGCGGCCCGTTCCGCCACGGTGTCCGAGTGCTGCCGCGCCGTGCCGACGACCTCGTCGAGCTGGAGGTGTACGGACCGGAAGCGCGGCCCGACGATGTTCCAGTGCACCTGCTTGGCCACCAGCGACAGATCGAGCAGATCCACGAGCGCGCCCTGCAGGGCCTCGCCGACCAGCTTCAGATCCGCCTCGGGCAGTGAGCTCTTGACGACAGACATGGGGCGTCCTCCAGTTCCATTCACACGTACGCCCACCATGGCACAAGACCCCAAAAGGATCATTTCGGGGGAAATTAGTTAAATTCAGCACCGACCCCCTGCTCCGTCGGGCGGAGACGGGCAAAGCAGAAGCCCCGGCCGGTCACGGGGACCGTCCGGGGCTCAGGCCTCGGTCACGTCGTGCGCGTGCGGATCAAGCGGCGACGACATCCACCGCTTCTGTTGGCGCCTTGATGGTCACCCGCTCCGTCGGCACACCTGCCACCGACGTCACGGAAACGGAATTGAGCATCGGACGTACTGCTGTGGGCACCGGCTCGCTGGCCGCTGCGGACGCAGCCAGCTCGGCCAGCGACAGTTCGTCGCTCACCTCACGCATGAGCTCGGACATCCGTACGTCAAGCGCGTCGCAGATGGCGGAGAGCAGCTCGGAGGAAGCCTCCTTCTGCCCCCGCTCCACCTCGGAGAGATAGCCGAGCGAGACTCGGGCGGACGAGGAGACTTCGCGCAGAGTACGGCCCTGGCGCTGGCGCTGCCGACGCAGCACGTCACCCAGCAGGCGACGGAGCAGAATCATCGGTGGCTCCCTCCTCGGACCGCGTAGCCGCATCCTTCTCGCCCCACCGTACCGCCTCGCGCTGCGGCCGTGCGGGGAGCGATGTCGTGTTCACTCAGGGCTGCAAACATCAAGTCCCCCCGTTCCGTTCCGTATCCTGTGTCCGCCTGTTCCCGGTCAGTTCGCCGGAGAGCAGTTCCAGCACGCTCCGTACACTCTCTCTACGGATGTCCGCCCGGTCACCGTTCAACCGCAGTGCGGCCACTTTCTCGGCACCGTGCGGACCTCTGACAGCCACGTACACCGTGCCCACGGGCTGTCCGTCCTGTGGATCGGGACCCGCGACCCCCGTGGTCGCGATGCCCCAGTGTGCGCCCAGCACGCCCCGTACGCCGACCGCCATCTGCCGTGCGACCTCGGGATCCACCGCCCCGCGCTCCGCCAGAAGTGTGCCGTCCACGCCCAGGACATCGCACTTGACGTCCGTCGCGTAGGCCGTGACTCCCCCGCGCAGCGCGCGAGAGGCGCCGGGGACGGATGTCAGCTCCGCAGCCACGAGACCGCCGGTCAGCGACTCCGCGACGGCCAGCGTCGCGCCCTCCCGTACGAGCAGATCGAGCACCCGAGCGGCCAGGCCCCTCGTTGGAACGTCGTCGGCCGCCGCATCCTTCCCGGTGGCCGGCACGCTCCCACCGCCCTCGGTCGCGAACGTCACGAAGCGCGCTCCGCGCGGTCACGCTCGGCCGCCAGCCCCGCCCTCCGTAGGAGGATCGCCTGGCGTACGTAGTCCAGGCCGGTCAGCACGGTCAGCACGACCGCGACCCCCATCACCCAGAATCGCAGCGTCGCCAGCGGCCCCGTCAGCGCCAGCACGTACATGCCGACCGCCGTGCCCTGCGCCAGCGTCTTCATCTTGCCGCCGCGGCTGGCCGGAATGACCCCGTGCCGGATCACCCAGAACCGCATCAGGGTGATCCCGAGCTCCCGGAAGAGAATGACGCCGGTCACCCACCACGGCAGATCTCCGAGGGCGGAGAGACTGATCAACCCCGCCGCCATGATCGCCTTGTCGGCGATCGGGTCGGCGATCTTCCCGAAGTCGGTGACCAGGTTGTACGTACGGGCCAGATGCCCGTCGAAGATGTCGGTGATCATGGCCACGGCGAACGCGGCCCACGCCCAGGCACGCCAGGCCGGGTCGTACCCGCCGTCCTGGAGCAGCAGCATCACGAAGGCCGGTACGAGCACCAGCCGCATCATGGTGAGGATGTTGGCGATGTTCCACACGCTGGCCTGATTGACGGCCGCAGCCCCCAGCTTGCCGCCGGGCGCCGGCCTACCCTGGCCGCCCTCGGCCGATGCCGGGACTCCGGTCATCTGGCTGCCTCCTCGCCGGAGCTCCGGGGCTCGTCCCCGGTGAAGCCGCAGTACTCGGCCACCAGGTCAACGCCCTCGGTCCCTACCACCTTCGCTTCGACCATACGACCGGGGCGCAGGCCCTCGCCCGATGTGAAGATCACCTGGCCGTCGGTCTCGGGCGCCTGGTGGGCCGCCCGGCCCACGGCGGGCTCCTCGGCCTCGTCCGAGCCGTCGACCGCCACGGACTCCACGAGCACCGTCAGGGTCTCCCCCAGGCGCTCCTCGGCCCGCTGCGACGTCAGCTCGTCGGCCAGCCGCGACAGATGGGCCAGCCGCTCGGCCACGACCTCCTGGTCAAGCTTGTGCTCGTACGTCGCCGCCTCGGTGCCGTCCTCGTCCGAATAGCCGAACACACCGATGGCGTCGAGCCGCGCGCCGGTGAGGAAGCGTTCCAGCTCGGCGAAGTCGGCCTCCGTCTCGCCCGGAAAGCCGACGATGAAGTTGGAGCGCACCCCGGCCTGCGGGGCTTTGCCCCGGATCGTCTCCAGCAGTTCCAGGAAGCGGTCGGTGTCGCCGAAGCGGCGCATCGCGCGTAGCACGGAGGGCGCGGAGTGCTGGAAGGACAGGTCGAAGTACGGGGCGACGCCCGGAGTCGACGTGAGGACGTCGATGAGTCCGGGGCGCATCTCTGCGGGCTGGAGGTAGCTGACCCGTACGCGCTCGATCCCGTCGACCGCCGCGAGTTCGGGCAGCAGCGTCTCAAGGAGGCGGATGTCGCCGAGGTCTTTTCCGTAGGAGGTGTTGTTCTCGGAGACGAGCATGACCTCCTTCACGCCCTGCTCGGCCAGCCAGCGCGTCTCACCCAGGACGTCGGAGGGGCGGCGCGAGATGAAGGAGCCGCGGAAGGAGGGGATGGCGCAGAAGGAGCAGCGCCGGTCGCAGCCGGAGGCCAGCTTCACGGAGGCGACGGGGCTGTTGTCGAGACGCCGCCGCAGCGGGGCGCGGGGGCCGGAGGCCGGCGCGAGCCCCTGCGGCAGATCCGCGGGGGCGGGGACGACCACATCCAGGAGGCCCGCCTCCGTAGGAGACGGCGTCGACGCGGCTTCCGCCCCGGCGCCGTGTCCGGGCAGAGCCACACCGGTGGCCCCCTGCCGGTCGGCCGGGCTCAGCGGCAGCAGCTTGCGCCGGTCGCGGGGCGTGTGCGAGGCGTGGATACCGCCGTTGAGAATGGTCTGGAGGCGATCCGAGATGTCCGCGTAGTCGTCGAATCCGAGCACGCCGTCCGCTTCGGGGAGCGATTCCGCGAGTTCCTTGCCGTAGCGCTCGGCCATGCAGCCGACGGCGACGACAGCCTGGGTTCTGCCGTGATCCTTCAGATCGTTGGCTTCCAGCAGGGCGTCGACAGAGTCCTTCTTGGCGGCTTCGACGAAGCCACAGGTGTTGACGACGGCGACATCCGCGTCGGCGGCTTCCTCGACGAGCTCCCAGCCGTCCGCTGCCAAGCGGCCTGCAAGCTCCTCCGAGTCCACCTCGTTACGGGCGCAGCCAAGCGTGACAAGGGCGACGGTACGGCGTTCGGGCATGGGCTCAAGACTACTTTGTCCTGGCCGCCCTCCTGCCGTGCAGGGTTGACCGGCCCACCCCGGGATCGCGGGCCGCTCCCCCCTCCGGCCCGTCCATCGCCCCGTGACGCTCACCCCGTGCCCGCCGACGCCGCCAGAACTCTGTCCGGCATCGGCCGCGGCATCAGCCGGCCTCGGGGTCGCCCTTCGTGTACGACGGCCGCTCGACCTGGCCCGGCTTGAAGTCCTTGTCGACCTGCTTGCCGTTGACGAAGATGTCGATCACCCCGGCGTTGCCGAGGATGAAGTCGATCTGCTCGTCGTCCTGGAACGTCTTGGACTCACCCTTGAGGAGCAGTCCGTCGAAGATCAGTTCACCGTTGGGGGACTTCGCGGAGATCCAGCTCTTGTCCTCGACCGCCGAGAGCTTGACGGTCACCTTGTCGGCCGGGGCTGCGGCGATGGCGCTGTCCGACGGATCGGGCTTCGGGTCGGCGGGCTTCGAGGCGCTCGGCTTCGGGCCCGTCTTCTCCGGCGCCGGGCCCTCGGCGACCTGCTTGCCCTGGCCCTCGTCCTCCGTGCCGTTGAACATGGTGAAGCCGACGAAGCCGATCACCGCGACGATCGCGGCGACCATGGCCGCCGTCCAGTTGGGACGGCGCCGCTCCGGGCGGATCCGCTCGGCCTCGAACAGCGGGGCTGCGGGCGTCGGCGCCGGGCGTCCGCCGTGCTCGGAGTCGTACTGCCTCACAAGAGGTTCGGGGTCGATCCCGACGGCGCGCGCGAGCATGCGGATGTGGCCGCGTGCGTAGACGTCCGCGCCACTGCGCGAGAAGTCGTCCTCCTCGATCGCCTGCACGATGGGAACACGCACTCGGGTGGAGGCGCTGACCTGTTCGACGGTCATGCCGGCGGCGGAGCGCGCTTGCTGGAGAACGTGACCGACCGAGGGCTTGTCCACTTCGGTCGCGGGCTGCTCGTCCACAGCGGGGTCGACGGCGGAAGGCTGGTCGTCTTCGGGGGAGTTGCCGATGGACACGGGAGTGCCTTTCGAGCGTGTAGCCACCTGCTGGATGTTCAGTCTATGGGTGGTACGAAAGGGTGGGGCAACCGGGCGGACGCACTTTGTACGCCATCTGAATGGCCGGACGGCGTGTCGGCGAGACACGGTGATGTCTCTCCCTCCACCTTGACGCCCGACCGGGGTAAGGGGTTGCTCCAGGTATCCCTCGGATGGCCTCAGGTTCCGTCAATTTCCGTCAGCTCCTTCGGGAGCGGACCCACCGCGGATCACGGCGAGAACCCCGTCCAGCTCGTCTGCCTTCACCAGCACATCACGCGCCTTGGAACCCTCGCTCGGACCGACGATGTTCCGCGATTCCATCAGATCCATGAGTCTGCCCGCTTTGGCGAAACCCACGCGCAACTTGCGTTGAAGCATGGAAGTCGAACCGAATTGCGTGGAGACCACCAACTCGGCCGCCTGGCACAGCAGATCGAGATCGTCGCCGATGTCCTCATCGATCTCCTTCTTCTTGGCCGTGCCGACGACGACGTCCTCCCGGAAGACCGGCGCCATCTGGTCCTTGCAGTGCTGGACGACGGCCGCGACCTCCTCCTCTGTAACGAAGGCGCCCTGCATACGTGTCGGCTTGCTAGCCCCCATGGGGAGAAAAAGCCCGTCGCCCTTGCCGATCAGTTTCTCAGCGCCGGGCTGGTCGAGGATGACCCGGCTGTCGGCGAGCGAGGAGGTCGCGAAGGCGAGCCGGGAGGGCACGTTGGCCTTGATCAGACCGGTGACGACGTCGACCGAGGGGCGCTGGGTGGCGAGCACCAGATGGATGCCCGCGGCGCGGGCCAACTGGGTGATGCGGACGATCGCGTCCTCGACGTCGCGCGGCGCGACCATCATCAGGTCGGCCAGCTCGTCCACGATCACCAGCAGGTACGGATAGGGCGTCAGCTCCCGCTCGCTGCCCAGGGGGGCCTTGACCTTGCCCTTGCGTACGGCCTGGTTGAAGTCGTCGATGTGGCGGTAGCCGTACGCCGCGAGGTCGTCGTAGCGCAGATCCATCTCGCGCACCACCCACTGGAGCGCCTCGGCGGCCCGTTTGGGGTTGGTGATGATGGGCGTGATGAGGTGCGGGATGCCCTCGTACGCCGTGAGCTCGACCCGCTTGGGGTCGACGAGGACCATCCGGACGTCCTCCGGGGTCGCCCTGACCATCACCGAGGTGATCAGACAGTTGATGCAGGAGGACTTGCCGGATCCGGTGGCGCCGGCGACCAGCAGGTGGGGCATCTTCGCGAGGTTGGCCATCTCGTAGCCGCCCTCGACGTTCTTGCCGAGCGCGACCAGCATCGGATGGTCGTCCTCGGCGGCGTCGGCGAGCCGCAGGACGTCGCCGAGGTTGACCATCTCCCGGTCGGAGTTCGGAATCTCGATGCCGACGGCGGACTTGCCGGGGATGGGGCTGATGATCCGGACATCGGGGCTGGCCACGGCGTAGGCGATGTTCTTGGTGAGGGCGGTGATGCGCTCGACCTTCACGGCCGGGCCGAGCTGCACCTCGTAGCGGGTGACGGTCGGTCCGCGGGTGAAGCCGGTGACGGTCGCGTCGACCTTGAACTCCATGAAGACGTTGGTCAGCGAGTCGACGACCGTGTCGTTGGCGGCGCTGCGGGTCTTGCCGGGGCCGCCCCGCTCCAGCAGGTCCAGCGACGGCAGGGAGTAGGTGATGTCGCCGGCGAGCTGAAGCTGCTCGGCGCGCGGGGGCAGCGGGCGGTCCTGCGCGGGCGGCGGCTTGGTCAGGTCGGCGACGGCGCCGGGCAGCGACTGCGCCGCCGCACCACCGCCGCGCGGCTCGGGCTCGCGCGCCGTGGGTACGGAGCGCTCCCACGGCCCCTCCCCCGGCCGCGCCCTCGCCGCGTCCCGCGTGCGGTCCGCCGAGACGCCCTGGGTGAGGTCGGCGACGATCGGCGAGGGCGGCATCCCGTTGAGCACGGCTCCGTCCAGCGCGGCGGCAGCGGCGGCGGCCACGTCGACGGCGTCCATGGGCCGGCCGGCCGCGGGCTGCGCCGCCTGCTTGCGCGGGCGTCGACGGCGGGCCAGCGCCTGGACCTCCGCCTGGTCGGGGTCGTACTCGTCGGGCGCCTCGCCGCGCCGCGCCGTCGAGCGGCGCCCCCGCGCGGGCAGCGCCTCACGCCACTGGTCGTCGTACCGCTCGTCGTCGCTCCCGTACTCCTGCTCGTGCTCGCGCTCCTCGTCGTCGTGATCGGCCGGGGAGGGATCGAGGATGCCGAGCCGGACGCCGAGTTGCCGCAGCCGCTGCGGAATCGCGTTGACGGGCGTCGCCGTGACGACGAGCAGCCCGAAGACGGTGAGCAGCACCAGCATCGGTACGGCCAGGACCTCGCCCATGGCGAAGATCAGCGGCATGGACGCTGCCCAGCCGATGAGCCCTCCGGCGTCCTGCATCGCCTCCGTACCGGCGTCCCGGCCCGGCGAGCCGCAGGCGATGTGAACGAGCCCCAGGACGCCGATCACGAGCGCGGAGAGGCCGATGACGATGCGTCCGTTGGCCTCGGGCCGCTGCGGGTAGAGGATCAGCCGGACGGCGACGGTACCGAGCAGTATCGGGACGAGCAGGTCGAGCCGGCCGAAGGCGCCGGTGATCAGCATCTCCACGAGATCGCCGACCGGGCCGCGCAGGTTCGACCACGTACCGGCGGCGACGATCAGGCCGAGCGCGAGCAGCAGGAGGGCGAGGCCGTCCTTGCGGTGCGCCGGGTCGAGGCCTTTCGCGCCCCGCCCTATGCCGCGGAACATCGCGCCGACCGCGTGCGCGAGACCCAGCCAGAGGGCGCGTACGAGGCGGTAGACGCCGTTCGTCGGGGACGGTGCGGGCTTGGGTGCCGGTTTGGCCGCGGCCTTCTTCGCGGGAGCCTTCTTGGCCGGTGACTTCTTTGTGGGAGATGTCTTCTTCGCCGCGGCCTTGGCGGCGGGGGCCGACTTCTTCGCGGCACCGCTCGTACGGCCGGCACGCGGTTTCGCGGTGCCCGCCGTGCCCTGGGAACCCTTGCCGGACGTACGTGAGGCCATGGGGGTGAGGTTACCGGTGTGAACGGCGGCGGACACGTGTGCCCACTGCTTCACCCGTTCGTGTCGTCCACTGTCGGCCGCGAACTGACGCGCCCTCAGGCGCTCCCGGCGGGCTCCGGCGTACTTGCTCGGGCTCCCGGCGGACCGCGGAGCGGTGCGAAACGGGCCGCCCATGGGCGCGTTGAGGCGCGGGGGACCTGCTCGGTCAGCTCGGTGAGGGAAGCGGGGAGCCGCCTCCGCTGCCCGGCTCCAAGGCGTCCAGCGCCCGGCGGAGTCCAGTCAGTTTGCGCTCCAGATGTGCGGCCGTGGCGACGGCCGCCGCGTCCGCGGACTCGTCGTCAAGCTGCTTGGAGAGCGCTTCGGCCTGTTCCTCAACTGCGGCGAGCCGGGCGGACAGTTCAGCCAGTAGCCCCGCCGGTTCCTTGACCTCGCCCGCTCCCTCCAGTTGCAGCCTGAGCAGTGCGGCCTGCTCTCTCAACTGGCAGTTCTTCATGTACAGCTCGACGAAGACCGAGACCTTCGCCCGCAGCACCCACGGGTCGAACGGCTTGGAGATGTAGTCCACCGCGCCTGCGGCGTAGCCCCGGAAGGTGTGGTGGGGACCGTGGTTGATGGCCGTGAGGAAGATGATCGGGATGTCCCGTGTCCGCTCACGCCTCTTGATGTGCGCGGCGGTCTCGAAACCGTCCATCCCAGGCATCTGGACGTCCAGCAGAATGACCGCGAAGTCGTCCGTCAGCAGCGCTTTGAGCGCTTCCTCCCCTGACGATGCCCGCACCAGCGTCTGATCGAGCGCGGAGAGGATGGCCTCCAGCGCCAGCAGATTCTCCGGCCGGTCATCGACCAGGAGGATCTTGGCCTTCTGCACCATGGCCCGCCCTCCTCGCCCCGGCTGTGCACCGGGCGCCGCCCCAGGGGACGACTCCCTTACGCCGTCCGTCCTTGTGCCGGTCATGGTAGCCGCACCCCGCCTGTCGCCACACCCTGTCACCGCGATGTCACTGTGCACGTAGCAAAAACGTCACAGGAGCCGGGAAAGTTCCCCGATTAGCGGTGGCCCACACGTGAACGACCACAAGAACTCACCTTCTTCCACAGGTTCACACAACCGCCGGTCACTTCTGAAGTCGCTCCCAGCGTCGAATCCTTGTCACTTTTGGTGCATCCACTGCTCCATGACTGACAGAAGATGATCGGGGTCGACCGGTTTTGTCACATAGTCAGATGCGCCGGAGTCGATCGCCTTCTCCCGGTCGCCCTTCATCGCCTTCGCGGTGAGCGCGATGATCGGCAGCCCGGCGAACTGCGGCATCCTGCGGATCGCCGTCGTCGTCGCGTATCCGTCCATCTCCGGCATCATGATGTCCATCAGCACCAGCGTCACGTCGTCGTGCTGCTCCAACACCTCGATGCCCTCACGGCCGTTCTCGGCGTACAGCACCGACAGACCGTGCTGTTCGAGGACGCTGGTCAGCGCGAAGACGTTGCGGATGTCGTCGTCCACGATCAGCACCTTCTCGCCGCCGAACGAGTACGTACGCCGCTCCTCCGGAGCGTCCTGCCCGTCGGCCGCCCACGAAGCGTCCGCCTCCGAACCCCCCGAGGGCCGCGAGCCGTTGGCCACGCCCGCCGAACCGTTCCCACCACCCGCCGGCCCACTCGGCGGACCTCCCGGCCCGCCAGGGCGCCCTGACAGCGAGTTCAGCTGCTCCGGACCGCCCAGCGCCTTGCGACGGCGCCGGAACAGCGCGGCCGGCCCCCCACGGGGCTCCGACGGGCCCGCGGGCCGGTCCAGCCGCGCCCGCTCCGGCGACAGGCCCGCGGAGCCGCCACGACCACGCAGCGGCTCGATGCCCGGAGTCAGCTGCGGGTAGCCCTGCGGGGGCAGTTCAGCGGCGTGCAGCGGCAGGTACAGCGTGAACGTCGAGCCGCGGCCCGGCTCGCTCGCCGCGTGGATCTCGCCGCCGAGCAGCCGGGCGATCTCCCGGCTGATGGACAGACCCAGACCCGTGCCTCCGTACTTACGGCTCGTCGTACCGTCCGCCTGCTTGAACGCCTCGAAGATCACCCGCATCTTGCTCGCCGCGATCCCGATACCGGTGTCGGTGACCGAGAAGGCGATCAGATCGGCGTCCGCGTCACGCAGCGAACCGGCCTCCAACAGCTGTTCCCTGATCGCGTTGGGCACATCCGCACCGGCGGGCCGGATCACCAGCTCCACGGCGCCCGTATCGGTGAACTTCACCGCGTTGGACAGCAGGTTGCGCAGCACCTGGAGCAGCCGCTGCTCGTCGGTGTGCAGCGTCGCCGGCAGCTCCGGCGAGACCCGTACGGAGAAGTCGAGCCCCTTCTCCGCCGTCAGCGGCCGGAACGTCGCCTCGACGTAGTCGACGAGCTGCACGAGCGCGATCCGCGTCGGACTGACGTCCATCTTGCCCGCCTCGACCTTGGACAGATCGAGGATGTCGTTGATGAGCTGAAGCAGGTCGGAGCCCGCGCCGTGGATCGTCTCGGCGAACTCCACCTGCTTCGGTGAGAGGTTCATCTCCGCGTTGTCCGCGAGCAGCTTCGCCAGGATGAGCAGCGAGTTCAGCGGCGTACGCAACTCGTGCGACATGTTCGCCAGGAACTCGGACTTGTAGCGCATCGACACCGCGAGCTGTTCGGCGCGCTCCTCCAGCACCTGCCGCGCCTCTTCGATCTCGGTGTTCTTCACCTCGATGTCGCGGTTCTGACGGGCCAGCAGCTCCGCCTTCTCCTCCAGCTCCGCGTTGGAGGACTGCAGCGCCTTCTGCCGGTTCTCCAGCTCCGCCGAGCGCTCCCGCAGCTGCTCCGTCAACTCCTGCGACTGCTTGAGCAGCACCTCGGTCTTGGTGTTGACGCTGATGGTGTTGACGCTCGTCGCGATCATTTCCGCGATCTGGTTGAGGAAGTCCCGCTGGATCTGGGTGAAGGGCTGGAACGACGCCAGCTCGATCACACCGAGGATCTTGCCCTCGAACAGCACCGGCAGCACGATCACGTACGCCGGTGACGCCTCGCCGAGCCCCGAGGAGATCTTGAGATAGCCCGGCGGAACGTTGACCTGGATCGTGCGTTTCTCCTCGGCCGCCGTACCGATGAGAGTCTCGCCCGGCCGGAAGGAGGTCGGCATCGCACCGGCCGAGTAGCCGTAACTGCCGCGCATGCACAGCTCGTACGAGCCGTCGCGCCCGCCGCCCGTCCCCAGCTCGGAGGCGGTGCCGGTGCCGGTCGGCATGGCGAGGAAGAACGCGCCGTGCTGCGCCGAGACCACCGGGGTCAGCTCGCTCATGATCAGCGAGGCCACGTCGTCCAGGTCGCGGCGTCCCTGCATCAGTCCGGAGATACGGGCCAGGTTGCCCTTGAGCCAGTCCTGCTCCTCGTTGGCGAGGGTGGTGTCGCGCAGGTTGGCGATCATGGTGTTGATGTTGTCCTGGAGGACCTGGATCTCGCCCGCGGCGTCGACGTCGATCTTCAGATTCAGATCACCGCGGGTCACCGCGGTGGCGACGGCGGCGATCGCCCGCACCTGACGGGTCAGATTGCCAGCCATCTCGTTCACGGACTCGGTGAGGTCGCGCCAGGTCCCGTCGACGTCCCTGACGCGGGCCTGGCCGCCCAACTGCCCGTCCGTGCCCACCTCACGGGCCACGCGCGTGACCTGGTCGGCGAACGAGGAGAGCTGGTCGACCATCGTGTTGATGGTGTTCTTCAGCTCCTGGATCTCACCGCGGGCATCGATGTCGATCTTCTTGGTGAGGTCGCCCTTGGCGATGGCGGTGGTGACCGTGGCGATCTGGCGCACCTGACCGGTCAGGTTGGACGCCATCGAGTTCACCGACTCCGTGAGGTCCTTCCAGGTCCCGGAGACACCCGGAACACGCGCCTGGCCGCCCAGCTCGCCCTCGGTGCCCACCTCGCGGGCGACCCGCGTGACCTCGTCGGCGAACGAGGACAACGTCGTCACCATGATGTTGACGGTGTCGGCGAGTTCGGCGACCTCACCGCGCGCCTCGACGGTGACCTTCTTCGTCAGGTCACCGTTGGCGACGGCCGAGGAGACGCGCGAGATGTTCCGCACCTGACTGGTCAGGTTGTTGGCCATGGTGTTGACGTTGTCGCTGAGGTCCTTCCAGATGCCGGTGACACCGCGCACCCGCGCCTGACCGCCGAGGATGCCCTCCGTACCCACCTCGCGGGCCACGCGGGTGACCTCGTCGGCGAAGTTCGACAGCTGGTCGACCATCGTGTTGACGGTCGTGACGAGGTCGAGGATCTCGCCCTTGGCGTCGACGGTGATCTTCTTCGAAAGGTCGCCCTTGGCGACGGCCGTCGTGACCTCGGCGATGTTGCGGACCTGGGAAGTCAGGTTGTTCGCCATGAAGTTGACGGACTGGGTGAGGTCCTTCCAGGTGCCCGAGACACCCTGGACCTCGGCCTGCCCGCCGAGCATGCCCTCCGTACCGACCTCGCGGGCGACCCGTGTCACCTGTTCCGCGAAGTTCGACAGCTGGTCCACCATCGTGTTGAGAGTGTTCTTCAGCTCCAGGATCTCGCCGCGCGCGTCCACGTCGATCTTCTGCGACAGGTCGCCACGCGCCACCGCCGTGGCGACCTGCGCGATGTTACGGACCTGGGAGGTCAGGTTCCCCGCCATGCCGTTCACCGAGTCGGTCAGATCGCGCCAGACACCGGCGACGCCCGGCACCTGGGCCTGACCGCCGAGCCTGCCGTCGGTGCCCACCTCACGGGCCACGCGGGTCACTTGCTCGGCGAAGGCCGAGAGCTGATCGACCATCGTGTTGATGGTGTTCTTCAGCTCCAGGATTTCGCCACGGGCGTCCACGTCGATCTTCTGCGACAGGTCACCACGCGCCACCGCCGTGGTCACCTGCGCGATCTGCCGCACCTGGTCCGTCAGGTTGCCGGCCATGAAGTTGACGGAGTCCGTCAGCTCCTTCCACGTACCGGAGACGCCGTCCACCCGCGCCTGGCCGCCGAGCCTGCCCTCCGTACCCACGTCACGCGCCATCCGCGTCACCTGGTCGGCGAACGACGACAGTTGGGCCACCATCGTGTTCACGGTGTTCTTCAGTTCGAGCATCTCGCCCGCGACGTCGACGGTGACCTTCTGAGAAAGATCGCCGTTCGCGACCGCCGTCGTCACCTGAGCGATGTCCCGCACCTGGCCGGTGAGGTTACGGAACGCGGTGTTGACCGAGTCCGTCAGGTCCTTCCACGTGCCCGCCGCGCCCGGTACCTCGGCCTGGCCGCCCAGTTGGCCCTCGACGCCGACCTCGCGGGCGACCCGCGTCACCTCGGAGCCGAACGAATTGAGCTGCCGCACCATCGTGTTGACGGTGTTCTTCAGTTCGAGCATCTCGCCGGCCACGTCGACGGTGACCTTCTGAGAAAGGTCACCGTTCGCGACCGCCGTCGTCACCTGCGCGATGTCCCGCACCTGGGTGGTCAGATTGCGGAAGACGGTGTTGACCGAGTCCGTCAGGTCCTTCCACGTGCCCGCGGCGCCCGGCACCTGCGCCTGCCCGCCGAGCACACCCGAGCCGCCGACCTCGCTCGCGACCCGCGTCACCTCGTCGGCGAACGTACGCAAGGTCTCGGTCATCTGATTGATCGTCTCGGCGAGCTGCGCGACCTCACCGCGCGCGCTCACCGTGACCTTCTGAGAAAGATCGCCGTTCGCCACGGCGGTGGTGACCTCGGCGATGCCACGCACCTGGCTGGTCAGGTTGCCGGCCATCGTGTTCACCGAATCGGTGAGGTCCTTCCACACCCCGGCCACGCCGGGCACAGTCGCCTGACCACCGAGTTCACCCTCGGTGCCGACCTCACGGGCCACCCGCGTGACCTCGGAGGAGAACGACGACAACTGGTCCACCATCGTGTTGACGGTGTTCTTCAGCTGAAGCATCTCGCCGGCCACATGCACGGTGACCTTGCGCGACAGATCGCCCTTGGCGACAGCCGTCGTAACGAGAGCAATGTCACGCACCTGAGCGGTGAGGCGGTACGCCATCGTGTTGACGGAATCCGTGAGGTCCTTCCACGAACCCGACATACCGCGCACCTTGGCCTGACCGCCGAGCTTGCCCTCGGTACCGACCTCCAGCGCCACACGCGTCACCTCGTCGGTGAACGCGGACAGCTGGTCGACCAGGTTGTTGACGGTCCGGGCGACCTTCAGGAACTCACCGCGCAGCGGGCGCTCCGTCCCCGCCGAGCCCTCGGCGAAGTGCGAGCGCAGCTCCATCCGCTGCTCCAGGTCACCCTCGGCGACCGCCGACAGCACCCGTCCGACCTCCGAGACGGGGCGCGCCAGATCGTCCACCAGCGCGTTCGAGGCGTCGATGGCAGTGGCCCAGGACCCTTCACAGGCGCCCGTCTCCAGACGCTCCGTGAGCTTCCCTTCGCGCCCGACCATGCGCCGTACGCGGGCCAGCTCGCCCGTGAGGTGCAGGTTCCGGTCCGCCACCTCGTTGAACACGGCGGCGATCTCCGCCATCACATCGTCACCGGAGACGGTAAGGCGTTTACGGAAGTTGCCGTCCCGCATCGCCACCAGGGCCGTCAGCAGTCTGCTCAGCGCCGCCGCATCGACCTCAGTGGCCCCGTTGTTCCGGGACCGTCCGCCCTTTGCGCGCGTGCTGTTGCCACGCGCCGCCACGCCAGACTCCACCGTGTCCCTCCCGCGGGGGTTGACCGTACTGACTGCTCAGACTGTTGCTCGGACTGTCTTTGGGATCCTGCCCAGTGTTTCACCACGGCTGAACCTGGCGATAACAGTTCGGCAGCTTCGCTTAGCGTCCCCACCCCCGGTAGGCGGAAACAGTGACGACCGGCATCCGCCCTCGCAGCGAAGGTAAGTAACCTGGCATCCGGCTGTCCAACTGTCCCGGTCCGCCCGGCCGGGGCGGTATGGCGAACGTACTACCACACCGGGCACCGGGAGGGCGGGGCCGCATCATGGCAGAGCCGGGCGTCGAGACGCGTACGAGGAGTTATGTGATCACCGCGCGGGCGGCTGCCAGCTTCGACCCTGTCGGGCGGTCCGTCGCGACCGCCCGCGCCTTTGTCCGTGACACGCTCCAGGGCTGGGGCTACTCCGACGTCGTCGACGACGCCGTGGTCCTCACCAGCGAACTCGTCACCAATGCCGTCATCCACGCCGGCACATCGGCGGACGTGCTCTGCCTCCGTACGGAGGACGGCGTCCGCGTCGAGGTCTCCGACCACTATCCCGAACGTGAGATCCCATTGCAGGGAACGGGGCTGTCGCTGGGCAGCCCCGACCGGGAGAACGGCCGCGGGCTGCTGCTCTGCGCGGCACTGGCATCGCGCTGGGGCGTCGACTACACCCCGACACACAAGCAGGTCTGGTTCCAGCTCGACCTCCCGGACCGCCCCGTGGGCGCGCGGTCCGCCGGCCCGGTCATCCCGAACGCGCTCCTGCCCGTCACCGACGAACGGGTCAGGGTCGCCGTCATCCAGATCGACAGAACCGGCGCCGTCTCGACCTGGAACGAGGACGCCGAACACCTCTTCGGCTACCCGGCGGACCAGGTCGTCGGCAAACCCCTCACCGACTACGCCGCCTGGCCGCACACACCGGGCATCGGCACCGGCATCGCCGAGGCGCTGCTGCTGTCGCGCTGGGAGGGCAGTTACGGAATCCGGGGCAGCGACGGCCGAGTCATCCCCGTGTACGCCTCCCACCTCCGGGTGCGCGACACCGAGGGCGAGCCGTCCACCGTCTGCCTCCTCGTGCGCGACGACGAACGCGCCATCATCCAGACCCCGCAGCGCGCCCCCGCGACCGAGGCCGGCGCCGAGAGCCGCACGGTGGACCCTTTCGAGGTCTTCATCGGCTCACCGGCGCCCGAGGACCTCGACGGTCTGCTCCAGCGCACCGTGGAGCGCGCCCGCGACATGCTCGAAGGCGACTCCGCCTTCCTCCTGCTCGCCACCGACGACGAGACGGAGCTGGAGGTACGGGCCACCACCGGCCTCCCCTCGGCCCGGCAGCGCTTCGCCCGCGTCCCGGTGGAAGCCGGCACGGGGCGGTACGGCTCCGCCCGTATGCCCGCCGTCCACGAAGACCTCGCCATCGTCCCCGGCGCCGTCCCGCTCCTCAACGGCACCGGCATGCGCTCCGTCGTCACCGTCCCGCTCAAGGTCGAGGGGCGGCTCACCGGCTCGCTCGGCGTCGCCGCCGAATCGGCGGGCCGGTACTCCAACGAGGAGGCGCTGCGCCTCCAGTTCGCCGCCGACCGGATCGCGCTGGCCGTCGAGTCGGCCCGACTCGGCGAGCTGGAACGCCTGCGGCGCGGTTCTCTCTCCTTCCTGGTCGAGGCCTCCGACCTGCTGGCCGGCACCCTCGACCGGGACCAGACACTCGCGCTGATGGCCCAGATGACGGTGCCGACGCTCGCCACCTGGTGCGCCGTCTACACCATCGCCGACCAGGCGTCGGACCCGTACCTCTCCTACGTGCTGCACGAGGACGAGGAGCGCATCGACGGCCTCAAGGCCCTGCTCTCCAAGATCGACCCGCCCGACCCGGTCCCCACTCCGGGCGCCCGAGTCTGGACCGGCCCCGCCGACGCCGCGCACCAGGCGGCGCTCCGTACGTCCATGAGGGAACTGGGAGGGGCCTCCACGCCCGTCTCGTCCGGAATCGGCACAACGCTCGCCACAGCGGCGGCGGTTGGCGGCGAGACCGTCGTGCTGCCTCTCGTCGCGCGTAACCGCGTGATCGGGATGCTGACCCTCGGCAAGCCGTCCGACGACCACTTCCGCCAGGAAATCCTCGAACTGGCCGAGGACTTGTCCCGCCGAGCGGCGCTCGCGCTCGACAACGCGCGCCTGTACTCGGAGCGCATGGCGATCAGTCAGTCCCTCCAACGCAGCCTGCTACCGCCGGAACTGCCCCAAGTGCCCAACGTCGAGGTCGAGGTCATCTACCGCGCGGCGGGCGAGGGCAACGAGGTGGGCGGCGACTTCTACGACCTCTTCCCCATCCGCGACGGCGCGTACGGCTTCGCGATCGGCGACGTCTGCGGCACAGGCCCGGAAGCCGCAGCGGTGACAGGCCTCGCCCGGCACGCGCTCCGGCTCCTCGCCCGCGAGGGCTTCAGCGGCCCGGCGGTGCTGGAGCGCCTGAACGCGGCGATCCTCGACGAGGGCGCGCGCAGCCGCTTCCTGACGCTGCTGTACGGGGAGCTGTGGCCCCAGGAGGACGGCAGCGCGGTCCTCAAGGTCGTCTGCGCGGGCCACCCGCTGCCGCTACGCCTGCGCCAGGACGGCTCGGTGGAGGCGGCTGCGGACCCGCAGCCGCTGCTCGGTGTCATGGACGACCTTGAGTTGTACGAGCAGATGGTCACCCTCGACCCGGGCGACGTGCTTCTCTGCGTCACCGACGGCGTCACCGAACGCCGCGAGGGTGCGCGGATGCTGGGCGACGATGGCCTCGTCGACGTACTGACGGGCTGTACGGGCCTCACGGCCGGAGCTGTCGCGTCGCGTGTGCTGCGAGCGGTGGAGAGGTTCGCGGCGGAGCCGGCGTCGGACGACATGGCGATCCTGGCGATGCGTGTGCCGGAGCCGCAGTAGGACCCAACGAAGAAGGGCCCCGCCAACAGGCTGGGCCCTTCTTCGTGTTGGAGCCCCAATACGGAATCGAACCGTAGACCTTCTCCTTACCATGGAGACGCTCTACCGACTGAGCTATTGGGGCGGGGCAACGAGAGAGATCATACCCGAAGCACGGCGTGCTGAAAACCTCGACATGAACGCAGAAATGCCTCAACCCCCGCACTGTGTGCGGGGGTTGAGGCCAATAATTGTTCGGCGGCGTCCTACTCTCCCACAGGGTCCCCCCTGCAGTACCATCGGCGCTGAAAGGCTTAGCTTCCG
>NZ_JBITIB010000044.1:0-48595 GCF_044458565.1 Streptomyces sp. NPDC050433 | reverse complement strand
CAGCCATCTGGCACAACCGCCGCACCAGAACACCGATCACCCGGTCACTGACCGCCTACGACCACTGACCAGCACATCGGACTTACTCATCTAGGAGCTTCGCCATGCCGCGATCCGACCACTCGCGCCTCACATGGAGCCGAATCCCCCGCCCCGCCTACGGCGCCGACTACAACCCCGAGCAGTGGGACAGAGCGACCTGGGAGGACGACGTCCGCCTGATGCGTGAGGCCGACGTCAATCTGGTGACTCTCGGTGTCTTCGCCTGGTCCATGATCGAGCCGAGCCCGGACACCTTCGACTTCTCCGGCCTCGACGAAGTCATGTCTCTCCTGCACGAGTCGGGCATCGCCGTCGACCTGGCCACACCGACCGCGGCACCCCCGCTGTGGTTCTCCCACGCGCACCCCGAATCGCTGCCGGTGACAGCCGACGGCCGACGGCTCGCGCCCGGTTCCCGTCAGGCGTACTGCCCGTCCTCACCCGCGTACCGGGAACGTGCCGCACTGGTCACCCGGCGACTCGCCGAACGCTACGGCGACCATCCGGCCGTGGTGATGTGGCACATCAACAACGAGTACGCCAACGCCAACGCCCACTGCTGGTGCGCTACTTCGGCCGACGCGTTCCGCGACTGGCTGCGCACCAGGTACGGAGACGACCTGGACGCCCTCAACGACCGTTGGGGAACGGCCCTTTGGGGGATGCACTACAGCGACTGGGCACAGGTCATCCCGCCGCGCACCAGCACCGGCCCCCTCTCGCCGGGCCGGTGGCTGGACTTCTACCGATTCAGCGACACCGAACATCTGGCCTGCTTCCGCGCGGAGCGGGACATCGTGCGCGCCCACTCCCCCGGCCGCCCCGTCACCACCAACTTCATGACCGGCGCGCTCCGCTGGACCGACTACTGGCGCTGGGCGCGCGAGGTCGACATCGTCTCGAACGACCACTACCTGATGTCCGAGGACCCCGACCGCGCCGCCGACCTCGCCTTCGCCGCCGACCTCGCCCGCGGTCTCGCGGACGGCCGGCCCTGGATGCTGATGGAGCACTCCACCTCCGGGGTGCAATGGCAAACTCGCAACGTCGCCAAACTCCCCGGCGAAATGACCCGCAACACGCTGACCCACCTCGCCCGCGGCGCGGACGCCGCCCTGTTCTTCCAGTGGCGCCAGTCCGCGTACGGCCCGGAGAAATGGCACTCGGCCATGGTGCCGCACGGCGGAGAGGACACCAGGATCTGGCGGGAGGCCAGAGCGCTGGGCAACACCGTGGCCGGCCTCGCCGACATCGCCGGCAGCATCTGCCCGCCCGCCGACATCGCCCTCCTGCTGGACTACGAGGCCATGTGGGCCCTGCAACTGCCCCACCGCCCCAGCAGCGACCTGACCTGCTCGGACGTTCTTCGTGACTGGCACCGCGCGCTGTGGAGCCTCGGGCTCGCCTGCGACCTGGTCCCCGCCCCCGGTGACCAGCGCCTCCTGCTGGTGCCCTCGCTCTACGCGCTGTCCACCGACACGGCGCGGGCGCTGGAGGAGTACGCGGCACGCGGCGGCCATCTGGTGGTCGGCCCGTTCAGCGGAGTGGTCGACCCGCACGACCGCGTCCACCCCGGACCGTACCCCGGCGCGCTGCGTGACCTGCTCGGCCTGCGGGTGGACGAGTACCTTCCGCTCGCCGCGGGCGAATCGGTCGCCCTGGACGACGACTCGACCGGCCGGCTGTGGGCCGAGCGCGTCCTGCCCGGCCCGGACACCGAGGTGGAGAGCCGCTTCACCGACGGGCCCGCGCGAGGCGGCCCGGCCGTCCTCCGTAACGGCGACACCCGCTATCTGGCCACCCGCCCGGACTTCCCCTCCCTCCTGCGGTTCCTGCCCCGGTGGGCGGCCGAGGCCGGCTGCGCGACTCCCGTCCAGGGGGCGGGCCACGGAGTGGAGGTCACCCGCCGGACCGCCCCCGACGGCAGGACCTGGCTCTTCGCCGTGAACCACACGGGTCACCCCGCCGAGGTGGCCACGACGGGGGTCGATGTCGTGTCGGGCATCCGTTCAGCGGGCGTGATCACGATTCCGCCGGGCGAAGTCGCCGTGGTGGCGGAGGATCCCCGATGACCGCCACCCGCGCGGCGGCGCGCGCCGTCAACAGGGGGAAGGGAAGGGGATGTCGCTGCTGATGTGGCGTCTCCATGCCTCGGCCGTCGGGGACTTACGCGTGCCGGCACAGATCCGCTCGATGTTCCGGCTCGCGTCCATCTCCCACAACTTGACCACCTGATCGCCTCCGCCACTGACCAGAGTGCGCCCGTCGGGGCTGAGGGCGAGCTTCTTGATGCTCTCGGTGTGACCGGTCAGCGGTTCACCGCGGGGCGCCGCCCGCTTGGGTACGGACACGTCCCACAGCTGGACGTTCGTGTTCGCACCGCCCACCAGCGTCCTTCCGTCCGGGGTGAACAGGAGGGAGCCGATGGACTTGGTGTCGAGGGCCAGCGTGCGCACCGCGCGCGCCTTGGCCGGGTCGGAGACGTCCCACAGCCGCACCGCGTCCGTCCCGCCGGTGGCCAGGGTGTGCCCGTCCGGGCTGAAACTGAGCGCGCCGACGCTCGCCGTGTGTGCGCTCAGCGGCTCTCCCAGCGGCGCTGCCTGGCTTCGTTCCGAGACGTCCCACAACCGCACTCGGGCATCACCGGCCCCGGCGGCCAATGTGCGTTCGTCCGGGCTGAATTCCAGCGCTTCGACAGGCCCGTCCACCTCTATCAGGGACCGCCCCAGGCTGCTGGGCCGTGCCGGGTCCGAGACGTCCCACAGGAACACGGACCCTGAACCGGTGCCGGTCGCCAGTGTGCGGCCGTCCTGGCTGAAGTCCAGAGCACAGGCGCCTTCGGTGTGACCGGTGAGTTTCCGCAAGGCCTTGGGCCGCTTCGGGTCGGAGATGTCCCAGAGCAGGACCGTCTCGTCGCGGCTGCCGGTGGCCAGCGTCTTCCGGTCGGGGCTGAAGGAGAGGGCACACACCGTGTAGGTGTGCGCCGTCAGCGGATCACCCAGGGGCACGGGCCGGGCGGGCTTGGAGACGTCCCACAGCCGGACCGACTTGTCGAAGTGCCCACTGGCCAGGGTGCGCCCGTCCGGGCTGTACGCCAGGGCGTCGACGGTGTTGGGCAGGGAGAATCCGACGGTACGGCCGGTCGGGATCTGCGGCGGGAGGCTCCACAGCCGGACCGTCCGTCCCTCGTCACCGGCGATGAGGGTCCTGCCGTCGGGAGCGAAGGCCAGGGCCTCGACCTTCCGGGTGTGGCCGGCCAGCGGAGCCCCGAGGGGTACGGGAGCGGTGGGATCCGAGAGGTTCCAGAGCTGGACGGAGCCGTCCTCGGACCCGGCGGCCACGGAGCGGCCGTCCTTTGCGAACGCCAACGACTCGATGCCATGGGCGAGTTCGGTGACGGGCTGCCCACGGGGCTTGATCCGCTCCGGTTCGGAGATGTCCCACACCCGCAACGTCTTGTCGGAACTCCCGGTGACAACGGTGCGCCCGTCCGGGCTCAGCGCCAGCGCGCTCACCATCCGCTCGTGCCCCTTCGGCGCGGTGCCCAGGATCTCCGGACGCTTCGGGTCGGAGATGTCCCACACCCGGAACCCCATGGCCGCCGGGCTGGTCACCAGCCTCCGTCCGTCGGGGGTGAACGCCAGATGATCGACGTCCATCGCGCCCTCGGCGGTCTCGCTGAGCAGCTCCGGGCCGGCCGGATCCGACACGTCCCACAGACGGAGTCCGGGGTCACCGCCGGACGGCAGCCGCACGGCGGGTTGGCTGCCCGTCGCCAGGACGCGCCCGTCCGGGCTGAAGGAGAGGGCCCGCACGCCCGCCGCGTTCTCGTAGCCGGGCAGGGGCGACCCGAGGGGCGCCGCACGCCCGGCCCGCGAGACGTCCCACAGTCGTACGGAACGGTCGTGGCTGCCGGTGGCGAGTGTGCGTCCGTCCGGGCTCAACGCCAGCGCGCACACGCCGCCGGCGAACCCGGTCAGCGGCTCGCCCCGTGGTCTCGGCCGGGTGCGGTCCGACATGTCCCACAGCCGGACCGTGTTGTCGTCGCTGCCGGTGACCAGGGTGCGCCCGTCCGGGCTGACCGCCACCGCGCAGACGGCGCCACGATGAGCGGCGAGGGGCGTGGACAGCGGCGCGTTGGCCGCCGCGGTCAGGCGGGAGTAGCTGTCCCCGATCGGGTTCATCCGGTGTGCGGCGACGGTGAGCTGCGCCGCGACGGACACGTCGGTGGTACGCAGCCGGTCGGCGGTGGCGAGAATCTGGTTGTAGAGGACGAGGTCCCGCTGGCGTTCCGCCGCCTGCTGCTGGGCGCGGGCCTCGCGCTGTTGGGTGAACGCCGAGACCGCGCCGATCCCGGCCAGCAGAGCGAACACGGCGAGGGCGGCGGTGACGCCGGCGCGCACCCTGCCGCTGCGACGCCGGGCCCGCACAGCCGCCGCCAGGAACTCCTTCGCCGTGCCGCTCGGTTCACCGGGCGGGGCGGTGGCGGCCCAGGACTCGGCACTCTCCAGCCGGCTTCCGCCGTAGAGCAGGGACGACTCGTGGCCGCCCTCGTGCCACGTTGCCGCGGCGTCCTCCAGACGCTGGAGGGTCAGCCGGCCGGCGCGGTCGTCGTCGATCCATCCCTTCAGCAGGGGCCAGCTGTGCAGCAGCACCTCGTGGGAGATCTCCACCGAGTCCAACTGCACCGTGAGCAGCCGGGCCTTGGTGAACGCCTCCAGCACCAGCGCCGCCCTCGGTCCGTCCCCGGTGGCACGGATCAGCCCTTCCCGGCCGACGCGCCGACGGGTGTCATCGGTCCCGTCACCGATGTTGACCAGGCGCAGCAGGAGTGAACGGGCGAGCCGGCGGTCGGTCTCGTCCAGCGCGCCGTACACGGCGTCGGCGGTCCTTGAGACCGCGTTCTTGATCCCGCCGGTGTCCACGTACCCCTGTACGGACAGAACGCGGCCGGTGCGCTGCTGCCAGCAGGAGCGCAGCGCGTGAGCCAGCAGCGGCAGTCGCCCCGCCTCGTAGCCGCCGGTGTCCTCGGCGCCGCCGCGCCACGATGCACCGAGGTCGCGCAGCAGCAGTTCCTCCAGTCCGGCTTCGATCTCCAGACCGACGTCCTCGGCGGGGTAGACGATCGCCTGACGCAGCTCGGCCTCCGACATCGGGCCGACGACGAGCGGGGCGTCCTCCAGGGCGGCGCGAAGCTGCGGCTGATCGACGCATCGCGGGTAGAAGTCCGCGCGGAGGCCGACGACGACCAGGGCGGCCGGAACGGCGGTGTCGGGGGCATCGGCGGCGTTGTCGGCGTGATCGGCGTGATCGGCGTCCCGGACTCCCGCGACCTGGTCGAGCAGTTCTATGAAGGTGCGTCGCCGCTGCTCGTCGGTGCAGACGGTGAACAGTTCCTCGAACTGGTCCACCACGATCACCACACCGTCGCCCGCACGCCCCGGTGACGACAGCCCTGCCAGCGCCGTGCGCGGATCCGCGACGAGGTCCCCGGCGATGGCCCCCGCCTCGCCCCCGGTCAGCGACGCGATACCGGTGGCCAGCGCGTGCAGTGGATCCGCTCCGGGCGTGAGGACGACCTTCGGCCAGCGCGCCGAGCCCGGCAGCGCTCCCCGGTCGAGCCGGGGCAGCAGCCCGGCCCGCAGCAGCGAGGTCTTCCCCGCCCCGGAAGGAGCCACGACCATCTGGATGCCGCCGGTGCGCAGGCGCCGGTCGAGCCGGGCGGTCAGCTCCGCCACGAGGTGGTCGCGCCCGAAGTACCACCGCGCGGAGTCCGCCTCGAAGGCGGCCAGGCCGGGGTAGGGGCACTCGCGGGACGGATCGCCCTTCTCGGAACGCCGCCGGCGCCGGGTGCCGTGCGTGTAGGTGACATACACGTCCCGCCCCGCCACGATCGCGGTGGCACCGCGGGACGCGTGGCCCTCGACATGGGTGCCCTCGCGCGCCCGGTCGGACGCGTTCCGCTCGGGGCTCGCGCCGTTGCCCGTGGGGGAACTCATCGCTCACTCACCGGTGACGTGCACGTCCCGGCCGCCCTGAATCACCCGGCTGCCACCGGACGCGGTCGCGTTCATCGTGATCACGTCGCCGGCCGCTGGTTCCGGCTGCTCGAACTCGTCCAGTACGCGGCGGAGTTCGGCGGCCAGGGACCCGTCAGCGGCGAGCAGCCTGCGCAGCCGCGACTGCCACTCCACGACCAGCCCCTGCTCGGCGTCGGCGTCCTCGGCGTCACGGGCGGCGATGAGGGCCGCGCGTGTCTCCTCCAGGTCGGCCTCCACGGTCCCTGCCCGGTCGGGGTAGACGCGGCGCCACAGGGTGCCGAGGGAGGTCTGCACCTTCTCCCATCCGGTGGTGGCCAGTTGCTGCACCACCACGGTGGCCGCCGACGAGGCGAGTGCCGCCAGCTCAGCTTCCATGACCGCCCCCAGTGAGTCGACCCGACGTCAGACTCCGTGTATAGCCCCATCGTTCGGGCCGCCGCCACCGGATTCACCGATCGCGCACACCGGGGGTGACCGGATTGGGGCCGGAACGATGGTCACGTTCCGTGACGGGCTGCCTCGCCCCTCGGCCTTAAGAACTTCTGCGCGAAGCATTGACGAAACATCCGGGCGGTCCTAGCTTCATCGCGTCGTACTTCGTACGTCATATATGAGACGCGATACGCGAGATGTGAGAGCGCCCATGGCCTTCGCTCCGAGTCCGATCCCCTCCCGCACCCAGTTCGTTCTGGAAGCGATCAAGCACGACATCCTGACCGGCGGTCTCAGCCCCGGTCAGGCCCTGGTCGAGACCGAACTGGCCGCGCGGTTCGGGGTGTCGAAGACTCCCGTCAGGGAAGCCCTCAAGACGCTCGCCGGTACCGGCCTGGTCGTGATGAGCCAGTTCAAGGGCGTCACCGTGCGCACCGTCGACGCGGCCATGGCCCATGAGGTCTACGACGTGCGGCTGCTGCTGGAGCCGGAGGCGCTACGGCGCTCCCTCGTCCGGCACGTCTCGCTGGACGCCGCCCGTGACGCCCTGCTCAGGGCCGACGAGGCGGTGGACCAGGCCGAACGGTCCCTCGCCAACCGGGCGTTCCACCGCGAGCTGTACCTCTCCTGCGGCAACCCGATGCTGACCCGGATGCTCGACGAGGTGCGCGACCAGGCCGCTCTCGTCTCCACCGTCGCCTGGGCCGCCGACCCGTCCTGGGAGCGGGAGGCCGACGAGCACCGGGAGATCCTGCGCCTCGCGCTGGCCGGTGACGCCGCCGGCGCCGCCCTCGCTCTGCACGACCACATCGCCTCCTTCGTACGGATGGCGTTCCCCGAGGGAGAGCACATATGACGAGCCGTACGACCGGTCAGGGTCTCGACGTGTCGCGGGACGCGCTCGCCGATGTCGTGGCGATCCCCGTCACGCCGTTCACCGCCGACGACACCCTCGACACCACGGCGCACCGCGCCCTGCTGCGCCGGCTGATCGACGGCGGGGTGCGCACCCTCACACCGAACGGCAACACCGGTGAGTACTACGCCCTCAGCCCCGACGAGCGCCGTGCGGTCACCGAGCTGACCATCGAGGAGACGGCCGGTCGGGCCGTGATCGTGGTGGGCATCGGACTTGAGGTGCCGACCGCCGTGGCCGCCGCCGAGCACGCCCGGCAGGCCGGGGCCGCGATGGTCATGGTGCACCAGCCGGTGCATCCGTATGTCTCCGAGGACGGCTGGATCGACTACCACCGCTCCATCGCCGAGGCCGTGCCGGAGCTGGGAGTCGTCCCGTACATCCGCGATCCCCGGCTGCGCGGCGCGAGCCTGGCCCAGCTGGGTGAGCTGTGCCCCAACGTGATCGGCGCCAAGTACGCCGTGCCGGACGCCGCGCGCTTCGCGGCCTTCGCGCGTGACGCGGGCCTGGAGCGGTTCGTCTGGGTGGCGGGACTCGCCGAGTTGTACGCGCCGTCGTACTTCGCGGGCGGCGCCACCGGCTTCACCTCGGGGCTCGTCAATGTCGCCCCGGCCGTCTCGCTGGGCATGCTGGAGGCGCTGCGCGCCGGGGACTTCGGCACGGCCATGAAGGTCTTCGAACGGATCCGGCCCTTCGAGGACCTGCGCGCGGCACGGCGGTCTGCCGACAACGTGACCGTCGTCAAGGAAGCGCTCGCCGCGCTGGGGCTCTGCCGACGCGACGTACGCCCGCCGAGCCGTGTCCTGCCCGAGCCGGCACGCGCCGAGGTCGCCGCACTGATCGCGGGCTGGCCGACATGACCACACCCGGCACCCCGGCCACGCCCGGCAGGATCGCCCCCGAAGACCTGCGCAGCCACCAGTGGTACGGCAGCGGCATCTCGTCGGGCCTGCGCTCCTTCAGCCACCGCGCCCGCACCCGCCAGCTCGGCTACCTCCCCGAGGAACACCTCGGCAAGCCGGTCATCGCGATCCTCAACACCTGGTCCGACATCAACCCCTGCCATGTCCATCTGCGCGAACGCGCCCAGGCCGTCAAGCGCGGCGTCTGGCAGGCGGGCGGATTCCCGCTGGAATTCCCGGTGTCCACGCTCTCCGAGACGTTCCAGAAGCCGACCCCGATGCTCTACCGCAACATGCTGGCGATGGAGACCGAGGAGTTGCTCCGCTCCTACCCCGTCGACGGCGCCGTCCTGATGGGCGGCTGCGACAAGTCGACACCGGCGCTGCTGATGGGCGCCGCGTCCGTGGACCTGCCGGCGGTCTTCCTGCCGGCCGGGCCGATGCTTCCCGGACACTGGCGTAACGAAGTGCTCGGCTCCGGCACCGACATGTGGAAGTACTGGGACGACAAACGCGCCGGTCTCATCGGCGACTGCGAGCTGGCCGCACTGGAGAACGGCCTCGCCCGCTCCCCCGGCCACTGCATGACCATGGGCACCGCCTCCACCCTGACCGCCGCCGCCGAGGCGCTGGGCGTCACGGTCCCCGGCGCCTCCTCGATCCCGGCCGTCGACTCCGGACACGAACGGATGGCGGCCGAGTCCGGACGGCGAATCGTGGACTTGGTCCGGCATGACCGCAGGCTCTCGAAGATCCTCACCCGCGAGGCCTACGAAGACGCCGTCGCCACCGTCCTCGCGCTCGGCGGCTCCACCAACGCCGTCATCCATCTGATCGCGATGGCCGGCCGCTCCGGCATCACCCTCACCCTCGACGACTTCGACCGGGTCGCCCGCACCGTGCCCGTACTCGCCAACCTCCGTCCCGGCGGCAAGTACCTCATGGAGGACTTCCACTTCGCCGGCGGACTGCCCGGCTTCCTGTCCCGGCTGACCGACGTCCTGCATCTGGACCGCCCCACCGTCGCGTACGACACCCTGCGCGAACAGCTCCACGGCGCCCTCGTCCACAACGACGACGTCATTCGCCCACGCGACAACCCCCTCGCCGACGAGGGCGGCGTCGCCGTGCTGCACGGCAACCTCTGCCCGGACGGCGCCGTCATCAAGCACATCGCCGCCGAGCCCCACCTGCTGCGCCACACCGGACCCGCCGTCGTCTTCGACGACTACCGGCAGCTCCAGCGCACCATCAACGACCCGGCGCTCGCGCTCACCCCGGACCATGTGCTGGTCCTGCGCAACTCCGGCCCCAAGGGCGGCCCCGGTATGCCCGAGTACGGCATGCTCCCCCTGCCCGACTATCTGCTCAGGCAGGGGGTACGGGACATGGTCCGGCTCTCCGACGCCCGTATGAGCGGCACCAGTTACGGCGCGTGCGTGCTGCACATCGCACCCGAGTCGTACGTCGGCGGGCCCCTGGCCCTCGTCCGCACCGGCGATCTCATCACCCTCGACGTCGAGGCGCGCAGCCTCCATCTCCAGGTGAGCGACGAGGAGTTGGCAAGGCGCCGGGCCGACTGGACACCGCCGCCCGCACGTTACGGACGCGGTTACGGCGCCCTCTACCAGGACCAGATCACCCAGGCCGACACCGGCTGCGACTTCGCCTTCCTGGCCAGGCCCGGGGACGTACCCGACCCGTACGTGAGCTGACACGGCACACACGCACGCCTCTTTCACCGCAGGACTTCACCGCTGGACTTCACCGAAGGAACGGAGAACCGGTCATGGCCTCAGCTGTGGCGCAGGACTCATCAGGCGCCCCGCCCGGGGCGCCGAAGAAGCCGGGGTCCCGCCGGACGGGCACAGGGCTCTCACCACACCGTCTCCCGTATCTGCTGATCGCCCCGGCCGTGCTGCTGATGGTGGGCTTCATCGCCTATCCGATGCTCAGCGTCTTCTACTACAGCCTGCAGAACTACAACGCCACCAAGCCCTGGCGGAACGGCTTCGCGGGCCTCGACAACTTCAAACGGATCTTCACCGAGGACCCGCTGTTCTGGGACAGCCTCGCCTTCTCCGCCAAGTGGGTCTTCACCGAGGTCAGCCTCCAGCTCGCCCTCGGTCTGATCCTCGCGCTCCTCGTCAACCAGACGTTCGTGGGCCGCGCCGCCGCCCGCGCGCTGGTCTTCTCGCCCTGGGCCGTCTCCGGCGTCCTGACCACCACCATCTGGCTGCTGCTGTACAACCCGTCGACGGGCGTGGGCCGTTATCTCGCCGACGCGGGCATCGGCACCTACGGCTCGTCGGTGCTCTCCGACACCGGGACCGTCTTCTGGGCCGCCGTACTGGCCGAACTCTGGCGCGGGGTGCCGTTCTTCGCGATTCTCATCCTCGCCGACCTCCAGTCCATCCCCGATGATCTGTACGAGGCGGCGTCGGTCGACGGGGCGAGCAGGTTCCGTCAGTTCTTCCACATCACCCTGCCCCATCTGCGGGACGCGATCGTCCTCTCCACGCTGCTGCGCGCCGTCTGGGAGTTCAACAACGTCGACCTGCTCCTCACTCTCACCGAGGGCGGTCCGGCGGGCGTCACCACCACACTGCCGCTGTACGTCGCGGTCACCGGGTTCGAGGCACACGACTTCGGCTACGCCACCGCGCTGACGACCGTCGCCTTCGGGATCCTCCTCTTCTGCTCGATTCTCTATCTGCGCCTGAGCAAGTTCGGAGGCGATCACAAGTGACCGCGGTCATGACCGAGAAGGGCACGTCCACGGTGCCCGCGGGCGGCGGCTCCAAGCCACCCGCCGTAAGAAGGAAGCGGCGGCGCGGGCGTGCCTTCGACGAGGTGCCCCGATGGCAGATCTATGTGCCGCTCGGGCTGTATCTCCTCTTCACCCTCATCCCCTTCTACTGGATGGTGCTGTTCTCGCTGCGGCCCGCGGGCTCCACGTCGCTGGTGCCGTGGCCGATGACCTTCGACCACTTCGAGAAGGTCTGGAACGACCGCAGTTTCTCCGTCTTCTTCCAGAACAGCGCGCTGATCGGCGTGTTCACCCTCATCTGTACGACGGGGGTCGCGCTGGCCGGCGGCTACGCTCTGGCACGCTTCAACTTCCGTATCAAACAGGGCTTCATGCTGGCGCTGCTGTGCTCGCAGTTCATCCCCGGCGCCCTGATGCTGGTGCCGCTCTTCCAGATCTTCAAGAATCTCTCGCTCATCAACTCCCCGCTGAGCGTGGTCATCGCGGAGACCGTCTTCCAACTCCCGCTCTCCATCATCTTGATCAGCGGCTTCATCAAGAACGTGCCGTACTCGCTGGAGGAGGCGGCCTGGGTGGACGGCTGTTCACGGCTCCAGGCCTTTCGCATCGTCGTGCTGCCGATGCTGCGGCCCGGTCTGATCGCCGTCGGCTCCTTCGCCTTCGTAGCCAGCTGGAACCACTTCCTCTTCGCCCTGATGTTCCTGATGGACCAGGACAAACAGACGATCCCGGTCGGTCTCTCCACCCTCATCGGGGCGGACAGCGTCGACTTCGGGGCGCTGGCGGCGGGCGGTGTGATCTCCGCGGTCCCGGTCGTCATCGTCTTCGCCTTCATCCAGAAGTGGCTGATCACCGGCTTCAGCGCGGGGGCGGTGAAGGGATGAGCCTGCCTGTCGTGCTTGCGGGGGCCCGTGGCCACGGCCGCTCGCATCTGCGCAACATCCACCGCCTCCAACAGGCGGGCCTGGTCCGGCTCGTGGGCGTCTGCGAGCTGACTCCGCTGACCCCGGCGGAGCTGGACGGCTTCGACGCCCCCGAGCAGTCCGGCGACCTCGGTGAACTGCTGGACCGTACGGGCGCGGAGGCGGCGGTCATCTGCACGCCCCTCCACACGCACACCGATCTCGCGCTCACCGCCGCCGCCCGTGGGGTGCACACCCTGCTGGAGAAGCCGACCACCGCCTCGTACGCGGAGTACGAGCGGCTGCTCGCCGGGCTTGCGGAGAGCGGCACGGTCTGCCAGGTCGGGTTCCAGTCGCTCGGGTCCCATGCCCTGGGCGCGATCAGGAAGTTGGTCCTGGCCGGCGCGATCGGGCGGCCGCGCGGGATCGGCGCGGCCGGGGCGTGGGTACGCGACGAGGCCTACTACCACCGTGTCCCCTGGGCCGGGCGCCGGGCGCTGGACGGCCGGGACGTCGTGGACGGAGTGCTCACCAATCCGCTCGCGCACGCGGTGGCGACGGCCCTGCGTGTCGACGGCAGCGACCTGGCCGAGGACATCGGCCGGATCGAGCTGGAGCAGTTCCGGGCCAATGACATCGAGGCGGACGACACGAGTTGTCTGCGGCTGACGACGGCACGGTCGACGCGGATCACGGTCGCGGTGACGCTGTGCGCGGAGCGGAACTCGGAGCCGTACGTCGTGGTCCACGGCACCGGTGGCCGCATCACCTTCTGGTACAAGCAGGACCGGGTGCGGGTGGAGCACACGGGAGGCGGGGAACCGGCCGAGACGGTGTACGGGCGCACCGACCTGCTGGAGAACCTGGTCGAGCATCTGCGCGGGGGCGCGGATCTGCTCGTACCGCCGCACCGCACCGGCGGCTTCATGCGGATCCTGGAGGCCGTCAGGACCGGTCCGCCGCCGACGCCACTGCCCGCGGACGCCTGGTACGGCGCGCAGGGCGTGAGCGGGGCGAGCGGGGCGAACGGGGCGAACGGGGCGAACGGGGCGAGCGGGGCGAACGGGCCGCGCCGGATCGTGAAGGGCATCGACGAGCTGGTCGCGGAGAGCGCCGCGACGCTGGCCACGTTCTCGGAGCTGGGCGCTGACTGGGCCACGCCCGAACCCGGGCCGGCGGACGCGACGGTGCTGCGCTGCGACGGCCGCGCGGTGGCGGACTACGTACACCGTCCGCGGCTGCCCTCGACGCTGTCCCCGCGCCCGTATCTGCATCCCGTACGGACCTTCGGCGGCCGGGTCGTCACCGAACTGCGGCCCGCCGACCACGCGCACCACCTCGGGGTCTCCATGGCCGTGCCGGACGTGTCGGGCGGCAACTTCTGGGGCGGACGCACCTACGTACGCGACCGGGGCCCGGTGGCGCTCGACAACCACGGCGCGCAGGAGCACACGCGCTGGCTGCGGCAGGACCCCGGCATCCGGGTGCAGGAGCTGTCCTGGACCCGGGAGGGACGCGAACTCCTCACGGAGCGGCGGGCGATCAGCACCTTCGCGCTCTCCGCCGACGCCTGGGTCCTCGACTTCACCTCGGTACTGACCAACGCGTCGGGCGAGGACCTGTCGATCGGCAGCCCGGCCACCAACGGGCGGCCGGGGGCCGGATACGGCGGGTTCTTCTGGCGCGCTCCCAAGGAGGACGCGGCGGACGAGCGGCCCGAGGTGTTCACGGCGACCGCGAGCGGCGAGGACGCGGTGCACGGGACCACCGCGCGGTGGCTGGCGCTGGCGGGCCGGGACTGGACGCTGGTCTTCGCCGGGGCGGACGACGAGACACGGCGGGACCCGTGGTTCGTACGCACCGGCCAGTACCCGGGCGTGGGCTCCTCGCTGGCCTGGGCACGGCGGCTGCCGCTGGCCGCGGGAGCCGACGTCTCGCGGCGCATCCTCACGGTCGTCGCGGACGGGCGGCTCGACCGCCCGTCCGCTGCGGACCTGGCTCGTAAGGCGATCGCCCACGACATCGGTGACATCCGTGATGTCCGTGACGTACCACCGGCTGACACGCAGTCATAGGAATGACCCTCAGAGAGAAGAGCCGATCATGACAGTCTCGAAGGCAAGCAGAGGGCGGACGGCCGCGGCCGTCTCCCTGACGACGGTGCTCGCCCTGGCGGCAACCGCGTGCGGTGACGACGGCAGCGGCGGAAGCGGCAGCGAAGGGTCCGGCAAGGGGGAGATCACCCTCTGGGACAACAACACAGGTGAGCGCAGGGACATCTGGGCGCAGATCATCAAGGACTTCGAGCAGCAGAACAAGGACATCAAGGTCAAGTACGTCGGTATCCCGATCGACCAGGTCCAGCAGAAGTACGACACGGCGATCGACGGCGGCGGGCTGCCGGACGTCGGCGGCGTCGGCACCGCCTATCTCTCCAACCTCGTGGTCCGGGAGGTGCTGGAGCCGGTCGGCGACCGTGTCGACGCCGGTCCGCTCAAGGGCAAGCTGGTCCCGTCGATGGTGGAGAGCGTGAAGGCGGCGGGCGGTCGCGGCGACGAGATGTACTCGGTGCCCAGCTCCACCAACAACGGCACGCTCTGGTACCGCACGGATCTGTTCGCGCAGGCGGGCCTTGAGCCGCCGACGACCTGGCCGGCCTTCTACGAGGCGGCGGAGAAGCTCACCAAGCCCGGTACGGACAAGTTCGGTTACACGATCCGCGGTGGGGCCGGGTCCATCGCGCCGGCGATGGACGCGATGTACGGGCAGTCCGGCATCACGTCCTTCTGGGACGGCGACAAGACGACGGTCAACGACCCGAAGAACGTGGCGGCGCTGGAGAAGTACGTCGCCCTCTACAAGAAGGTGACGCCGTCCGCCGACGTCAACAACGACTTCATCAAGATGGTCGCCCAGTACGACAACGGCACCATCGGCATGCTGACCCATAACCTCGCCTCGTACCAGGACCATGTGAAGTCGCTGGGCAACGAGAAGTTCAAAGGCCTGCCCTATCCGGCGCAGGAGAACGGCGAGCGCGTCCAGGTCTCCAACCCGGTGGACGGGCTCGGGCTGTTCAAGAACAGCAAGAACAAGGCGGCGGCCTGGAAGTTCATCGAGTTCGCGGCCTCCCACAAGTCCAACAGCGCGTGGAACGAGTCGGCGGGCTCCATACCGGCGAACACCGACGCCGCCTCCGACGCCTGGATCCAGAAGGCCGAGCCGACCGCGGCGGCGATGAAGGCGCTGAGCGACGGCTCGACGAAGATCGTCAACCTGCCGTACTACCTGCCCGACTGGAACACGATCAGCAAGTCCGGCAACGAGCCGAACTTCCAGAAGGTGCTCCTCGGTGAGATGTCCGCCAAGGAGTTCGCGGACAAGGTCGCCAAGGAGCTCAACGACGCCCAGGCGGAGTGGAACGAGCAGATGGCGAAGTGATCCGCACCGGGGAATCCGCCGCACACCCGAACGAGTGATCACCTGATGGGATATCCGGAGCACGGGGGCGCCGTCCACCAGGCACTCTGCTGTCAGGGCCGGGCACGAACGTGCCCGGCCGTGGGGCAGAGGGGTGGGGACCATGGACTTGCCACAGGACGTCGAACGGGACGGGAACAGCGGGGGCCGGCCGGTGCTGTTGCTGGCCGGCCTGGCGGATCTGGCGCTGAGTACGTGCGGTTCGGCGGTGCGGGCCGCCTGCGGTCTGCTGGGCCGCTCGGACATCGGCGCCCTGGCCGCGCAGGGCCGGCAGGACCTCCAGGCGCGCGGCCGGCTGGCCCTGGACCGCCTCGGCACGGACCCGCCGGGCGCCGGCCTCCTCGGCACCGGAGACGTCGCGCACATGGAAGTGCTCGCGCGCCACGCGCGACTCCGGCTCGACACGGCTGACGGAACGGTCGGCGGAACCGGTGCCTGAGGCGGCCCGCGAGCAGGCGTCGCTGAAGTCCCGCGTGGACCGGGAACTGGAACGGTTCGTGCGGGCGGAGAGCGAAGCGCTGCTCGCGCTGGACGATGAACTGGCGCCCCTCGTGGACGTCCTGACGACCGTCACCGCCCGCGGGAAGCGGCTGCGTTCGGCCTTCTGCTACTGGGGCTGGCGGGCCGCGGGGCAGCCGGACAGCGACGCGATGGTACGAGCGGCGGCGAGCATGGAGCTGGTCCACGCCGCCGCGGTCGTCCACGACGACATCATCGACGACAGCGGCCTGCGGCACGGTCTGCCGACCGCCCATGTGGCCCTGCGCGAGGCGTTCCTGGACGGCTCGCGCCCCAAAGCGCGGGCCAGGTCGCTGGCCATGCTGGCCGGAGACCTGCTGATGGCGTGGGCGGGCCAGATGTTCGCGGGATGCGGTCTGCCCGCGGCGTATCTGGGGCAGGCCCGTGATCTGTGGGCCGTGCTGGCCCGCGAGTTGATCGCCGGGGAGGCGCTGGAGATCCTGCACACCGGGGGCACGTCCGACGTACGGCGGTCGCTGAAGGTGATCCGCTACAAGACGGCCAAGTACACCGTCGAGCATCCGCTGCACATCGGTGCCGGACTCGCCGGTGCCGATCCCGCCCTGCGCGAGGTGTTCTCCGACTACGGGCTCCCGCTCGGCGAGGCGTTCCAGCTGCGGGACGACCTCATCGGACTGTTCGGCGACCCGGCGACCACGGGTAAGCCGAACACCGACGACATCTCCGGCGGCCGCCCCACCGCGCTCCTCGCCCTCACCCAGCAGGCGGCCGGCCCCGCCGAACGGCGGGAGTTGACGGCTCTCCTCGGCCGCCGGACCCTGACGTGCCCTCAGTTGAGCCGCGTACGCGCCGTCGTGGAGGGCACCGGTGCGCGCGACCGCGTCGAGTCCATGATCACCGAGCGGGTGACGCTCGCCGTCCGCGCGCTGGGCGGCGCCGGACTGCCCGATCTGGCGCACCGCTCCCTGACCCGACTGGCCACCGCGGCCACCAGCCGGCCGGACTGAACTCGCCGTCCGCCGCCGGCTCCCCCGCCCCCCACCTCTCGAAAGGGCCGACCGTGGCCTGCACCGAACAGTCCCTCAACTCCCTGCGCGAGTACGGTGACGAACTCGCCGACGCCACCGTCGCGACCCTCTTCGAGCGCGGCGAGGTGGGCACGTTCAACTCCCTCATGCGCTACGTCTCCACCGTCGGTCAGGAACTGCCCGACGGGCTGCCGGAGGTGGCCCGTGAGTATCTGAACGAGACCAGCGGGCCGCCGGCGTGGGTGGACTGGGACGAGATGGAGAAAGCGCGGCTGTTCTTCATCGACAACAACGTGCACATCTCCACCGCGCTGTCCTTCGCCTCCATGCCCGCCTGTTACGTCGTCCCGCACATCGCGAAGCTGCTGTCTGCGGCCCACTCGCTCAAGTACCCGTCGAAGCGCATGGCCGAGACGGGGCAGTTCACCGTCCATCTCATGCAGCCCAACGCCTTCGAGGCGGGCAGCCGGTTCATCCCCGCCGCCCAGAAGGTCCGGCTCCTGCACGCGTCCATCCGCCATCACCTGGGGCGCGAGGGGCGCTGGGACGTGGCGAGTCTCGGGATCCCGATCTGCCAGGAGGACATGATCGGCGGGCAGATGATGTTCTCCGTCCAGGTCCTGGACGCCCTGCACCGGCTGGGCATCCATATGAGCGTGGACGGCGCGGAGTCGTACTTCTACGCCTGGCGCGTGGTGGGCGCCATGCTCGGTGTCGACCAGACCCACGCGCCCGCCGACGTGGCCGCTGGGCGCCACTTCTCGGATCTGTACATGACGCGCCACATGGGCCCCAGCGAGGAGGGCGCCAACCTCATGCGGCAGTTGATCGACCTGTACGAGGAAGTGGTGCCCGGCACCCTCTTCGACCCCGTCGTGTCCGCGCTCATCCGCTATCTGATCGGGGACACGAGCGCCGACTGGCTGGAGGTGCCGCGCACCCGGTGGGACACGCTCGTGAAGGCCGCCCCCGCGCTGCTGAATGTGCTGGAGACCGTCGAGGACCGCTCACCGCTCGGCGCCTGGGCACTGGACCGCGTCGGCCACTTCACCACCCTGCTCGAACTCTCCTCCCTCACGCGCGGGCGCGTCATGCACTACGCCATCCCGGAGCAGCTCAAGAAGGACTACGGCCTCTCGTCAGCCGTCCCGCGCACCAGCCGCTGGACTCCCCCGGCCGCCACGGTGGGCATGTGAACGGCAACTGCTCCGCCTGCCCGTTCGTCTTGATGGACACGATCAAGCGGATGGGAAGCCATGGTGGAGGACATACGCGGGCACGACGGGCTCCGGTGGGCCGGGACACGGGGACGGGTGCTCGCCGCGCTCGCGGTGCTGACGGCCTTACTCCTGGCGTTCCACCGGGCGGTGCCCAACTCCGTCGGCCGCCTGGGCAGTGCGCTGGAGGCGTTCCTGCCGTGGCTCGGCCTGGTGGTCGTGGTGCTGCTCGTTCTGGGGCTGCTGCGCCGTTCGGCCGTCGCGCTCGTGGCCCTGCTGCTGCCGGTGGCGGCGTGGACGTATCTGTTCGGCGGGCTGTTCCTGCCGGGTGCGGAGGCCGACACGTACGACCTTGTCGTCGTGCAGCACAACGTGAGCGACGAGAACACCGACCCGGCGGGCACGGCCCGCGCGCTGGCCGGCGCCTCGCCCGATCTGATCGCGCTGGAGGAGCTGGTGCCCCCGGCGCTGACGGTCTACGAGAAGACTCTGGCCCCCGACTACCCGCACCACGAGGTCCGGGGCACCGTCGGGCTCTGGTCGAAGCATCCGCTCACCGCCACCCGTCCGCTGGACATCAGACCTCGGGGGATCCCGGAAGGGTGGAACCGCGGACTGCGGACCGTGGTCGACACGCCGCACGGTGATGTCGCGGCGTACGTCGCCCATCTCCCGTCGGTCCGGTTCGGGGCGAGCGGCCTCGCCTCGGCCGCGCGCGACGAGAGCGCTGCCCTGCTGGGCAGGGCCGTGGCCGCCGAGCGGACGGAGGCCGTGATCCTGTTGGGCGACCTCAACGGCACGGTGGACGACCGCGGGTTGGCCCCGCTGACCTCACGGCTGAATACGGCGGAGCGGGGCTTCGCCCTCAGCTTCCCCACGGCCTTCCCGCTGGCCCGGATCGACCAGGTCATGGCCCGCTCGGCGACCGTCGCCCATATCCGCACGCTGCCCGCGACCGGCAGCGACCATCTGCCGGTCGCCGCCGGGATCACGGGTCTCGACCGCGCCGATGGCTGACAGTGACGAGGAAGTCGGCCTGTTCCGGACGTCGGTCTCCACCAGAAGTCCTTGAAACTTTGAGAAAGTCTTCGAGGGCTTGAACACCGCGTCGCAGCGGTGCGTACCCCCTCAAGAGCCGGCCGCCGGAGCCGGCAACGGACAGGGAGCAGACATGACGGGAACGCAGGACACCGCACCGACGGCCACGGGCCGGACGGTGGCCCGCCGTACGGTCGTGGCGGCGGCGGGCGCCGTCGGCCTTGGCGCGGCGCTCGTCGCCTGCGGGTCGGACGACGGATCGGACTCCGTCGCGCAGGCTCCGGCGGACGACGGCGCGAACGGCGAGCAGGGAGAAGTGCTCGCCAGTACCTCCGAGATCCCGGAGGGTGGCGGCAAGGTCTTCGAGGCCCAGGGAGTGGTGGTCACCCAGCCGTCGGCGGGTCAGTTCAAGGCCTTCTCCTCGAAGTGCACGCACTCGGGGTGCGCGGTCGGGAGCATCGCGAAAGGCACCATCACCTGTCCCTGCCACGGCAGTCAGTTCGACGCGACGGACGGCAGCGTGAAGAAGGGCCCCGCCACCGAGCCGCTGGGTGCCAAAGAGATCACCGTCGAGGGGGACTCGATCTCACTCGCCTGACGGGCTGTCAACCCGCCGCCGGTTCCCCGGACTTCACCACTTGCGCCGCTTCCTCCAGCGCCTCGACCGCCGCCCTGATCGACGGGCGGCGGTCGGCGTCGGCGCGCCACACCGCGTACACGTGCCGGAACATCTTCTGCCGTACGGGCACCGCCACGACACCATCGGGCAGCCGCCCGCGCCCCAGCCGTGGCGCGACACAGACCCCCAACCCACCACGGATCAGCTCCAGTTGGGTGTGCTGCTCGCCCGCCAGGTGCTCGATCCTCGGCTCGATCCCCTTCGAACGCAGCGTGAACACCAGCCACTCGTGGCAGAACTCGCCCGTCGGCCACGACACCCACGAGTCGTGGGCGAACTCCTCCAGATCGACGTCCCGCCGCCCCGCCAGCGGGTGATCGGCCGGCATCGCCACATCCGCCGCGTCCTCCAGCAGCGACGCGGTCGCCAGCCCGCCGGGCACCGGCAGCCGCTTGTTGTTCCAGTCCAGTACGACGGCGAGATCGAGATCGCCCCGCAGAACCTGCCGGATCGCGCCGTCCGGCTCCAACTCCATTGACCGCACCCGCAGATCGGGATGCGCCTTGCGCAGCGACGCGAGCGCGACGGGGAACAGACCACGGGCCGCCGTGGGGAACGCGGAGATCCGTACCTCGCCGACCGCCTGCCCGCGCTGCGCCTCGATGTCCGACTGCGCGAGTTCCACCTGGGAGATGATCCGTGCGGCGTGGTCGGCGAGCAGCCGCCCCGCGTCGGTGAGCCGGACACCGCGCCCGCGCTTGGCGAGCAGTTGCTGGCCGACCTCCCGCTCCAGCTTGGCCATCTGCTGCGAGACGGCGGACGTGGTCACATGAAGCCCGTCGGCGGCGCCGCTCACCGAGCCGTGCCGGGCGAGGGCATCCAGGATCCGCAGCCTCTCCAGATTCAACATGTAAGCGATGCTACGTGAACGAGTCGAGTTATTCTCGCTTGTCCTAAGAGGTGCCGAGCGTCATCGTTGCCGTATGAGCACAGCGACCCCGCCCCGCACCGGGCCCGCCGGATCGTCCTCGGCCGCCACTCCCCGCCGTACCACGATCGACTGGCGCATCCGGTTCTGCGTGCTCTCGCTGATCTGGGGCTTCAGCTTCCTGCTCATCAAGGTCGGCACCCAGAGCTACGCGCCGTTCCAGGTGACCTTCGGCCGGCTGTTCTTCGGTACGGCCGTCCTGGCCGTCGCGATGGCCGTACGGCGCGAGCGGCTGCCACGGGGCCCGCGTACCTGGGGCCATCTCACGGTGGCCGCGTTCATCCTCAACGCCGTTCCGTTCTCCCTTTTCTCCTACGCGGAGCTGACCATCCCGTCGACCCTCGCGGGCATCTGCAACGCCACCTCTCCGCTGTGGGGCATGCTGCTGTCGCTCGTGGCGCTGTCCGAGGACCGCCCCACCCGGCGCCGGGTCGGTGGCCTGGGCCTCGGCTTCATCGGCGTACTGACCGTGCTCGGCGCCTGGCAGGGCTTCTCCGGGCTGGACTTCACCGGTACGGCGATGGCCCTGCTGGCCTCGCTCAGCTACGCCGTCGGCTGGGTCTACGTCCGCCGTACGCTCGCGGGCAACGGCAGCTCGCATCTCTCGCTCACCGGGGCGCAGTTGTTCATGGCGACGCTGCAACTGGGCGTCGTCACACCGCTGTTCACCGATCTTCCGACGTCCTTCCCGGTGCTGCCGCTCCTCGCCGTGGTGGCGCTCGGCAGCCTGGGGACGGGCCTGGCCCTGCTGATCCAGTACGGCCTCGTCGCCGAAGTGGGTCCGACGACCGGCCAGATGGTCACCTACTTCGTCCCCGTCATCGCGACGGCCGCCGGTGTGGCCGTCCTCGACGAGCCGCTGCACTGGAACACCCCGGTCGGCGCGGTCATCGTGCTCGTCGGCGCCGCGCTCACCCAGCACCGGGCCGACGGCTCCCGCGTCACACACGCCTCCGAACCGGCGCCCGCGCCCACACGAACGGCGTCGGCATCGGCTACGGCTACGGCCCCGCTCACCGCCGATCAGCCGTAGCTACGCGCCGGCGCGGCCCCCGCCGCGTCGGCCACCGCGTCCGCGACCGCCTCGATCTCGTCCCCCGTCATGGCCGACACCGTCAGCCGTACGCCGGGCCCCGCCGCCAGCCGGAAACGCGCGCCGGGCGCGACCGCCCATCCCGCGTGCAGCAGCCGCGCCACCGCGCCGGTCTCCTCGGCCACCGGCACCCACACGTTCATCCCGCTCCGCCCGTGCGCCTCGACGCCCCGCTCGGCCAGCGCCCGTACCAGCGCGTCCCGCCGCCGGCCGTACGCACCGGCGACCGTACGGGGGTCGACCGCGTCCGTCCGCCACAGCTCGACGACCGCCCGTTGCAGCAGTCTGCTCACCCAGCCCGGCCCCAGTTGCTGACGCCCCGTCACCCGGTCGACGGTCACGGTGTCCCCGGTCATCACGGCGAGCCGCAGATCGGGGCCGTACGCCTTCGCCGTGGACCGGACGAGCACCCAGCTGTCCGTGACGCCGGCCAGCGGACGGAGCGGCAGATCGACGATCCGATGCCCGTGGTCGTCCTCGATGAGAAGTACATGGGGATGCGCCGCCAGCACCGTACGCAGCTCCCGCGCGCGGGCCTCGCCCACCGCCGCCCCCGTCGGATTCTGCGCCCGGTCGGTGACGACGACCGCCCGCGCCCCGCCTCGTAGCGCCCGTTCCAGCTCCCCCGGCAGCGGCCCGTCGTCGTCCAGCGCCATCGGCACGGGCCGCAGCCCGAGCGCGGGCACCAGATCGAGCAGGCCGCCCCACCCCGGATCCTCGACGGCGACGGCGTCCCCCGGCCGCAGGTGGGCGGCCAGTACGCGCTCGATCGCGTCCAGCGAGCCGGAGGTGACGGCGATCGGACCGTCGGGCACGCCGTCCTCGTCCAGCCCGGCGCGGGCGAGACGGGCCAGCTCGGGGAGGACCGCAGCGTCCCCGTAGCGCCCCGGACGCTCCGCGTGATCACGCGCGGCGACCGCGAGCGCGTCGTGCAGCGGCGGCAGCAGGGCGGGGTCCGGATTGCCGTCCGACACCTCCCGTACACCCTCGGGCACATCGACCCGGATGGAGCCGCGCGACGTGCTCGACGGCCGCGCGCGCACGCGGCTGCCCCTGCGACCCGCCGTCTCGATCACGCCTCGGTCACGAAGCGTGCGGTACGCGGCGGCCACCGTATTGGGATTGACGGCCAGCTCCAGCGCCAACTCCCTTAGAGGCGGCAGCGGTTGGCCGGGCGCCAGATGTCCGGCACCGATCCCCCGCTCCACGCTCGCGGCGATCTCGGCAGCACGCCGACCTTCGATCCGATACTCTCCTAGCACAAAGACAACTATGCACTAGTACATAGGAGAACGCAATGCCGGAGCCCGCGTCCACCTCCCCATCGACCTCTGCCGCCTACCGCCCCACCGACCGCACCGTCCCCACCCGCTCCGCCGACCGCGCGTCGTACGACCGCGAGCTGGTGCACGGAATACTCGACGAGACCTACCTCTGCCATCTCGGATTCATCCGCGACGGCGCCCCCGTGGTCCTGCCCACCCTCTACGCCAGGGTCGGCGAGCGGCTGTACGTCCACGGGTCGACCGGCTCCCGGCCACTGCGGATGGCGGGCGACAAGGCGGACCCGGGGCTGGCGGTCTGTCTGACGGTCACCCATGTCGACGGTCTGGTGCTGGCCCGGTCGGCGTTCCACCACTCGATCAACTACCGCTCCGTCGTGGTGCACGGCACCGCGTACCAGGTGACGGACCTCGATGAGCGCCGCACGGCGCTGGACGCCGTGGTCGACCACGTGGTGCCGGGCCGCTCCCACGACTCGCGGCCCGCCAACGCGAAGGAACTGGCGGCGACCGCCGTGCTGAGCCTCGATCTGGCGGAGGTGTCCGCCAAGGTCCGCACCGGCGGCCCGAACGACGAGCCCGAGGACCTGTCGCTGCCCCACTGGACCGGTGTGGTGCCCGTCGTACGCGGACACGGCACACCGGTCCCGGCCGACGACCTGGACCCGGCCGTCGGCCTGCCGGACTATCTCTCGGTGCTCTGAGTCACGCGAGGACCGCCGCCTTCCGCCGGTCCGACGCGAGGCGCGCCTCGGCGGTGGCGAGCCCCACCACGGCGGCGAGCAGCAGCAGCGTCCCCACCACCGTCGCGGCGGTGAGCCGCTCGTCCAGCAGCGCCACCGCGATCACCGCCGCGCTCACCGGCTCCAGCAGCATGATCACGGAGACCGTCGCGGCGCGAACGACCGCCGCGCCCGCGAAGTACAGGGCGTACGCGAGGGCCGTCGGCACCGCCGCGACGTACAGCAACAGCCAGAGGACCTGGGCCGGTTCGGCGGTGTGGGGCAGCAGTCCTTCGCCGGCCGCGAGCGGCAGGACGCACAGCGCCGCGACGGCGAAGGCCCAGGCGGTGGTGGAGAGCGCGTCGGCCTTGCCGCCCTCCCGGCCGAGCCGACGGGTGACCAGGGTGATGGCCGCGTAACCGGCCGCCGCCAGGAGGGCGTACGCGATACCCAGGGGGCGTACCGTCGCCCCGTCGCCGCCGAGGACAAGGACGGCGAGGCCCGCGAGAGCGCCGACGACGGCGATCAGCCCGCTGCCGCCGAGCCGTTCGCCCATGGTCAGGCGCGCTCCGAGCGCGATGAGCACGGGTCCGGCGCCGAGGGTGACCACGGTGCCGACGGCGAGCCCGGTCTCCTCGACGGCGGCGAAGTAGGCGGTCTGGAAGACGGCGAGGCCCACGCCCGTGACGAGGACGCGGATCAGCCGGCGGCGGCGCGGCTCGACGGGGGTCTGCGACGTGGCAGCCGTCGCCTCGGGCCTGCGGCGCAGCGCCAGTGCGCCGAGCAGCAGCACGAGCCCGCCGACGCAGCGCCAGAAGGAGAGGGAGAGCGGGCCCATGTCGCTGACCCGGTAGACCAGCGAGGCGGCGGCGCCTGCGGTTCCCCAGGCGACACCGGCGACGACGAGATAGAACAGGCTGCGCCCGACCGACAGGCCGTGGACAGCTGCGGATGCGGAAATCGACACGTGACTTCTCCGTGTGAAGAACGGGTTGGTGGTCGCTCACTCCGTGTTGCGGGCAGCGACGAGCCGCTCGGGGACTGCCCGAGCCCGGTCTTCGTCAGCGGATGGCCGCCCGCGGTCAGGCGGCGGGAGGCGGAAGTACGGTCAGATGCATGATCGGCAGCCTACGTCGTGCTCCGCCCGGCGGACAACCCGTCCCCTTCGCCGACCACTTCAGCCACTGTCGACGTCGGTGTCGACGTCGCCGTCTGAGCGATGAACGCCCCCACGAGCACGACGAAACCACCGAGGATCTGCGGCGCCGAAAGGTGCTCGCCCAGCAGGATCCACGCCAGCACCGTGGCGACGACCGCCTCCAGACAGGCGACGACCCCGGCCACCTGCGGCGAGAGCCTTCGTACGCTGATCACGCCCGTGCCGTACGCGAGCACGGTCGCCAGGAGCACGAACCACGCGACCAGCAGCGGCGCGCCGACCCGCGACCCGCCCATGTCGACGTCACCGGCCAGCAGCGACCACTCCATGCCCCAGGGCCGGGCGACGACGGTGAGGACGACCGTGCCGATGAGCAGCCCGTACGCGATGACTCCCAGCGGGTCGACGGCATCCGCCGGGTCCGCGGGGTCGCCACCCTGGTCGGCGAGGAGAAAGTAGCCGACCTGGCAGCAGGCCGCGCAGAGCGCGAGCAGCAGGCCGACGGCGTCGAAGGAGAGCCCGGCCCACACCTCGACCACACAGGCGAGTCCACCGACGGCCAGGACGACGCCGACAGCGGCGGCGCGGCTGACGGGCCTGCGTCGGACGAAGCGCACCCAGAGCAGGAGCAGCGCCGGCGCCAGGTACTCGACGAGCAGCGCGACACCGACGGGGATACGGGAGAGGGAGGCGAAGTAGAAGGCCTGCACACCGGCCACGGCGAACACCCCGAAGCCCACCAACAGGGCGGGCCTGCGACGGACCAGATCGCGGTGGCGCCAGACGAGAGGCAGCATCACCAGCGCGGCTCCGGCGACCCGGAGCCAGACGGCATGGAGCGGATCGAGCCCCGCCTCGATCAGCGGCTTTGCCGCGACACCTGATCCACCGAACGCGAAGGCCGACAAGAGCGCGAGTCCCAGGCCGACGCTTCTCCCCTGAGACGCGTGCATGGACGCATCATGCCAGGAGGCGTCAGGAGCATCAGCACGTTCACGCCTGTCGAGACAGGTCATGACGGTGGGCTTGCCGGACGGTCACACTCCGTGAGTCGCGTCCGCTATCCGGCTGGTGAGCGCCCGTGCGTCCACTCCGGCCCGCCCAAGAACCTCGACCGCGCGGCACGCGGGGTCACACGCCAGCGCGGTGAGCAGATCGAGACCGCCGGCCTGCGGCTCGCCGCGCCGCCGGGCGCGTTCGACGGTGCCCGCCATCACGGCGACCGCCGACGGCGACCAGCCGGGGACTCCGGGCACCGACACGACGGGGACCGCACCCGAGTCCTCCACCGTCCCCTGCCAGCGCAGCCCGTAGCCGATGCTCCGCTGGACGAGATGGCCGAGGACACGGGCGACCTGCGGCCCGCCGTCGAACGCCGCGCGCACCTCGGAGTCCGATTCGAGGAGCGAATGGAGGAGATGGGCGGTGTCGATCTGCCGGTCTCCGTCGCGGTGCGCCCTTCTGCGGGCTCCCGACACGACGGCCGCGAGCGCGGCGGAGAGTCCGGCGTCGATGTCCGCGCGGATCGACACGGCTGAGACAACGGTCGAGTCGGACTGTCCGGGCAACCTGGGGGTAGGGCTCTGCACTCTCCCACCGCATCAGCCGATCGGCGGGCAGGACATCCCCGGCGGGGAGCATTCCGGCATCCCACGGAGGGTGGGCACAGGCACGCGGCCTCTCCTCCTTACGTAGGAGATCCGGCCGCGACGCACGACCGGGGCGCGCGCCGCCTTGCCCTACGCCTCGTACGCAACCGTCACACGGGACCGCTCGTCCCTCTCGTACAGAGATGTCGCGACGACCGCCGGGAGCAGATCCGATGTGCTGGATGGTGGCCCTGCTCGCCGTCGACGGTCAGCAGTACGTGTACCGCGTGTACGCCCCCGCCGACGCCCTGCGCGGTGATCTCTTCCGGGCGGCGTTCCACTGCCACGACGAGGGACCGCACCCCCGCGCGAGCGACCGTTTCGACTCGGCGCAGTTCTGGCGGCTCCTGCCGACGGCCCGGACATGACGAAGGGGCCCCGCGCCGATCTCGATGATCGTCACGGGGCCCCTCGCGGCTCGTGTCCTGTCGCTCAGTCGTCGTCGGCGAGGATCAGATAGAGCTTCTTGCGGGCCTCGTTGATGACGGCCAGGGCCTTCTGACGCTGGTCGGCGGAGCCGGTCTTCCAGACCTGCCCGAACGCCTCCATCAGACCGAAACCGGCCTGCCGGATCTCGTTCATGGTCTCCCAGTCGACTCCGCGCCCGGCCTCTTCCCACGGGGCGTCCGGGCCGGATTCGGCCTCGGCACGACCGGCGTCGGTCAGCGTGAAGAGGTTCTTGCCGCCCTCGCTCCGGCTGGCGATGAGACCTTCGTCCTCCAGCAGCTGGAGGGTCGGGTAGACCGAGCCGGGGCTGGGGCGCCAGGCGCCTCCGCTGCGCTCGCCGATCTCCTGGATCATCTCGTAGCCGTGCATCGGCCGGTCCTTCAGCAGCGCCAGGATCGACGCGCGCACATCGCCGCGCCGCGCCCTGCCCCTGCCTCCGCCGCGCCCCCGGCCGCCTCCGAACGGCGGTCCGAAGTTCGGCCCGAAGGGCCCGAAGGCCCCGCGTCGCCCTTCGGCATCACCCCGACCTCGATGGCCGGGCCCGCACTGCCCATGTCCGTGATCGTGTTCGTGTCCATGTGAACGCATCGCTACGCTCCTTCCATCAGTGATCAGTCGCGAATCAATCGCGATACCTCGACGATATATCGGAACAGTTCGTTAAGCAACACCCTTCGGTGCCAGCCGTCCCGAATTGGCCTTGGCCTGCGACTTCCGCCGTCTCCTACGGTCAGGGGCATGCGAATCCGAATCGTCGACGCGTTCACCGACCGCCCCTTCGCCGGCAATCCCGCGGGGGTGCTGATCCTGGAGTCCGGCCCGTTCCCCGACGACACATGGCTCCAGCGGGTGGCCAGGGAGGTGAACCTCTCGGAGACGGCGTTCGCCCACCCCCTGCCGCCCGGCGGCGAGGCGGACTGGGCCCTGCGCTGGTTCACCCCGGCGACCGAGGTCGACATGTGCGGGCACGCCACACTCGCCACCGCCCATGTGCTGCACACCAACGGACTGGCGACCGGCGCGATCCGCTTCTCCGCGCGCTGCGGATTCCTCGGCGCGACGGCGCACGACGACAGCAGCCTGACGCTCGACTTCCCGACGTCGCCGCTGACGCCGGTACCGATCCCGGACGGCGTCGAGGCGGCCCTGGGCGCCGTCCCGCTCTCGGTGCACGACACCGGGGCTCACATCGGGGACCTGGTGGTGGAGCTGGCCGACGAGCGGACCGTACGGGAACTGACCCCGGACCTCCGGTCGCTCGCCGTCCTCTCACGACGCGGCATCGTCGCCACGGCGGCGGCCGAGGACCCGGCCGGCGGCTACGACTTCGTGTCGCGCGGCTTCTTCCCCGGTGTCGGCATCGACGAGGACCCGGTCACGGGCAGCGCGCACACGGCGCTCGCCCCGTTCTGGTCGGCGCGGCTCGGCCGCACGGAACTGACCGGCCTCCAGGGATCCGCCCGCACCGGCCTCGTCCGTACATCACTGCGCGGTGGGCGGACGCTCCTCACCGGCCACGCCGTCACCGTCATCGACGGGGAACTTCTCGCGGCACCCTGAGACCCCCTGAGCGCCGCACGGGCTGCCCTCTACGGCGTGGGCAGCCACCCCACATGACCGGCGAGCAGCGCGTATCCGACGAACGCCACGATGTCGAGCAGGGCGTGCGCCACCACCAGTGGCCCGACCCGACCCCAGCGCCGGTAGGCCAGGACGAACACCACGCCCATCACCATGTTCCCGATGAAGCCGCCGATTCCCTGGTACAGGTGGTACGACCCGCGCAGCACCGAACTGGCCACCAGGGCGCCCATCGGCGTCCACCCCAACTGCCCGAGTCTGCGCAGCAGATACCCGACGACGATGACTTCTTCGAGTACGGAGTTCTGCACCGCGGACAGGATCAGTACCGGGAACTTCCACCACACCTCGGGCAGTGATTCCGGCACGACGGTCAGGTTGAACCCGGCCGCGCGTGAGCCGATGTAGAAGGCGAGTCCGGCGCTGCCGATGCCGGCGGCGAGCAGCGCACCGCGGCCGAGATCGAACACCGGCCGGCGCCGGTCGAACCCCAGATCGCGGAGACCGCTGCCCTCTCGGAGCAACAGGTGCGCCACCAGTACCACAGGCACCAGCGCGCTGGCGATGCCGAACAGTTGCCAGGCGAGATCCAGCCAGGGCCGTCCGGGTGCGTGCGAACCGTTGAGCGTGGCCGCCTGATCGCTCAGCCCGCCGGGCTTGGTCACCGATCCGACAAAGCTGATCAGCGCCGATACTCCGCTCGCGCCCAGCGAGAGCGCCAGGACGATCAGCACCTCCCACCGCAACATCCCGCGCGACAGGTCTTTTTGGGGAAGGAAATCGGCCACGCCGCCCGCCTCCGACTGCACAGCTGCCTCCGGTTGACTCATCGCGCCTCACCGCCCCTTCCCGTCCCGCTAGGGTCTCGAATGCGGGTACGAAGATCGCGCGCGACAGGCCGGGGGGCGGGCGTCATTCAGCTGGCCGAGGTCCCCCCTTTTTTTTCCTTGTTCAGGTCAAGGAGGGGCACCACCGCCATGGAACGTCACAGCTTGCCCGACGACGAAGCGCCGGACAGCGGCAGGGGCCGTCGTCCACGCCAACGCAACGTCCTGATCGCCACGACGCTCGTGCTGAGCCTGGCCGCGGGTACCGGGATCGCGGCGGGGAGCGGTCTGCTGCCCTTGGACGGCGGCTGCGAGGGCTCTGCCGTAAAGATCGATCTGGCGGCCTCGCCGGACATCGCCCCCGCCGTGCGGGCCGTCGCCGACAGCGCCCGCGAGGACGAGGTCACCTCCGCCGGCCGCTGTATCGACGTCCGGGTCAAGGCACGCGAGAACTACGAGATAGCCGACGACCTCGCCACCGGCACGGCCGCCCCGGACTACGAGGTCTGGCTGCCCGACTCCGACGTCTGGGTCGAGCGCGCGCTGGGCGCCGACGACGACATCGAGCTGACTCCGGCGGGCAGCGCCGCGACCACACCGGTGGCCCTGGCCGTGGTCCCGTCCGCCGGCACGACGCTCGGCTGGCCCGAGAAGACGTACACCTGGGCCGAGTTGACGGCGGCCTCCGCCGGCAAGGACGGGATACGGCTGGGAGCGGCCGACCCCGCGCGCAGCGCCACCGGTCTGCTGGCGTTCAGCAGCGTCGTCGCGTCCATGCGGCACGCCGACCCGGAAGGTGAGGCCAAGATCGCCATGACCGCCGAGGCGCTGGCCACGCGCGTGTCCGACTCCGACAGTCAGGTGGTCCGGTCCCTGGCGCGGGCCGGGTCGGACGGCGCCAAGGACAATGAGGCGGTCTTCCTGACCGAGCAGGCCGCGTTCGCCCACAACTCCGCCGACGACGACGCGCCGGACCTCCAGCTCCTCTATCCGAAGGACGAGGTCCCGACCCTGGACTACCCCATGAACCTCGTCAACGAGGCCGAGCTGACCACGGACGAGAGCCGCGCCGCGATGCGGTTCATCTCCCTCCTCAACGAGGAGGGGGCCCAGCGCACCATGTCGGAGCACGGTTTCCGTACGGCGCACTCCCAGGTGAAGGACGAACTGGTCCGGACGGCCGGTGGCAGCAAGCCTCAGCCGTACACCCTGAGGGTGACGCAACCGCCGGCGATGGACATGATCGAGGAGTCCCTCGGCATGTGGACGGTCACGGTGCAGGACGCCCGGCTGACCGTCGTCGTCGACGCGTCGGGCTCGATGGCCCAGCCCGTACCGGGACGCCCCGGTGAGTCGCGGATGGACGCCACGAAAGACTCGATGCACCAGACGCTCTCCCACTTCACACCGGCGGACGAGGTCGGTCTGTGGGACTTCGCGGCCGGCCTCGACGGCGGCAACAACTTCCGCAAGCTGGCCGAGACGGCGCCGCTCGGCGAGCGCGTCAAGGGCGGTGCCACCCACCGCGAAAGCGTCTCGGACGCCGTCTCCGGACTGGCTCCCGTGGGGACGGGGTCCGTCGGGGCGGCGGCCGGTATGTACGACACGACGCTGGCGGCCTTCAAGGAGGCCCAGTCGTCGTACGTGAGCGGCAAGTGCAACGCGGTCATCCTCCTCACGGGCGGGACGGACGCTGACGACGCGGCCCGCGCGGCCCTGGTGGACGAGCTGCGGAGGCTCGGCGACCCGAGGCGTCCGGTCCCACTGATCGCGATCGCCGTGGGCCCGGGGGCGGACCGGGACGAGATGCACGACGTCGCGAAGATCACCGGCGGCGCGGGTTACGAGGTGAGTGACCCGGCCCAGATCCAGGCGGTGATGATCGAGGCGATCCTGGCGGTGGGCGGAAACAAGGAGTAGGAGGCGGCCTCAGGTCCCCTCCGCTCCCCCGGCGTCAGACCCTCAGATCCGGCATCCGCGACGGCGCGGGGAAGCCCACCGGCCAGGTGTGCACCGGCTCCCCCTGGTGCATCAGCTCGGCATAGCGCCGGGTGGTGGCGGCGAGCGCCGCCTCCCGGCGGAGCCCGGCCTCCTGCGCCCGGTGGAAGGTGTCCACCTGCCACGAGGCCCCGTTCACACGGCGCGCGCAGCGCCCCTCGATCACCCCGAGGTAGAAGTCACGGTCGGCCGGCTCCACGTTCCACGCGTCGAGCCCGGCCGCCGCGAGCGGCAGCAGTTCGTCGCGGACGAGCTGGACCGCCGACACCTCGGCGACACCGTTGCCCGCCCGGCCGTTGCGCGGCCACCGCAGCCGCGCCTCGATCCCGTCGCGGCACGCGGTCTCGAAGTTCCGCTCGGCGGTGGCGAACGGCAGCCGGGTCCAGACGGGCCTGGCGTCCTCGGCGAGCGCGCGCACGAGCCCGTAGTAGAAGGCGGCGTTGGCGACGACATCGGTGACGGTCGGCCCGGCGGGCAGGACGCGGTTCTCGACCCGTAGATGGGGCTGTCCGTCGGCGACGTCGTACACGGGTCTGTTCCACCGGTAGACGGTGCCGTTGTGGAGAACCAGCTCCGCGAGGCGCGGCGTACCGCCCTCGTCCAGGACCTGGAGCGGATCCTCGTCGTCCCTCATCGGCAGCAGTGGCGGGAAATAACGCAGATTCTCCTCGAACAGGTCATAGGCGGAATCGATCCAGCGTTCGCCGAACCAGGTCCGGGGCCTTACTCCCTGCGCCTGGAGCTCCGGCGGCCGGGTGTCGGTCGCCTGGAGGAAGAGCGGCGGGCGGGACTCACGCCACAGCTCTTTTCCGAACAGGAAGGGCGCGTTGGCGCCGAGGGCGATCTGAACGGCGGCGACGCACTGCGCCGCGTTCCACACGTCGGCGAAGCGGTCGGGCGTGACCTGGAGATGCAATTGCACCGACGTACAGGCCGCTTCGGGCGCGATCGAGGGGGAACTGCAGGTGAGCCGCTCAACGCCCTCGATGTCGAGCGCGAAATCCTCACCACGCGCGGCCACCATCTCGTCGTTGAGAAGGGTGTAGCGGTCCGCGTCCGAGAGGTTCGTCGAGACCACGTCGTCGAGCGAGAGCGTCGGCAGAATGCCGATCATCATGATTCCCGCGTCGACCTCATTCGCTTTGCGATGGGCATATCCAAGACCCGTGCGCAGTTCTTCGGCGAGCTGGTCGAGAACGCGTCCGCCGAGTCGGTGCGGGGCGATATTCACTTCCAGGTTGAACATTCCGAGTTCCGTCTGAAAATCACGGCTCGCGATCCGTTCAAGGACTTCCGCATTCATCATCCGGGGCATCCCGTCGGAGCCGGCGAGATTCAGCTCGATCTCCAGACCCATAAGATTCCGGGGCCGGTCGAACCGCTTCTCCCCCAGGAGCCGCCCCAGCACCGACAGGCACTGCTGGAGCTTCCTGCGGTATTTCTGCCGATCGGACAGGCCGGTACCGCCCGATTCGACCTTCTCCCCCATCGGAGGGTCCCTCCTTCGCCTCGGCCTCCCGGCGGCACCGGGGATCGCTTCACGATCGATAGTGCCCAGACTGAGTGATCCATAACGCCCCCGTTTGCCTGCCGCGCCGGGTAGAGTGGACGGAACGGCCTGTCGGCACATTCCTTTGGCATGGGGCAGTGAGCAATTTCACTCGCCCACTCGCCCACGAAAAACGTCGACGACTTTCAGCCTACCGCTCCGGCCGAATAACCCCAGGCCACGAGCCCGCGTTCGCCGTTCATCTCGCGGTTCACCGACGCCGATTCCGTGCGAGATGGACCGGATTTCTCCTTGCGTGCAATACGGGCGACAGCTAGAAGAAACATTCTGTGAACACGTATCGTATAAAGTGTGTTCGAACGAGGCAGAGAGTCGGAGCCCGGCCACAGCCCAGGGCCCTCCTCTGACCACGTGCGCCGACAGCGACGTCTGCACCCGCATCCCGCACCACCGACGCTTCACTGTGCCTACTGAGCGAGAGGCAACCCACCATGCCGCTGCATGTCCCCCTGGCTCCAGCGCCCGCCCTGCGCAGCGTCCTCGCGGCACTCGGTTCTCCCACCGCCGTGCGCGAGGCCCGTACACCCGCTCTCCGGTCCGTCCAGGGACCGCTGAGCCCCGAACTGCCCCTTCCGGTACATGTACTGGACCAGATCGCCCCGAGCAGCGACGCGCCACAGACCCGGCTGGCCGGCTGGCGCTTCCTGATCCACACCGGCGATCGCGCCGTAGCGGCGGCCGACACGATGCTCACCGCGGACGGCTGGGCGTTCTCGCGCTTCTTCGAGGGCCCCTACATCTCCGCCACGGAACGGGCGGTGCGCCAGGCCGAAACGCTGAAGTCTCCGTACCAGCCGCGGCTGCTCTCGGTGCCGGGGCTGTACATGCTCACGCTCTGGCTGCACCAGGACACCGAGGCGGACGCATCGGCCGGCGCTCCCGCCCCGGCCGACCTGCTGATCCCGCTCGCTCCCGCGCCGCCGGGCATCGTGGCCCACCGGCCGCACCGGGTCGCCGACCTGCTCCCGATGATGGGTCTGCGGCTGACCTCGGGGCCCCCGCCGACGGCAGGCGCCGCGTCCGCGCCGCTGCTGAGCACCGCGGGCTGAGCGGAGCTCCGCCGGCCGCCCGTCATCGGACCGCCGACGTCCGGACCGGATCCCCACCACCCCACGCGCCATACACTGCCCCGTGACCGCTTTTCGGTCACGGGGCTCTGTGCGCTGGCCCTTCCGGACTAGTCCGGAAGGGCCACCCCGAACCACCCGAAGGGACAGCCAAGTTGGGCTGAACCGTCCGGGCGGGTGACACGTCCTTAAACAGAGACAAGCGCTGCCGCGAAATGCCTGCGGATCGACGCCCGTGGGGCAACACTGGGGTACGGACCAATAGAAAACGGGGGGCGGCCATGACCACATCGAGCCGCAGGACACTCACCACGACGCAGCGAAAGAACCCACCCATGTGCCAGCATCAGCCATCCTGCCCGACAGCCGAGTCAGCCGACCGGGAAGCCGCCCGTCTCGCGGCCCACCACCCGGAACAGGGCTGGAGCCTGCTGTGCAACGGCGTTCTCCTCTTCGAGGACACCGGTGAGCTGCTGCCCGACGGCCAGATCATCGCTCCGCACCGGCCGTCCGGGACCGGACAGGTGATGACGGCGGCCTGACGCCGTCCGTACGAAGGGGGCCGGCCCGGAGAGTTCACTCCGCACCGGCCCCGACGCAGTTACGCCGTCCGTCAGTTGTCGTACTCGTCCAGCGGCGGGCAGGAACACACCAGATTGCGGTCCCCGAACGCCCCGTCGATCCGGCGGACCGGCGGCCAGTACTTGTCGGCCGCCGAGACCCCGGTCGGGAAGACCGCCTCCTGACGGCTGTACGCGTGCTCCCACTCCCCGCCCAGCGCCGCGGCCGTGTGCGGAGCGTTGCGCAGCGGGTTGTCGTCCGCGGGCCACTGGCCCGACGCGACCTTCTCGATCTCGGCACGGATCGCGATCATCGTCTCGCAGAACCGGTCCAGTTCGGTCAGGTCTTCGCTCTCCGTCGGCTCGATCATCAGTGTCCCGGCCACCGGGAACGACATCGTCGGCGCGTGGAACCCGTAGTCGATGAGCCGCTTGGCGATGTCGTCGACGCTGACGCCGGTCGCCTTCGACAGCGGGCGCAGATCCACGATGCACTCGTGCGCCACGAGCCCGTGCGGCCCCGCGTACAGGACCGGGAAGTGCGGCTCCAGACGCTTGGCGATGTAGTTGGCGGCCAGTACGGCGACCTGCGTGGCACGCTTCAAGCCCTCGCCGCCCATCAGCCGGACGTACGCCCAGGAGATCGGCAGTATCCCCGCCGAGCCCCAGGGGGCCGCCGAGATCGGCCCGACACCCGTCTCGGGTCCCGCGGCGGGCTGGAGCGGGTGGTTGGGCAGGTACGGCGCGAGATGGGCGCGCACGCCGACCGGGCCGACACCAGGACCGCCACCGCCGTGCGGGATGCAGAAGGTCTTGTGCAGGTTCAGGTGCGACACGTCCGAGCCGAACCGGCCCGGCTTCGCCAGCCCCACCAGCGCGTTGAGGTTCGCGCCGTCGACGTACACCTGACCGCCGGCGTCATGCACGGCCGCGCAGATGTCGGTGATGTGCTCCTCGAACACCCCGTGCGTGGAGGGGTAGGTGACCATCAGGACGGCCAACTCGTCCCCGTACCGCTCGATCTTGGCGTGCAGGTCCTCGACGTCGACGTCGCCGTCCTCGCGGGTCTTCACGACGACGACCTTCATCCCGGCCATGACCGCGCTGGCGGCGTTCGTGCCGTGCGCGGACGACGGGATGAGGCAGACGGTGCGGCCGGTGTCGCCGTTCGCGCGGTGGTACGCCCGTACGGCCAGCAGCCCGGCGAGTTCGCCCTGGGAGCCCGCGTTGGGCTGGAGGGACACCGCGTCGTAACCGGTGACCTCCGCCAGGCGCTCCTCCAGCTCGCGGATCAGCGTGAGATAGCCCTGCGCCTGGGCGGCCGGCGCGAAGGGGTGCAGCCCGGCGAACTCGGGCCAGGTCACCGCCTCCATCTCGGTGGTGGCGTTGAGCTTCATGGTGCAGGAGCCGAGGGGGATCATGCCGCGGTCCAGCGCGTAGTCACGGTCGGCGAGCCTGCGCAGATAGCGCAGCATCGCGGTCTCGGAACGGTGCTGGTGGAAGACGGGGTGCGTGAGGTAGTCGCCGGTGCGCAGCAGGGCGTCCGGCAGAGCGTCGCGGGACGCGGCGTCCAGCGTCTCGATGTCGCCCTTGACGCCGAAGGCGGTCCACACGGCGGCCAGTTGGGCGCGCCCGGTGGTCTCGTCGCAGGCGAGCGAGACCAGGTCGGCGTCGACGAGGCGGAGGTTGACCCCACCTTCGCGGGCGGCGGCCACCACCTCGGCGGCGCGGCCCGGAACGCGTACGGTCAGGGTGTCGAAGTAGGCCTCGTGCACGATCTCGGCTCCGCCGGCGCGCAGGCCGTCGGCGAGGACGGTCGCGTAGCGGTGGGTGCGCTGGGCGATGGCGCGCAGCCCGTCGGGACCGTGGTAGACGGCGTACATTCCGGCCATCACGGCGAGCAGCACCTGCGCGGTGCAGATGTTGCTGGTGGCCTTCTCGCGCCGGATGTGCTGCTCACGGGTCTGCAGCGCCAGCCGGTACGCCTTGTTGCCGTCGGCGTCCACGGAGACCCCGACGAGCCGTCCGGGCAGGCTGCGGGCGAACTGCTCGCGTACGGCCATGAATCCGGCGTGCGGTCCGCCGAAGCCCATGGGGACGCCGAACCGCTGGCTGGTGCCGACGGCGATGTCCGCGCCCAGCTCACCGGGCGAGGTGAGCAGCGTGAGGGCGAGCAGGTCGGCGGCGACGGTGACGATCGCGCCGAGTTCGTGCGCCTGCTCGATGAGGGGCTTGATGTCCCGTACGGCTCCGGAGGCGCCCGGGTACTGGACGAGTACGCCGAAGACACCGCGCTCGGCGGCCTCGGCCGGGATCCCGTCGGTCAGATCGGCGACGACGACTTCGACACCGGCCGGTTCTGCCCGCGTGCGGATCACGGCGACGGTCTGCGGCAGCGCGTCGGCGTCGACCAGGAAGACGCCGCCCTTCACCTTGCCGACCCGGCGGGCGAGCGCCATGGCCTCGGCGGCGGCCGTGCCCTCGTCCAGCAGGGAGGCTCCCGACGTCGGCAGACCGGTCAGATCGGCCACCACGGTCTGGAAGTTGAGCAGCGCCTCCAGACGGCCCTGGGAGATCTCCGGCTGGTACGGCGTGTACGCCGTGTACCAGGCCGGATTCTCCAGCACGTTGCGCAGGATCACCGGCGGCGTGAACGTGCCGTAGTAGCCGAGACCGATCATCGGGGCGAGGACCTGGTTGCGGTCGGCCAGGGAGCGCAGCTCGGCCAGCACCTCGGCCTCGGTGCGCGCGTCGGGCAGCCGCAGGGCCTCGGCGCTCTTGATCACGTCGGGCACCGCGGCGGCGGTCAGCTCGTCGAGCGAGCCGTAGCCGACCTGGGCGAGCATCTTCGCCTGCGCGGCGGCGTCGGGGCCGACGTGGCGCCGCTCGAAGGGGATGCCTCGCTCCAACTGTGAGAGCGGTGTGCGGTGGGCTGTCATACGGGAGGCCTCCTGGTCTGGCGCGACCTGCGAGGGGCACCGTTACATGGGTGCCCGGACGGCCTCCCCCTCTGTCACATCAACCTGAGAGTTTCACCGGTCCGCCGCGAGGCGGGCCGACTTTCACCGTCGGTGAGAGCGAATGCCGTCCGACACTTGCTCTGCTTTCCAGAGTGACCTCGTCCATGCGGTACGGGGGCCTGAGAGTTTCCGGGGAGGATTTGCTCCTTCGGCGCCTCCGGCAGTCTCACCGGATGGCTCTCCCGCACGGGGTCGACAGCCACTGGCAAGCCTACCAGCGAGCTTTCGCGAGGGACTTCGAGTGGCCGATACCCCAGATGTGCCCTTTCGTAGGGTGAGGGAGCATGTGCGACCAGTTGGAGGGACCGTGCAGACCGACATCGATCCGCGCAGCCTGATCGGCCGCAAGGCGTACGACCGCGACGGGCACAAGATCGGAACCGTCGACGAGGTGTATCTGGACGACGCCACGGGCGTCCCCGAGTGGGCGGCGGTACGCACCGGGCTGTTCAGCCGGGACGCGTTCGTACCCCTGGCCCCCAGCACCTACCGCGACGATTCCCTGCACGTCCCGTACGAGCGCGGCCTGATCAAGGACGCCCCCGACTTCGGTGTCGGCCGCCATCTCTCCCCGGACCAGGAGATCCAGCTCTACCACCACTACCAGCTGGCCCTGCCGGAGCCCGCGGCCCCGGAACGCCCGCCCCGCCCGGCCGACCACGACTTCGGCCACGTGGCCGGCCAGGACGACTCGGCCGGCTAGGCACTGTCCGGCGGTGGCGCCACCAGGGGCAGCGGTTCCGACAGCTCCAGCTCGGGATCATCCGTACGGAACGTCCGCACCCGCCCAGGACCGGCCGACGTGGGCTCCTCGAACCGTACGGTGACCCGCCCCACGCCACTGCCCTGCACCCATCCCGCACCGAACTCCGCATGGCGCACGTCGTGCCCCGCCGGCCAGCGCCTCTCGGCGCCCACGTCGGCCTCCTGCTCCGCCGGTGACTGCTCGGGCTGCTCCGCTGCCACCGCGGCGTCCTCCGGCTCGTGGACGGCGTCCTCGCCGCCGTCGGCCCGCGCCACGTCCGCCGCGTCCGCCGCAGCCTGTGCGAACAGGTCCTCCTGCGTGTAGTCGGTCAGCCCTGTCACCCCCACCCCCAGCAGCCGCACCCCTCCCGTGGTGTCCAGGGACTCCAGCAGCCGCCCCGCGGCCTCCCGCACCACGCCCGGGTCGTCCGTGGGCCCGCGCAGCGTCTCGGAGCGGGTGAGCGTCGAGAAGTCGTACCGCCGCACCTTCAGGACGATGGTCCGGCCCGAGTGCCCGGACTCCCGCAGCCGCCGCACACACCGCTCCGCCAGCCGGTCGACCTCCGTCCTGACCCGGACACGGTCGTGGAGATCGACGTCGAAGGTGTCCTCGACGGAGACCGACTTGGTCTCGCGCTCGGCCACCACCGGCCGGTCGTCGTACCCGGACGCCATCCGGTACAGCGACGTGCCGTGTGCCTTCCCCACGAGCCGAACCAGTTCGTCCTCCCCGGCCTCCGTCAGATCCGCGATCGTGGTCATCCCGGCCCGGCGCAGATGCTCGCCGGTGGCGGGCCCGACGCCGGGCAGGGTCCGTACGCTCATCGGCCCCAGCAGCTCACGCTCCGTGCCCGGCTCGATCAGCACCAGACCGTCGGGTTTGGCCTGCTCGGAGGCGATCTTCGCGAGCATCTTGGACCCGGCGAGCCCCACCGAGCCGGTCAGCCCTGTCACCGCCCTGATGTCCTGCCGCAGCCGCTCGCCCGCCGCGCGGGCCGAGACCGAGTCGGAGGCCGAGCCGCCCGCCTCCAGATCGACGAACGCCTCGTCCAGACTCAGCGGCTCCACCAGCGGTGACAGCCGGCCCAGCAGCTCCATCACCTGCTCGCTGACCGTGCGGTAGAGCGCGAAGCGCGGCACCAGATACGCCGCGTTCGGCGCGAGCCGCCGGGCCTGCGCCATCGGCATGGCCGAGTGGACCCCGAACCGCCTCGCCTCGTACGACGCAGTGGCGACGACCCCGCGCGGACCGAGCCCGCCGACGACGACGGGCTTTCCACGCAGGCTCGGCTTCGCGGCCTGTTCAGCGGCGGCGAAGAAGGCATCCATGTCCAGATGCAGGATGGTCGGCGCGGGTCTCACCCCACCGATGCTCCCCTACGCCACTGACAATCGCCCCTGACCGAGGGGTCAGACGGCCCGGTCACGGCGTCGGCGGGCGAGTTCGTCGGCGGGGTTGTGGCCGATCAGGGTCTCGCCGGTGTCGACACGCTCCCCGTGCAGCTGGGAGAGCGCCGTCTCGACGTCCCGCCACACCACACCGACGGCGATCCCGAAGATGCCCTGACCGCCCTGGAGCAGGTCCACGACCTCGTCCGGCGACGAGCACTCGTACACCGTGGCGCCGTCGCTCATGAGGGTCATACGCTCCAGGTCACCCGCCCCGCGATCGCGCAGATGCTGGACCGCCGCCCGGATGTTCTGGAGAGCGACACCGGTGTCCAGGAAGCGCTTCACGATCTTGAGGAACACGACGTCGCGAAAGCTGTAGAGCCGCTGGGTCCCCGATCCCTTCGCGGGGCGCACACTCGGCTCGACCAGCCCGGTACGCGCCCAGTAGTCCAGCTGGCGGTAGGTGATACCCGCCGCCGCGCACGCGGTCGGTCCCCGGTAGCCGACCATGTCGGTCGTGGGATCGGACGTACTGCCGTGAAGCGGGTACGGGCCGTTCGCCGTACCGTCGCCGCTGCTTCTCACACCGACCTCCGTCCTTGACCTGCCCCGTCGACGGTAAGCAGTCCCTCCAGGTGCGTCAACGATCGCCACGCTAGGCACGCCGAGTGATAATCACCCTGAGGGTGGTTTACCGCGTCCCGCCACCGGGAACGGCTGGTCGAATGCGCGGACGGAGTCCGGTATGACGGTCTTCGGCCGTTCAGCGCTCACTGGCTGTTGGTCCCGAAATCCTCCGGAGAGATCTGGTCGAGGAATTCGCGGAACTTCTCCACCTCGTCCTCCTGCTCGTCGGGGATGGCGATGCCCGCATCGTCCAGCACCCCGTCGCTGCCGTAGATGGGCGTGCCCGTACGCAGCGCCAGCGCTATGGCGTCGGACGGCCGGGCACTCACCTCGACACCGCTCGCGAAGACCAGCTCCGCGTAGAAGACTCCTTCGCGCAGGTCGGTGATACGCACCTGCGTGAGTTCCTGGCCCACTGCCTCAAGGACATCCTTGAAGAGGTCATGGGTCAGTGGTCGGGCCGGTGCCATGCCCTGCTGGGCGAAGGCAATAGCGGTAGCTTCCCCAGGCCCGATCCAGATGGGAAGGTACCGGTCGCCTCCCACTTCACGCAGGAGCACGATCGGTTGGTTGGAGGGCATTTCCACCCGGACACCCACGACGTCGAGCTCGTTCACACAGCAACCCTAGGTCGTGCCCGGTCGGTTTGGGTAGTCGGACTCCCCCAAGATCAGGTAAGCCGGACTCCGAGAGCCGTCTGCACCAGTGCCGCGTGGAGCCGTACCGAGAGGGCGGCCAGCTCTTTCGTCGCGGCCTCGGCATGGGCCCTGGTCTGCGGATTGCGGTGTCGGCGCAGGGGCGCGACGACCTGCTCGACCAGTCCGGCCTCGCGGTCGGCGGCGGCTTTCACCGTGCGCAGATGGCGTGGTTCCAGACCGAATCTTCCGAGTTCCGCGACAAGTTTCGCCACGGTCACGGTCTCGGAGTCGTAGCCGCCCTCCGCCGTCGGGGCGATGAGGCCGTACGCCTCCCACTCGTCCAGCTCGCTCTCGCCCGCCTCGGTGGCGGCCAGCAGCTCGGCGCGGCCGATCTTCGGGGCGGTGGGCCGCTCGGGCTCCGCGTCCCACCTGGAGCCGGGGAGTTCCCGCTGAGGGCCTTGGGGGACCTGCGAGGGCAGCTGGAGCCGTTCACCGCGCGTGACGGCGTCGAGATGCTCCCTGATGACCTTGAGGGGCAGATAGTGGTCCCGCTGCATGCGCAGGACCCGGGCGAGGCGCTCGACGTCCTCGGGGCTGAATTTCCGGTACCCGGAAGGGGTCCGCCGGGGCTCGACGAGGCCTTCGGCCTCCAGGAACCGGATCTTGGAGATGGTGACCTCGGGGAACTCGTCCCTGAGCTGGTTCAGCACCATGCCGATGCTGACCAGACGGTCGCCATTTGGGGCGGTGCCGTGGCCGGCACCGCCCGTCTGTGGTCGCAGCATGGACCTTCCCTGAAGGGTCACACGCCCCGCTGGCTCGCGTAGAAGACCAGCCGGTACTTGCCGATCTGGACCTCGTCACCGTTCGACACCGCGACGGCGTCGATCCGCTCCCGGTTGACGTACGTACCGTTGAGACTGCCGACATCGGAGACCGTGAAGTGACCCTCCGGGCTCCTGCGGAACTCGACGTGCCGCCGGGACACGGTGACGTCGTCGAGGAAGATGTCGCTCTGCGGGTGCCTTCCGGCCGTCGTCAGGTCGCCGTCCAGCAGGAAGCGGCTGCCCGAGTTCGGGCCGCGACGCACGACCAGCAGCGCCGAGCCGGCCGGAAGCGCGTCCACCGCGGCCTGCGCCTCCGGCGAGAGCGAGGGAACGGCCGTCTGGCCGGTCGCTTCCGCCTCGTACGCCTCAAGGCCCGAGATGGAGATGGTCGAGGTCGTCTCCGAAGGACGCTCCGCGGGGGCCCCGGCCCTCAGCGGCGCACCGCAGTTGGAGCAGAACCGACTGTCCTGGGTGTTGCGGTGACCGCACCTCGTACAAACCGGCAAGGCCGACATGGGCGGACCCTCCTGACCGGGGGGAAACCCTCCACCCGTACTTGAGGTTGATGGTTCACCGAAACCTATGCCGCCAGAACTGGCGGGGTCAACAGACGACGCGCCGTGACCGCCCGTACTGTCCCCACCGGGGCTGCCGACCTCGTCGCGGAAGAGCGGGCGCTCGCCGCCCTGCTCCTCCTGGCCGTGGCGCGGTGCGCGATGCCGGGCGTTACCGCCGTCCTCGCGTGCACTCCTGCCGAACAACTTTCCAAACAACTTCACGGGCGATTCCCCTTGACCTGAACAGACCCGCCCGTGGGGCAGGACGAACCCTGAATGAACACACCTGCCGACTCGGACATCTTCACAACGTCCGTATCCACCAGACAGTTTCCACCACGCACCACACGGAATGTGCGCCGACCCCCCGGAACCTTCTGCCCTGGTCCCGGGGTCCGCATGCGCCCCCGCCCCACTACGACGACGACCGAGCGTAGTCAGGCCGCTTCGCCGCCCGCAAGGCGTCGACAACGATCTCGTCAGCAGCCGCCACCGTGGCCGTGGCCTGCTCCTTCTCCAAAGTCTGCACCACACCTCCGGGGATGTTGAGCGCCGGCTCCAGATCCTGCGGTTTGCCGATCACCTTGAAACGGTACGGCGCGCTGATCCGCTTCCCGTCCACCTCGATGTCGCCGTCGCTGCCGGAGAAGTACGTGGCAGCGACCACCCGGACCCCGTTCACCTGGATCGCCTCGGCACCGGCCGCCCGCAGCTCCTGGATGGCGTCGAGCAGCATGTCGGAGTCGATGGTGGCACCGTCGTCCTGAACGGTCAGCGTGATACCGGGGCCCTTCGCCGCGACCGTACCGGCCAGGATGCCGAGCTGCTGCTCCTTCTCCCGCGTCTGCTTACGCGCCTCCTCGGCCTGGTCGGAGCTGGTCTCCAGCTCCGTCTGCTGGTCGTCGAGCCGCTGCTTCTCGTCCTCCAGCCGCTCGGTGCGGCCGTCGAGCTCGTCCAGGATCCGTACCAGGTCCTCCTGGCGCGCGCCGCGCAGGGCGCTGTCGTCGTTGGTCGAACGGACCTGAATGGCCAGACCCAGTCCCAGCACGAACAGCAGGACGGCGACGATGAGTTGGGCCCGCGTGACACGGGGCGGCCACAGGCCGGCGGCGAGCCGCTGACGGCCCGTCATCTGGGGCGGCTCCGGGGACGGCGGGGGCGGGGTCTGCTCGCTGGTCATCGGCCTCACGCCCGGAAGACGTGCCGGCGGATCGCGGCAGCGTTGGAGAAGATCCGGATACCGAACACGACGACCACACCGGTGGACAGCTGCGCGCCGACACCGAGCTTGTCACCGAGGAAGACAATGAGCGCGGCCACCACCACGTTCGACAGGAACGACACCACGAACACCTTGTCGACGAAGATCCCGTCGAGCATGGCCCGCAGCCCCCCGAAGACCGCGTCGAGAGCGGCGACGACGGCGATCGGCAGATAGGGCTCGACCACCGCCGGCACTTCCGGGCGAACCAACAGTCCGACCACGACTCCCACGACGAGGCCAAGTACCGCGATCACGATGTGCCCTTCCCTGTGTCTGCCGTGGCCCCTCCGTCGCCCTTCTCCGGGTCGGCGGCCTTCGGCTCTGCTGTACGTACGATCAGGCTCGGTGCGGCAGGAAGACGCACCGTCCCCTGATCGGAAATGCTCGTGCGGACACCGAAGTTCTCCTGCAGCGAGTGCAGGTACTGGCCGTCAGCACTGTCCTGAAATGCGGTACTCAGGTTTTTCCCGTCCCCCACGGCCAGCACCGTGTACGGCGGCACCAGCGGCTTGTTGTCGACCAGTATGGCCTCACCGGCGGCTCTGATCGCCGAAAGGGCCGTCAGACGCTGGCCGTTGATGGACACCGCCTCGGCCCCGGACTCCCACAGACCGTTGACGATCTGCTGCATGTCCCGGTCCCTGACCCGCCCCGTGTCCGAGAAGTTGTTGCTCTCACGCGGCCCGCCGGCGCTCTCGTCGGCGGACTTGGCATCGTCCACGACGAGCTTCACGCCCGGTCCCTCGACCTCCGTGGAGCCCGACAGGAGAGCCACCAGCTCGCCCTGTTCGCCGCCGTGGTGCCGCAGCGCCTCGCGCTGCATGGCGCCCACCTCGTCACGGAGCTTGTCCACCGTGCGTTCGAGGCTGTCCGCGGAGGCCGTCTCGGCGTCGATCCGGTCGATCAGCTCTTCACGTTCCTTGGCGACGACCGGTGCGTCGATCCGCGCCTCGGCCGCTCCCACGGTGACGACCAGAGCGGCCAGTACGAGCCCCGCCGCAAGGCCGAGCTTGGCACGGAGCGTACGGGGCAGTCCGCCGTCCTCGGCGTCCCTGCGGGCCGCCGCCTCCGCGTAACCGTCATCCAGGCTGTGGTCCATCACGTTGTTCAGCAGCGACATGGACGCGTCGGGACGCCGGGGTGGCGAGGGTGTACTCCGAACGGGGGGCTGCTGCGGCATGCCGCACATCGTCGCACGGCGCGGGCACTACCGCCGAATGGCCCTACCGGTGTGCCGGAGGGCGTCGGCCGCCCGCCTCCGGCACACCGCCGTCAGGTCACTGACCTGCGCTGTCCACAACAGCGGACCACTCGTCGAGCAGCGCCTGGGCGGAGGCGTCGTCCGGCCCCTCGGCCCACAAATGGGTGACCGCCTCGGCGGGTGCCGGAAGCACCATCACCCACCGCCCGTCGGCCTCCACGACCCGCACGCCGTCGGTCGTGTCGACGTCCCGCTCCCCCGCCGCCTCCACGACCCGCCGCATGACCAGACCCTTGACGGCCCAGGGGGTCGCCAGATCCCTGCGCAGCACATGGGCGCGAGGGATACGGGCGTCGATCTGGCTGAGCGTGAGCTGCGTACGGGCGACCAGACCCAGCAGCCGTACGAAGGCCGCCGTGCCGTCGAGGAGGCTGCTGAACTCGGGAACGATGAACGCACCACGGCCGTCGCCGCCGAAGATCGTGGCATCCTCGCGCCCGACCCGCGTGAGGTCGTCGGGCGATGTCGTCGTCCACTCCACCTGGGTCCCGTGGTACGCGGCCACCTGCTCGGCGATCCTGGTCGTCGTGACGGGCAGCGCCACCCTGCCGCTGCGCCGCTCGGCGGCGACCAGGTCGAGCAGCACCAGCAGGGCACGGTCGTCCTCGATGATCCGTCCGCGCTCGTCCACGAGCGACAGTCGCTCGCCCACGGGGTCGAACCGCACCCCGAAGGACGCCCGCGCGGAGGCCACGATCTCGCCCAGCCGGACCAGACCGGACCTGCGTGACTCGACGGTCTCGGTGGGCCGCGCCTCGTCCAGGCCGGGGTTGATGGTCAGCGCGTCGACTCCGAGCCGCCCGAGGAGGCTGGGCAGAACAAGCCCGGCGCTGCCGTTGGACGCGTCGACGACGACCTTCAATCCGGCTTCGGCGATCCCGCTCGTGTCGACATTCCTGAGCAATGAGCCGGTGTACGAGTCGAAGACACTCGCCGGGAAGTGCAGGTCCCCGATCTCGCCCGGAAAGGCCCTGCGGTACTCCTGCCTCGCGTACACCCGGTCCAGCTTCCGCTGCCCGCCCTGCGACAGGTCGGCGCCCCGTTCGTCGAAGAACATGATGTCGACGGAGTCGGGCACACCGGGCGTCGTCCGGATCATGATGCCTCCGGCACTGCCGCGCCCCGTCTGCTGCCGGGCGACGGGCAGCGGTACGTTCTCCAGGTCCCGTACGTCGATGGCGCTGGCCTGCAGCGCGGAGATCACGGCCCGCTTGAGAGCACGCGCGCCACGCGAGTGGTCTCGTGCGGTGGTGACGGTGGAGCCCTTCTTGAGCGTCGTGGCGTACGCGCCCGCCAGCCGCACAGCCAGCTCCGGCGTGATCTCGACGTTGAGGATCCCGGAAACCCCGCGCGCTCCGAAGAGATGCGCCTGCCCCCGGGACTCCCAGATCACCGAGGTGTTGACGAAAGCGCCGGCCTCGATGGTCTTGAACGGATACACCCGGACATTGCCCTGGATGATCGATTCCTCGCCGACCAGGCACTCGTCACCGATGACCGCGCCGTCCTCGATGCGCGACGCACGCATGATGTCGGTGTTCTTGCCGATCACACAGCCACGCAGATTGCTGTGCTGGCCGATGTACACGTTGTCGTGCACAACAGCTCGATGGAGAAAGGCCCCGGTCTTCACGACCACGTTGGACCCGATGACCGTGTGCTCCCGAATCTCGACGTCGGCCTCGACCTTGGCGTAGTCACCGATGTAGAGCGGACCACGCAGAACGGCGTCGGGATGGACCTCGGCGCCTTCGGCAACCCACACACCGGGCGAAATCTCGAAGCCGTCGAGATCGACATCGACCTTTCCCTCCAGGACATCCGCCTGGGCCTTCACATAGCTCTCGTGCGTACCGACGTCTTCCCAGTAGCCCTCGGCGATATAGCCATAGATCGGCTTGCCCTCCTTCATGAGCTGAGGGAAGACATCACCGGACCAGTCGACCGAAGTGTCGGCCTCGACATAGTCGAACACCTCGGGTTCCATCACATAGATTCCGGTGTTGACCGTGTCCGAGAAGACCTGCCCCCAGGTGGGCTTCTCCAGGAAGCGCTCCACCTTTCCCTCTTCGTCCACGATCGTGATGCCGAACTCCAGGGGATTCGGCACCCGCGTCAGACATACCGTGACCAGCGCGCCCTTCTCCTTGTGGAAGGCGATGAGGTCGGTCAGGTCGAAGTCGGTGAGAGCGTCACCGGAAATGACGAGAAAAGCGTCGTCCTTCAGCGCCTCTTCGGCATTCTTCACACTCCCCGCAGTGCCGAGCGGCTTCTCCTCATTCGCATAGGTGAGCTCCATTCCAAGCTCTTCGCCGTCGCCGAAATAGTTCTTCACGAGAGAAGCGAGGAACTGAACGGTGACGACGGTCTCACTGAGTCCGTGCCGCTTCAACAAACGCAGCACATGCTCCATGATTGGCCGATTCGCCACCGGCAGCAACGGCTTGGGCATGCTTGAGGTCATGGGACGAAGGCGCGTGCCTTCGCCGCCAGCCATCACGACGGCCTTCATGTCGGAAGCGTCCTCCTTGAAGAGACGGTCTCGCCGACGTCACCCATCTGGACAGGCCGTATGGCAGGCATCAGGTGCGGGCCGGCGACTCTGCACGGCACCACATCGACGAGCTCAATCGGCCACTCTGTCCGCTCTGACGAGCCGGCGGACCTGGACCACGTAGAGGATCCCTGCCCACCAGTAGAGAGTTGTACCCCATCCAGCGAACGCCCATCCGAAAACTTCGGCAAGTGCTGCGAGCCATCCGCTCCCGTCGCTGAGTAGCAGCAACGGGAAGGCATACATCAAGTTGAAGGTAGCCGCCTTTCCCAGGAAGTTCACCTGGGGAGGCGGATAGCCATGTCTGCGGAGGATTCCCACCATGACCAGCAGCATCAGCTCGCGCGCCAGAAGCGCCGCGGTGAGCCACAGAGGCAAGATCTCGCGCCAGGTCAGGCCGACCAGAGTGGAAAGGATGTAAAGCCGGTCAGCCGCAGGGTCCAGGAGCCGCCCCAGGCTGCTGATCTGGTTCCAGCGGCGAGCGAGCATGCCGTCGAGATAGTCGGTGACCCCGCTGAGCATCAGGACGAGCAATGCCCAGCCGTCACTGTTCGGCCCGCCGAACTCCGGACGAAGGATGAGCCACAGGAAGAGCGGCACGCCCAAGAGGCGAGCCATGCTCAGGATGTTGGGGATGGTGAACACCCGATCCGTCTGGACGCGGGTCTCCTGAACCTCCACCCGAGGGCCTCCTGTGCGGGGACGTACCAACGATGCCCCCTGACCCTACCCGGACGAACCGCCGTCGGACGCCATGGGGTCTTGAACGCAGAAATGCCCCGTACCAAAAGGTACGGGGCACTCCCCAATAATTGTTCGGCGGCGTCCTACTCTCCCACAGGGTCCCCCCTGCAGTACCATCGGCGCTGAAAGGCTTAGCTTCCGGGTTCGGAATGTAAC